>NZ_VOYF01000050.1:0-3526 GCF_013420775.1 Acinetobacter sp. YH01010 | reverse complement strand
GAGGCATGTTCCGCGTCCTTGCAATACTGTGTTTACATACAGTCTATCGCTTAGCGGAAAGTTCTTTTACCCTCAGCCGAAATGCCTGCCGTTGCTAGACATTGCCAGCCAGTGCCCGTCACTCCCACTCAATAGTTGCCGGCGGCTTTGAGGAAACATCGTAGGTTACCCGCGAAATACCGGGAATCTCATTAATGATGCGGCTAGAAACCGTTTCTAAAAACTCATACGGCAAGTGTGCCCAGCGCGCTGTCATAAAATCGATAGTTTCTACTGCGCGCAATGCCACCACATACTCATAGCGGCGGGCATCGCCCACTACGCCAACCGACTTCACTGGCAAGAATACAGCGAAGGCTTGGCTGGTTTTGTGATACAGGTCAGCGGCATACAGCTCTTCGATAAAGATGGCATCAGCCAAGCGCAACCTGTCGGCATATTCTTTTTTTACTTCGCCAAGAATACGCACACCCAAGCCAGGGCCAGGGAAGGGATGACGGTAAACCATGTCGTAGGGCAGACCTAACTCCATACCGATCTTGCGCACCTCATCTTTAAACAGCTCGCGCAGCGGCTCCACCAGCTTGAGCGTCATAACACATTGATATTAGCTTCAATCTCTAAACCGTTGATTTGGAAATACATAATACCCTATTTGTTCATTCTTTTGTTATTTGTTGTATGTTGCGTTATTCCATCAATAATTTTATTCCAATCTTCGAAATGTAGTTCGTGTCCGGTTCCATCAAGCGTTATTAGTTTTGAGCCGTTTATCTTTTCAAGTAAAACTGCTGAATTCTTAAAATGCCATATTTTATCGTCCGTTCCGTGTACAATTAAGGTTGGTTGATTGATTTCGCTCAATCTGTTCCAGTATTCTTCACCACCTTGCAGTGCCGCATGATTGAACATACTTATATAGTTATTAGCTCTTTTAAATTCGGCTCTAATCAGTTTTTCACTTCTTTGTTTGTCAAATTGTTTCCTGCCGCTCATCAATTCAGCACCTTGAATTAAATAATTTGCCACACTGTCTTCATTTGTCCAATCTACGGTTTCAGCTTTTCCGTGAAAATCTAAAATACGCGTATCCATTTCAGGAATTGTGGGGTCTGAGTCGCCCCAAGGACCTGATGAGATTAGTGTTATTGAACTTACCCTGTCGGCATATTTTATTGATGCTATTTGAGAAATCAGTCCGCCCAGTGAAATTCCCACAAAATTGGCTTTGACTATTTTATAGCCGTCCAAAATTGAAATAGCATCATGGGTTAAGTCAACAATATCATAGGGGGTTGAACCCGGTTCGTAATTAGTAGATTTTCCTACGTCCCTATTGTCGTAGCGAATAACAAAAAATCCCTTTTCAGATAGTTTCTGGCAAAATTCAGCATCCCAATACAACATGGATACCGTTGCTCCCGCAATCAAGAGTATTGCCGGATCTTTTTCACATCCAAAACTTTCGGTAAAAAGTCTTATTCCGTTTTTTTTAACTATTTTCTCTTTCATTTCCTCGCCTTTCTGTTTTATAGATTCATTAGTTTTTGGAAAGAAAAGTCGAGGCTGAACATTTCCGTTTCGTTTATTATTGATTCTGCCTGTGCTTCTCTTCCATAAGCAAACATTTGCTGTTCATAATTTTCAATAGCCTCTTCAATGCTGTTAAATTTCCCATTGGTCAGATTATCCGACAATATCAAGGCATCCATCAACCCACTGTTTACGCCTTGTCCTGCAAAAGGAGGCATCAAATGAGCAGCATCTCCAATCATCGTTATGGGTAATGGACGCTTACTTTTCCAAGACTTATCTAAGGGAAATATTCGTGTCGCTAACCCTACAAAAGATGATGTCAAACGAATCAGTTCTTTGTAGCGTTCGTCCCAATCGGAAAATTTTTTCAGGAGAAAATCAACGACACTATTTCTGTCTTGAAAATCTACCCGCGTTTTGCTTTTCCATTCATCAGGTGTTTTAAAACTTATTCCAAAATGCAATGCACCATTATTATTAGGATTCGCAAATAATAAATTACCTTGATGAGCAGCCATTAGCCGGTTTCCATTGCAAAGCTGAAAAAATCCAGGACAGTTCACCTCCGGTTGATGAATATCGGCTTGTATATTGAAAGTACCTGTTTCTTCAACTTCCGTGTCGGTAACAAATTTTCTTACTTTAGACATTCCACCATTGGCAATAATAACCAGATCTGCTGTTTCACTCGATTTATCCTCAAAAGTTAGTATCCACTTCTCCTTATCAGGTTCAAGGGTAACAAGTTTTCTATCCCAAATGACGGTATCATTTTGTAAACTATTTAATAGGATAGTCCTTAAGTCATTTCTGTTTATTTCAGGATTGTCAAAACGATTTTCGGGTCTTACATTTTTTGTGGTTAAAATATTGCCCTTTTCATCAACAATATTTACACCCATTGGTAAAGCTAAGTCATAATAAGTTTGTAACAATCCCGCTCTTTTCATTGCTTCCTGTCCCGAATCCCTGTGCAGATCAAGTGTCCCACCAAAAATCCTTGCATCTTGGTCTTTGTCTCTCTCGTAAACTGTAATGTCCACGCCGTTTTGCTGTAACAATCTCGCCATTGTTAATCCAACAGGCCCGGCACCAATTATTGTAATTTTTTTATGTTTTAGTAAAGTCATATTCTTGTTCGCTGGTTTTAATGTCAACTAATGTCTGTCAATTTAATCACTTTGTTTTTTTTAAATTCAAACACGGATTTTCCTGATAACTTTAGCTTTTGCCCTTTTTTTAAGCCGTTCGGAAAGTCAATTGCTAAAATTGCTGTATAATCAATTTCTATTTCAGTGCTGTTGTCAAAATGCCTAAACGATTTAACTGTCTGTGTTCTCTTTGCAAAGTATGTTTTTGCTGTTTCTGCCTGTTGTTTAAACGCTGTTAACCCTTTCAGCGATAAACTTATATCATTATTTTGAATGTTTTCAAAAACAATATTATCGTCAAGGTCTGCAACCATTTTTTTGATATCAAATTGGTTGTATCCATCGATGTAGTTATTGATGATGTTTACTCTGTCGGTCATATTTTGTAATTATTTATCGGTTACATATTGGTGTTGTCTGTAGGTTGTTCTACGATAATTGCCAACTTTTAACTTCTATACGAAGGAACATGTTGGGATACTTGAACTTTCGATTTAGCGCCAACACGAGCAAACCGAAGTTAGCACCTACTCTCTATTCAGCATATTTTTTAAAAATACTTGTGGCAATGTGTCCGCCAAAACCAAAAGTATTACTCATTGCGTAATTCACTTGCCGTTGTTGTGATTGGTGTAACGTCAAGTTAAATATATCCCTATATTCAGGTTCAATATCTACCGAATTGATTGTTGGCGGAACAATGTTATTCTGAACAACGTATAGGAAGAATAAACGCCCTTTTCACCCAAGTCCAACAGCTTTGGACCGCAGTTGACTCTTTCGACACCCCTGCGATGCAACCCAATCCGGCTGACGGGGAGCCAGCAACGCTGAAAATT
>NZ_VOYF01000049.1:0-4408 GCF_013420775.1 Acinetobacter sp. YH01010 | reverse complement strand
ACTGAGGATCAGAAAGCTTGTTTGAATCGATGTATTTCATCCGCAGATTATGCACGAATGCTAAGAAATCCGGAGTGCAAATATTAACCAAAAAGAAGATCGTTTTTTGATTTATGAAAGAGATCTATTTATTTTATTAATAAAAAACAAAGCACTTGAGTTAAATAAATGATGTAAAGCCTCAAAATGAATGAAAACTACCTAATTAATAAAACATTTCATAAGCTGTACCGTGCCTCGTACAAAGTACAACTCAGAAGATGGGAACTTCACAGAATTATTTTCCATTATGACTCGGGCAAAGTTGAGCTTTGCTTTTAATGATTCAATAAAGGAAATAATGAAGATGAAAAAAATTGGTTTATTCGCTGTTGCAGTTTTAGGTTTTGGTTTAGCTGCGGTAGGTTGTACTTCTCAAGAAACTGTAGAATCTCCAGAAACCGCTCAAGTAACGTCTGCAACTGAAGCATCTGTAACGACAGAGCAATCGGGTGCTGTGGTTCAAGCAGATCCATCAGCTCAAGGTGCTGAAGTTCAATCTGCGCCTGCACCACAACCTACAGTTCAGCAATAATATTGTTTAATGCTCTCTGACCTGTAACAACAGGCAGTCAAGAATAGACAGAAGATAGGATGCCTCTTCTGTCTATTTTCTTTTCTATTGCTTTTTATATTACCTTTTAGATTTTTAGCGAGCAAAAAAAAGCCCATCATGTAGATGAGCTTTTTACTTCTAACCGATCTGCAAAAAGCATCAATTAACGGCGATTTTCCCATGCGCGACGACGTTCTTCAGCCGCTTTACGTTGTTGATCTGATGCCTTTCTTAAATCTTGAATATTCTTTTTGCGCTCTTGCTCAGTTTGTTTTCTACGATCTTGACTAGCTTTACGGCGCTGTTCTTCTAAACGCTGACGCTCTTTGCTGACTTTTTGACGATCTTGTTCAGCACGTTTACGACGTTCAGCTTCAGAGTATTTACGCTGTTGTTCTAGACGTTGACGTTCGAGTTCGTTTTTACGACGATCCCACTCTTGTTGATTTTTACGATTCTGTTCCCAGTTACGCTGGTCAAGTTGCTGCTTTCTACGTTCAAGCTCTAAACGATTACGTTGTTGTTGTTGACGTTCCCATGTACGGCGGTCTTGTTCATAACGACTGTCGTAACGGCGATCATAACGATTGTCATAGCGTCGATCATTATTATCATAACGGCGGTCATAACGTTGATCATAACGTCCATCGTAGTAACCATCTTCAGGGAATGCTACGCAGCCTACAGCCAAAAAAGCAGTCGCAAAAGACAGAAGGATGATCTTTTTAGCCATGGTGAGTATCCTTTATCGAGAATGGGTTAGCATAATCAACCCATAAAACTTGGGTAAATTGTCAATGACAACTCTATAAAAGAAGATTAGCTTAACTAGGTCTGTACTATGTATGTTGATGTTGAGACTTATATGTGAATATGGTCACATTTGACCTAGATCATGTAGAAAGTATGAAGAGCATAATTCGAAGGATAGAGCATGTTTGCATTGAATGAATCACTTAAAAATATGAAAGATAAAGGCCAAGGTACGGCTGCTCGGTTACTTGATCGTCTTCCTAACTTTGCCAAAGAAAGCCTCGCAAAACGTCTCGATTATCCGTTTATTTTTCCAGAATTAGATCCGCTGGTGAAATGCATGATGGCGGCTCAACTCAAGCAAGGTAAGTCAGGCTTTGTGACTGAAGACTATGTGAAGTCTCGTAAATTATTTGATTTACAGATGGAGTCGATCAAGACCAAGCCGACCTTTGTGAAACAAGTGCAAGATATACGTCTACCTTTACAAAGTGCTACGCTGTTTGCGCGTCATTATCATCCTGCTCCAAATAAAAAATTACCGATGATCGTGTTCTATCACGGTGGTGGTTTTGTGGTGGGTGGTCTAGACACGCATGATGAAGTTTGTCGTTTATTGGCCGTGCATGCTAAAGCACAAGTCTTAAGTATTGATTATCCTTTAACACCAGAAGCCAGCCCAGCTCAATTAATGCAAAGCTGTGAAGATGCCTTGGCCTGGACTTATCAAAATAGTCGTCAGTTTAAAATTCTTAAAAATCGAATTGCGGTGGCAGGGGATAGTGCAGGCGGCAATATTGCTACTGCGGTTGCGCAGCGCAGTGCTCAGAAAGTTTTTGCCCCGCAAGCTCAGCTATTAATTTACCCAGTAGTGGATTTTAAGAGTCGCCACCCATCTTTCTATGCGTATAAAGATGGTCTGGTTCTGACTGAAAAAGATATTGATGTCGTAACCGCTTTATATGCGGAACAACATGCAGTGGCCTTGGATGATCCATTAATTTCACCGACCTATGGAAAATTGGCAGGTATCGCACCCGCGTATATCGTGACGGCAGGGCATGATGTTTTACATGACGAAGGTGAAATTTATTCGCATAAACTCCGTCAGCAAGGGGTGAAAGTGTTTTATCAAGAATATACCGATCAAACCCATGGTTTTATCAATTTAACCCCGGTTTCGCACCGAGCTAAAAAATACGTGATCGAGATCAGTACGAAGTTCCGTAAATTTTGGGATAAACGTAGCTAATCATTCCTTTATATAAAGTAAACCCAGTGTTTCACGTGAAACACTGGGTTTTTATTTATTGGGTTACTTATATTAGGTTACTTATCTTGGATTTTTGCAGCAGGAAATACGAGGCTAAATTCGGGGACATAAAAGCTTTGCAATAATCGTGCTTCGGCAAAATTAGGAAAGATCTCCTGCGTGTTGTGCCATTCTATCTGTTTCAGTTTAGAGAGCCGTCCACGAAACTTCGGTGAAAATTGATAACGCTTACCTTCCCACGCTTGTCTGATTTGCAACATCGCTGCAGGGATATGATGACTATTAATATAGAAAGAACGCTGTGAACGTGATTTTTTTAAACGGATCTGCATTTTGTGTTGTTCAACTTCTATAGTACAGACCACTTCATTGTCATGTTGTTGCCATTCAAACTTTGCCAACTCTTTAGGAATACCCCAGAGTTTTTGACCATGAATGACAGAGATATCTGTCGAAACATAAATCTTAGGAATCGAACTTAACCTTTTCTTACTCCATAAAGGGTGATCTAAAATTAGCAATTCGTCATAAGGGCCCACAGGTGAATCATGGTATCGGACCAATAACACCTGAACCACACGACCTAAAGGCGATGTCGCTAAACGGAACATCTGCGCTTGTTGGATAAAACTCGGAGAGATCCAATAATTCAAAATAAAAGCATCGCCACGCAGTTGCCAAGGCGGTAAATGTGTCAATGCAGTGTCCGACGGTATTATTTGCGTCATCATTGTTCTCGTTTTAATAATGGCAGAATAATTACTTTTTAATCATCAAAGACTAATATACAGTCAATAACAAGTACGAGATCAACCAGAAGAGTTAGCAAATGTTAAAACAGATTTTATTTACCGCAGCACTTGGCTGTGTGAGCTTAAGCAGTTTTGCTGCCAATACTATTGTCGAAATGAAAACCTCTCAAGGCAATATTGAAATTGAGCTATTCAATGACAAGGCACCTATCTCAGCTAAAAACTTTGAAAGCTATGCAAAAGAAAAATTTTATAACGGCACGATCTTTCATCGCGTGATTCCTGGATTTATGGTTCAGGGTGGGGGCATGGATGTCAAAATGCAGGAGAAGCCAACAAAAGCGGCGATTAAGAATGAATCAAGTAATGGCTTGAGCAATAAACGCGGCACATTGGCAATGGCACGGATGAATCATCCTGATTCAGCAAGTAGTCAGTTCTTTATTAATGTTGCAGACAATGACTTTCTCAATAAAAGTGCAATGAATGCGGGATATGCTGTTTTTGGTAAGGTCACTAAAGGTATGGATATCGTCGATAAAATCGTAAAAGTTCCAACTGCGAACTATGGAATGCACCAGAATGTCCCTGTAAACCCAGTGGTTATACAGAGTGTGGTGATTAAAGCAGCACCTGTAAAAAACTAAGCACACAAAATAGGAAAAATATTTTACATGATATTTGTAATAAATATCATGTATTTATGTGAATAAAGTGTGTTTTTTGAACCATAATGGTGCATAAAAATAAAACACTCGTGTTCTTTGTGAGTGAAAAGCACTTGCACGTGTAAGAAATTGCCCTATAATGAGCACCATACCGACGAGATAGACGGAAACGAACGAAACGCGAAGCGTTGAGTTGTTAAGTTTATCGAAGTCCAGCTTCTAGCATTGACGAGATGTTAGGAAGATCATTAAGAGATTATGAAGAACAACTTGTGTGGATTTTTACTGATTGATTGATCGAAATTATTTTCATTGATTGATGGTAGAAATTACTCGAAGTTTATTTGAGCAAATTTTTGTCAGTAAT
>NZ_VOYF01000048.1:0-4786 GCF_013420775.1 Acinetobacter sp. YH01010 | reverse complement strand
ACAAGCATCGTCATTTTATTATGGTCAGCCTCAGGGTGAAGTGTGTCTAATCAACAGGGTTTTCGGTCTCTAAGTACTTTTTAAAGGGAACATCATCGACTCAAATCTCTATTTGCAACAGTGCCATAAAGTTCAGGTCGATATGGTGTGCGTAAAGTCTGGCAACAATTGAAACGTGAAGGTTATGTTATTGCACGTTGTACAGTTGCTCGCTTGATGCAAAATCTAGGTATACAAGGTGTTTGGCGTGGGAAGAATAAACAAACTACCCGTAGCCGAGATGATCAAAAACGAGCAGATGACTTAGTAAAACGGAATTCTAATGCAGATCATCCTAATCACTTGTGGGTGGCCGACTTCAGTGTGCCGCAGCAAGCGGCGTAAGAGATGAGGGTATGGCCCCTCGCTATCGGCTTGCAGGAGCAGGTAGCAAACCACCATAAGCGGCTTGGATCAAAAGTCCCGGTCGTGAGCGTTATGGAAAAGGCATCGTAGAGATGTCAGGTAAGAATTAGGAAGGCGAACAACAGTGAACTGCCGTTCAAGTGTCGAAAGTACTCAAATGACATCAAAACCGGGGATGGAAGTTACCCCGCGATTAGTTTGGCCGTTACCTGCTTACGGGCCATTCGGTGTCCGGCGTAGAGGCAGCGCGATCCTAATTCAGGCTCTTACGTTGAACTGCGGGAACCTTCGGTGGCGATGTCAAGCGAAAGGCACAAGCTCAAAAGGCAAGGCTGATAATAGCAATGCGTCACCAAGGGGCGGAGCAACTCGTAGTAGTGTTGAAGTTACTGTAATGGTAATGGAGCGAAGGGGTTGCATTATCCAGGTCTACGGATTTGTCAACTGTGCAAGCAGGAGGAGCAAAACTTTATGACCAAACCATTTAATATTCCTAAAGCGTTAATCTGGGAGGCATTTAAAAAAGTCAAAGAGAATGGTGGCGCTCCAGGCGTTGATCATGAATCTATTGAGCAATTCGAAAAGCATTTAAAGAACAACCTATACAAACTATGGAATCGACTTTGTTCTGGCAGTTATTTTCCACCGCCAGTTAAGGCTGTTCCGATTCCAAAGAAGTCAGGTGGCGTGCGTATACTAGGTATTCCAACAGTTGCAGATCGAGTCGCGCAAACAGCAGTTAAGCTCTTATTAGAGCCGAAAATTGATCCATTATTTCATCCAAACTCATATGGATATCGTCCGGGGCGTTCTGCCCATGATGCAATTGCGATAGTGAGGAGACGAAGTTGGGATTATGACTGGGTTGTGGAATTTGATATCAAAGGTCTCTTTGATAACATCGACCATGATTTACTAATGCGTGCACTCAAGAAACACTGTGAAATTCCATGGATTCTTTTATATGTGCAACGTTGGTTAAAAGCACCAATGCAACACATAAATGGCCATCTTTTAGAAAGGAATCGCGGCACACCACAAGGTGGTGTTGTGAGTCCTTTATTGGCGAATTTATTTATGCATTATGCTTTTGATATGTGGATTACGAAACATCTTCAAAGTGTACGGTTCTGCCGTTATGCAGATGATGGCGTAATTCATTGTCGGAGTTTATCTCAAGCCAAACTTGTTTTACAAAAGATCGATGCACGATTTCGTGAATGTGGTCTCGAATTGCATCCAGACAAGACAAAGATTGTTTATTGCCAAGATATTAATCGTCGTAAAGCATATCCCGATGTTCAATTTACTTTTCTCGGGTACACGTTTAGGCCCCGTAAGGCTGTGGACAAGTATAAAAGAGTTTATGTAAATTTCTCTCCTGCAGTCAGTCGTGATGCACTTAAAGCAATGCGACAGACTATTCGGAAATGGCATCTACATCTGATGTGTAATCGCGAATTAAGTGATTTATCTGCAATATTCAATCCAATTCTTCAAGGTTGGCAGCAATACTATGGTCGATTCCATGGTTCAGCAATGTCAGCGATCTGGCAACACATGAATGCTTATCTTATACGCTGGATGAGGCGTAAGTATAAAAACTTGGCCCGTCATAAAAGACGGGCTAGATATGCCTTAGGGCGACTTGCGCGTGATTTTCCAAATGCCTTTGTGCACTGGAAAATGGGATGTTTACCATCGGTTGGATAATGGGAGCCGGATGAGCTGAGAGGTTCATGTCCGGTTCTGCGAGGGGCTAAGGGTGAAATTCCCTTGGTCTACTCACCCGTATATTCAAACCCATTCAGGCTGGATATATACCGCCTTTATTATTGATGTCTTTTCACGAGCAATTGTTGGATGGAAAGTATCTACACGGATGAATACTGACATGGTGCTCGCTGCACTTGAGCAAGCGTTACATGCTCGAGACATGCCAAAGAACGTGATTCACCATAGTGACAGGGGCGTACAGTATCTTTCCATTCGCTATACCAATCGTTTAGAAGCAGCAAATTTACGAGCATCAGTCGGTACGACCGGTGATTCATACGATAATGCTTTGGCTGAAACAGTGAATGGCTTATACAAAACCGAGGTGATTGAATATTTAAAAGCAGATTGGCAAGGTTTAGCGGATGTACAACTTGCGACACTAAACTGGGTAGATTGGTTCAATAAAGAGCGTGTACATAGTGCACTGGGTTATGTATCACCTTTTGATTTTGAAGCAATGTACTATGATAAGATTAACCCGTTAGGTCAGGTAGCCTAACTTAAATAAAAAGTCTCCGACAAACCCGGTACGGTTCACATGTGGAACCACCTCTCTTCTATTAATAATTCAGAAGTATCCTTAAACGTCCGATATCTAATAATTCTTGCATTGAAATTAAAGTTATCAATAAATTCATCAGATTTAGGTAGGTTGAAATTTTGCATAGGTTTTAACACTAATTAGTAAGAAGCAATAAGTGTAGTACGCTTAAAAACTGGCTTTTTTCGATATTCCTAAAGCACAGCACCCTTTACATCATGTACAGAATATTGTACATTTAAATTGTACAGAATACCGTACAGCAACTATGTTTTTGCAAACATGAACTCAAACAGCCAATTTTTAATTTAAGTGTCCATATAAAGTATCTATAGCGAAATTATGAGCCAATGTGCTAACCAACTAATGCTAGATCAGTGAAGTGACCATATATATTGTTTAAGGCTAAATATTTAATTAGGAAATGCAAAACATGCAAGTATTTACCTATACAGATGCACGACAGAATTTAAAATCCGTTTTAGATACTGTAATTGAAGATGCAGACATAGCTGTTATTACTCGCAAAGAGGGTCAACATGCCGTTGTAATGGGTCAAGACTATTACAACAGTGTAATGGAAACATTGCACTTAATGTCTTCTCCAAAGAATGCAGCACATCTTGCAAAATCAATTGCAGAGTTCCGTGCATCTAAAGCAATCGAAAGAGAACTTTTAGATGAAAAGGAAGACTAGCTTTACCCCTTCAGCTTGGGATGATTATGTATATTGGCAAAGCCAAGACAAAAAGACTCTTAAGCGAATCAATAATCTAATAAAGGAATGTCAACGTACACCCTTTGAAGGTATTGGAAAACCTGAAGCTTTACTCGGTGACTTATCGGGATTTTGGAGCAGAAGGATAGATGAACAGCATAGGCTAGTTTATGCAGTAACAGACGCAGAGATAACGATAATTGCTTGTAGCTATCACTACGAATGAGTCAAAGCCCTTACTTTTAACCGAGTAGGGGCTTTTATTCTTTAACGACTTTAGCATCTTTAAAGAAAGAGTGTCTATTGAGCTTCACAAGATATGTATCTGCATCACCATAAAACATCCAAGACATAGCTTTATCTTCTTTATCGGTCCACGAATATTGAGTTTTAGTCTCGACATTAATTTCTTCGATTTCCCAATAATCTGACTCATAGCGGACTTGTTCGATTTGAAGATAAAGTCCATTTTTCTTGATGTAATAAGTACTCATTCCTCAGCTTCACCATAGAGGTAGTTACAAACAACATAAGCCATAAACTCCCCCTTAGATTCAGGAATAACTGGTTCATAGTTTACATATGAAGGAACATAAGAATTAATCATTTGCCCTGTTTTTTTGTAAGCATACACAGCCGTTAAACCAATTTCATTGCTATTACATTTGACTTTGTACTTAGCCATTTTATGATCGCCTACACTTAAACCATCTTTAGATAAATCAGTATGAATGATCATCTTGATCCAAGTTTCTGCTTGCTGGAGTGATGAAGAAGTAGAAGTAGTCCTCTCAGGATCAATATAAGATTTGTATTCAGCATCCTCTGACAATTCAAGCCATTCAGCCTGAGCGATTACTGGAACAGCAACAAGTAAACTAAGTAATAATTTTTTAAACATGACTTACCCCTCATAAGTAGCTGAACTATAACAGCCGATCACATTTAATTATGTGCAGAAAGTAGCCGTTTCGCCTTCAGTTGACGTACTAAAATTCTAAAAAGACTTTGCGTATGAGTAGAGAAGTACAATGAACAGTTTTATCGTTTGGCTTGAGCGAAGCCAGTTAGTCCGACCTGGAAGGGTACGCCCATATTTTTACCTTTACTTAAAAACTGCATCTTTACTTGGAACAACAATTTAAATAAGGATATAATTAATTATATAATTTTAGATACTTTTTATATAAATTCTTCATAAAATCAGACGGTAGTAAGAGGTGGTCCCACTTGTTTGAACAACTAAAAGCGTATTTATAAGTGATATTCCGCTCTAGTTAAGCCACCTTGTTTTGTTGGGGTAGCTGATCATAGTAAAACTCATTTGGTGTCATTTTGTCTAG
>NZ_VOYF01000047.1:0-5057 GCF_013420775.1 Acinetobacter sp. YH01010 | reverse complement strand
TGAAAACATTAAACAAGGGCGTTCTGTTGTCGGCTTTAAGTTCATTGTCAAAGAGAAACCAAAGCCAAAATTAACTACACCTGAACGAGATCCAAAAACGGTAGATATGTTCTGCAATATGTCCGATGCCCAAATTAATAAATACAGCGCTGTCCTTTCAAAACTTTCTGAACTTTCAGACCTCAGTAACTTCCCAGACTATCCAACATTCGCCTTATGGATTGCAGGAATTTTGCGAGATCCGAAGAGTGTGAGAGAAGAAACAGCAAAACGAATCTTTAAAGCATTACACAGCAAAACTGATTTCAAATGATGCCCAATACCAATAACCTCGCTTGCCCAGGGCAAGCGAAAGGATATTGGTATTAGGCATCTATGTTTAGTACATAAAGGATTTTAAAATCAAAATGATATATGAAAAAGACATAACAAAATTTGAAAAAGAAATTCTGCTTCAACAAAAAATTGAGCAGCTCGAAACAGAGCTTAAAGAATTTTCTGATCTTCAAAAAAAAGCATATAGTCCGCGACTTCAGAAAAGCATAGAGGGTTTAGAAAATAGAATTCTGAGAGCAAAAAAACTGCTTTATAACAACTGATTCAACTGTCATCTGCGTTTATCATTTTCAATCTCTTTAGCAACGTTTCTTATTTTCTCTATTATCTCAGAGCGTTTATTTTTAATAGAATTTCTTACATTATTTGCTTTATTTTCATCATCATTTGTTACGTCTGACAAGTAGTTGCAAACAATAAAATCTTCAAGTAAATGCTGTAAAATCGCTTCTTCTGTATCTTGCGGACCGAATAGATAATTGTCTTTCAAAAACTGGCTATATTTAAGAACAACACCACCTAAAAAATACTTTCTTCGTTCATTTTCTTTTCTGCGCTTTTGTCCGTCAGTTTGCTGTTCTAGTGTCTTTTTTATCGCTTCTTGCCGTTTCTGACTTTCTGCACGTTCAATTTCAGATTTAGCAATTTTTTCAAGTTTGGCGTATGTCGTTAAAGCATTTTGACAATTAAAAAAACCGTCTCGATCTTTCCAGTCATAGCCTAAAATTTCTTTTTCTAAGTGTGTTAATTGGACAGTCGTTGTCGATTTATGTTGAATAATTTTGTACAACTCAGCATTTCTTCTATACGTAGTTCTTTCACGATCTACAGTTTTTACTAGCGTCAACAACTCATTATCAACAGCAGTATGAAACGTAGTGATGGGACTATGATTTTCTGCATCACAAAGTTTTTGTTGTGCTTTAGTCCGAAATTCCATACGCATTGCAAAACGAACTATTTTACCTAAATCAGAATCATAAAATATTCGTGCAGGTCGTCCACGAGTCGCCATAGAGAAGCCACCACCACAATAAAAATTTAGTTTTTCCATCATACATTGTCACGCAACAAAAATTAAACTAAATTACGTGAGTAATTTATTTAATGTTTTGCTCGTCTACGTGTTTCTAATTCAAATTAATTACTACGCAATTAATTTGAATTAGAAACTCTCCTTCTCGCCCTGCGGGGCAAAAGCAAAACCGGCACAAAACGGGGGTGTAAGAAAATGTATTATTTCGACTATGCATATACCGGCAAAGGCACAACAAAAGTCAAAAGCAAAACCGGCACAAAAGTCAAAAAAGCCCCGTCATGCAAAAACCGGTTTCACTACATTACTCGAACTGCTCACTATAAAAATCACAAAGATAATCTTCACGAAAAAGTTGAGTTTGTGAAAAGTGGCAACATGCCCAGCTTTGCCGAAAAGCGTCCTGACCTGTTTTGGGAAGCTACTCACAACTACGAGCGAAAAAATGCGCGCACTGCTGCAAGCCAAGTTATCGCATTGCCGAAAGAGCTAACGGTTCAGCAACGAATCGAACTAGCCGAAGCACTCATTAAAAAATTCACGGAAGAGTTTAACTTTCCGTACACTGCTGCAATTCACAACCACACTGGAGAGATCGGCGGACAAGATCAACCGCACTTGCATATCATGTATTGTGAAAGATCGGTCGATGAACACAACAGAACTGCTGAACAGTTTTTCAGTCGCTACAACGACAAAGACCCTGCAAGTGGCGGAGCGCAAAAAATTACTCCAGACGTCAGAGGAAAAGGCAAAACGATCATCAATGAAATGCGTGTCGATACAGAAGTTATTATTAATGAGCATCTTGAGAAGTACGCACCGACTAAAATTGTAAACATCAAAGGCATTGATGTTGAAGTGCCGAACACAGTGTCCTGCCTACATCACGAAGATTACAACCGTATCCACGGCACGAACTTAAAGCCAGTGCCAATGATTCCAAAATCCTTGTTACGTCTTGACCCCGACCTGACGTTTAGAGACAAAGACAAAAACGCTGCATATCAAGCAAAGCTTGCTGAACGTGAGCGAGCGATCAATGAAGTCAATGACTTGCGTGAATACAACAACTATCAGCTATATGAGCACTATTATTTAGAAACCAAAGCTCGACTTGCAGCAGATCAAAGCGCATCAAGAGCAGAAATCATGCGTACAGCTAGTGAATCACAGCGATGTAGCGCATTAGAAGCATGCAAATACTTCCAAGAATTACCGCAAACGCCTTTAATTGCGAGGGTTTTAGAGTTATCAGCTATTGAAGATAAACCACAACATAATATTCGAGAGTACATTGAAGCAATAAAGCAAAAACAATATGCAATTATTGATGTACTCAAAAACGAAGCAAATGAACCAACAATTCAAGCAAGCATCACAGCCCTTTCAAACGACCTTAAAACATACCAAATATTTGAAAATAAAGGATATATTAGAGATCAACATGAAAGGAACTTACTCAAATTAGATCGGGAATTTGTGCAAAACTGGCTTGATGATTTAGCTACATGCAATAGCAACGACTTGCTAGATCGACAAGAAAGCACTGTTAAAAATCAGCAAGAAAATAGCAAAAATAATCGTGAAATTGACAAAGAAATTGACAACTCACCACGCCCCGATTTTTAGTATAAAAATAAAGCCACATTTTTGGGGCTTTATCAAATCAAGTACTTATCCCTTGCTTTCAATATACTTCTTTAATCTACTGTTTTTAACAGCATATAAACGCTTATATTCTTTATCAATCAGACGTGTCAAAACGTCCTTTTGACTCCCCCCTACTGCTCCAACAATATCAGCCAACTGGTCTGATACAGACTTATCTAAATATACGTCTAAGCGTTGACTTGCATCACTCTTACGTCTTTCTCTATACGCTTTTTGTCGTTCAGAATTCGTGAGTGGGGCAGGCTTTAACATATCAATCGTCTTTTTATCATTTGCATCTTTCATTGCATAATTCCAATTTTATTATTCAACCATCAAAGCATAGCATAAATTCACGTTACACGGTAATTAAATATGAATACAGATTTATAAAAATAGCGTTACCCGATAACCATATTGTTACCTGTAACGCTAAATAGTTACCATGTAACTTTTAATAGTTACCGTATAACATCTAAATTTTGATTTTTTTATAAAAAATATTACCGTGTAACAAGATAATCGCAACTTCAAAAAATCGCAACTTCAAAAAATCGCACAAAATGCGCTGTATTCAACGAAACAGATGACAGACATACAAAAGTACTGCGACACATCAAAAGTCGCTTAAAACGCAAATCAGCGCAAAATAGAGCTATATTTATGATCAATTTGAGATACTAAAATTAGAAACAATGTGAAAATTCAAATTATTTATTAATCTTAAAGTTTAAAAAATACGTGCAATGTTAAAAATATCTAAACAATAACAGCAATTTACAGAGCGAGTGTCTACGAGCGAACTGTCAAAATCAAAATTCTCGCAATGCCTTTTCACTGATTACAAGCTCCCAGTAGCCTTATTTTCGGGAAGTACAGAGCATCCCGAAGGGTGCGAACTTTGGAGCTTTTGCTTTTACAAAAGCATGAGCGCAGCGAATGCATTATCAATGCTTTTGACTTTGCTTTTGCTCTTGAAACGACACGAGCGAAGCGAGTGCCATAGCTTTTGATTTTGACTTTGCTTCTCCTTTTATTCTTTTAAGAAGCTTTTAAAAGCTTTTAGCCCCCCTCCTAAACCATGCTAGGCAAGGGTTTTAGACTTTAAAAAACTACAAACGCCAAGTATTAAACTACAAACGCCAAGTTAAATGCTCCTTTAAAACTACAAACGCCAAGTTTAAAAACTACAAACGCCAAGTATTAAACTACTTGTATATGTGTGTAGATTAATATATAAAACTACCAACACGAACAATGTAGAATAATTATGGGATTGGATATAAAAAAACATTACCCCAAAGATTGGGTTGTATTGCAAAACAGAGTTGCTGAGTGTTTTAGAGGGATGTCACTTGATGAGAAACGCTTGTTCATAATGGCTACACCGTTAGCAAGAACAACTCAAGTATCTAGCAACGACCCTGTTTTTATCTCTTCAAGTGAGTTCGCTCATGAGTGTGGCATTGATCTCTCAACAGCATACACGGCTCTAGAAACAGCATCTGATCGCTTGTTTACTCGCTTCTTTGGCTATACTGCTGAAAATGGTGATCGAATAAAAATGCGTTGGCTCAATAAGGTTATTTATAAGGTTGGGCAAGGTGGTACAGAGCTGTATTTCACTGATGAAGTGCTATTGTTGCTTAGAGAATTTGATGCTCTAAACCCGTATACAAAATATAAAAAAGAGGTCGTATTACGACTTAAAAAAGATTATTCACTAGACCTTTATCATTTAGCTAAAAAGCACCAAATGATGGGAGGCTTTCAAATAAGTCTAGATGAACTATTCGAACAACTTGAATTACCTGACTCATATAGACGTATTGGCAACCTGAAAGATCGTGTCATACATCCTTCACTGGAAGAGATTACAGCTAATACAGATATTGATCTAACTTATGAAAACATTAAACAAGGGCGTTCTGTTGTCGGCTTTAAGTTCATTGTCAAAGAGAAACCAAAGCCAAAATTAACTACACCTGAACGAGATCCAAAAACGGTAGATATGTTCTGCAATATGTCCGAT
>NZ_VOYF01000046.1:0-4774 GCF_013420775.1 Acinetobacter sp. YH01010 | reverse complement strand
AAAATTTAACATAAAATTTCATATACGAAATTCGGGTGTTAGAACCCATTCAAAGTGTACTCATCAGTACACTTTGAAATTTTGATATAAAAAATTTAACATAAAATCTCATATACGAAATTCGGGTGTTAGAACCCATTCAAAGTGTACTCATCAGTACACTTTGAAATTTTGATATAAAAAATTTAACATAAAATCTCATATACGAAATTCGGGTATTAGAACCCATTCAAAGTGTACTCATCAGTACACTTTGAAATTTTGATATAAAAAATTTAACATAAAATCTCTTATGCGAAATTTAGGTCTTATCCCAAATAAATCCATTAAAAAGATCTTTATCTTTCTGCTTATTTTCTTCGGTCTTATTTTCCGTATTTAAAAATTGCTCAAAATCGGCTAATTGCTGCTTAAACGATTCATCATTTTTTAATTTATTTAAAGCCCAAGCTCCCAGTAGAATTTTACGTCTCGTATCATCTTTTCTTTGTTGATCAGAAACTTTCTTTTTTTCACGTGCAATGGCAGCTTTTTTCTGTTCTTTTAGCTGTCTTAAGCGTTCTTCTTGCTTTGCAATTTTTTGCTCTAAATTATCAACACTCATACCATCACCGTATCAAGGAATCCCCCTCAAGCATAGGTCTGTTTGAATTGAAATTCAAGACAGCCCATGCTATCGTGGTTTTCCCGAAGGGCGCACTTAGCCATTGGATTTCATCCAATGGTGCGACAAGGGGTAAATCCCCTTTGTAATCCCCTGACCAACATATACATGTTGGTAATTTCGATAAATCGAAATAAAGAGCAAAAGCAAAATGGCGATATATCATTTTTCAGTTAAAACGATTAGTAGAGGTAATGGACGATCGGCCGTTGCTTGTGCTGCATATCGTTCAAGTGAAAAATTGGTATGCGATTTTTATGGAAAAGAACAAGACTACACAAGAAAAACTGGTGTCGAATTTACAAAAATCTATGCACCTGAAAATACAAATACTGAGTTACTCAAGCGCCAAACACTTTGGAATGAAGTCGAAAAGGTTGAACGTAGAAAAGATGCATTACTTGCAAGAGAGTTTGAGATTGCATTTCCCAGTGAGTTAAACGCTGAACAGCGTGAAAATATGCTCAATGAACTTTGCCGAAACCTCGTTAAAAAATACGGTGTCATCGTTGATGCTGCTATTCATGCACCTCATACAGACAGTGGAAGTGATGAACGCAACTACCATGCACACATCATGTTCACAACCCGAAGTATTAATGAGCAGGGTGGCTTTTCAGCAAAAAAATATAGGGACTTCAGTCGTGACAATGGCACAGAAACTGTAAGCCACTGGAGAGAATCATTTGCAGAGTTATGCAATCATCACCTGGAACAAAATGGATTTGATGAACGTGTCGATCACAGAAGTTATGAAGACCAGGAAAGTGACCTAGAAGCAACTCAGCACGAAGGTCCTCAAGCGACATACCTCCGGAGACGAGGGATATTTACAGAAATTAGTCTGAAAAATGATGAAATTAAGCTACGTAATTTAAAAATCAAAAAGGTCATCGCACTGGATGAAAACATCAAAGTATCTGAGGATCTTGTTCAAAAAGTACGAAGTGAGCTTCAGTTTCAATACTCTCAAGCTGAGTATTCAGAAAAAACTTCTCAGAAACTTTATGAATTCCAAAATGAAGAATTATCAAAATTAACAACAAAATTAGACACGATGAGTTCTGCAATATCAGAACTACGCAAAAAAGAGCCTTTATTTTTTAAAACAAAATGGATCAATCAAATAAATGACCTGATCGACCAACACAACACCCAACTAGACATCCAAAAGCATATTTCTGGTCTTAGTGAAATAGAAAAAAAAGAGAGATATTCTGATCATTTAAATAAATGGACAGAAGAAAATCAGCTGCTCCAGCCTAAAAAGTCTTTTGCAAAATTTGACGAACCGAACATCACTGTTAAACAACGAAAACTTAATGATCAAATTTCAAATATAGATCATCAAATTTCTGAAATATCACGCAGAGAAACTGAGTATCAAGAGTATGTACGCGATCAAAGACTGGAGATCATAAATAGTTATATATTTGAAGAAGATAACTATGGAAATAAATACTTTAGTCCTCAAAATGGTGAAAAACAAAAGCGACTATATGCAGAAGAAATGGAAGATCTAAAAATCCAAGAATTGCATGCGGCTTTTACAAAAAAAATTGAGACCGAAGCGCAGCAAGAGTTTTCCCAAAAAAGAGCAATACAGCTCGAAAACGACCGAAAAGATCGTGAATCTAGAGAACAGCAGTTACGTAAAGAACGAGAGCAACAAGAACAACGCTATGCACAAGAACGAGAGCAACAAGAACATTTGGCATTTGTAAGACGCCAAGAACAAGAAAAACAGCAGAGAAATGAGCCTAAAAAGCCAGAAAATGACAATAACCATGACTACACGCCTTAGAAATCCCATTTAAGCGCAAAAAAACGGGGGTTTTAGCGACTTTTGATAGAAATACAGTAAAACTATAGTTGATAAAAATAAAATCGCTTAGAACGCAAATGAGAGCCTTTTAGCGAGTATCTACGAGCGACACAACGAAAGTTTGCTTATTCCCCCTCTGAAAAACCGTTTTTTATTGAATTACTGGGGACAGTGATTAGCGAGTGTCTACGAGCGAAGTATTGATGCTTTTGCTCGTCAAAAAGCATGAGCATAGCGAATGCATTATTCATGTTTTGCTTTTTGAATCCTTGATCATATATGCAAAAAACTGCCCCCCACGAAGCGAGTGAAACGAGCTTCAATAGAGTACGAGCTTTAGCGAGTACCAAGGGCAGTTTTAATAACTCACTTTGGAAATAAATTCCCTTTTATTCTTTTAAAAAGCTTTTAAAAGCTTTTAGACCCCCCTATAAACCACGCCTAGCAATGCTTTCAGACTTTAAAAAACTACTTTTACCGGACATTAAACTACAAATGCCGGACAAAATGGACTTAAAAAACTACTTTTACCGGACATAGAAACTACTTTTACCGGACATTAAACTACAAGAAAAAGTTTGTAGTTTTGTTAAAAAACTACAAAAATAGTAGTCAAAAAATAAACGACAATGTATGTTTAAGCTACATAAATACCAATGTAGTTAGTTAGTTTTTTGGGGTTGTAGTTATATGGACGAAAATAAAAAAACATATCCTCTGAGCTGGGTTGTTATGCAAAACAATGTTCAAGAATGCTTTAAGAGTATGAACATTGATGAAAAACGAATGTTAATACTTGCTAGCCCAATTGCTAGAACCACTGATGCAACTGAAAAAGACCGAATTATGATTACGGCAGAAGAGTTTGCTAGAGAATGTGGCATTAAAACGCATTCCGCATATACGCAGTTAGAACTAGCCAGCAAGAATCTACTTAAAAGAAATTTCTCTTATAACAATGAAAGAGGAAAAAAGGTGCTGTCGAATTGGGTGATTGATTGCACTTATGAAGACGGAGGGATAGCTATACGTTTCCCTGAAATCGTTCTACTGATGTTAAAAGAGTTTGATAAATTAAACCCTTATACAAAATATAAAAAAGATATCGTACTAAGTTTGAAAAAAGATTACTCATTCGATCTTTATCATTTAGCTAAAAAGCATCAAGCAATGGGACAATTTGAAATGTCCTTAGAACATATAAAAAATGAGCTGGGTTTGCCCAAATCTTATGACAAACTCTGTAATTTAAAAGACCGAGTAATGAAGCCTTCATTAAATGAGATTACAACTAATACAGATATTGAACTCACTTATGAAAATGTAAAAAAAGGGCGTTCAGTAGTTGGCTTTAAATTTATAGTGAAAGAAAAACCTAAGCCAAAATTAATAGCGCCTCAGCGAGATCAAAGAACTATAGATATGTTCTGCAATTTATCTGATGCTCAAATTAACAAGTACAGCACTATTTTATCTAAACTTTCTGAGCTATCAGACCTCAGTAATTTCCCAGACTACCCGACATTTGCCCTCTGGATTAGTGGCATCTTACGAGATCCGAAAAGTGTAAGAGAGGAAACAACAAAACGGATTTTTAAAGCTCTTCATAGCAAGACGGATTTTAAACCATGAGAACTAAGGCTGAATTAGATGCAATGAGTCATCAAGAACTCAAAGATTATGAGCAAAGTTTACTTGCTCTGTGGACACCAAGAATGGCTATTGAAAGTGACATTGAAAGGTTAAGCACTCATCACAGCGAATTATTAGAGGTTTTTAATCAATTAAAGAATCCGGATGCACCTAAAAATTCACGTTTAAAAGATTCAATCTTGTCTCTGAAATATAAAATCGAATCGCTTGAAGGTAAGTTGAGTGATCTTATTCAAGATAATCGCTTAAATTCTGCAGATTGAATTATTCAGTTTATTTAATCAAAATCGTGGAACATTGATTAAAGACTAGGCGTGGAACGTGAAAAGTAATAAAAAAAGCCCAGTCATTGACGACTGGGCTAGAAAATTGGGTGGTGTTTCAAAAAGTATGCTGGCATTAAACGAATCCATTATTGATATAAAAGAACACTAAATCAAAGGCTTTGAAATGATTTTCAAGCTTTTTGGAGAAGTTGCAGCTTCTCCTAAAGCCTCGCCTGATTCGATGCCGTAATCGACAATTATTGCCTTCTATACCCACAGTGAAAAATTTACCAATCAACTGTTTGCATTCTTTAAAGGTCGTAACAAAGCTATCCCAATGGTCACTTGATATACATGTATAGCTTA
>NZ_VOYF01000045.1:0-5610 GCF_013420775.1 Acinetobacter sp. YH01010 | reverse complement strand
TAGACAAAATGACACCAAATGAGTTTTACTATGATCAGCTACCCCAACAAAACAAGGTGGCTTAACTAGAGCGGAATATCACTTATAAATACGCTTTTAGTTGTTCAAACATGTGGGACCACCTCTTATTGACTATAAAAAATGATCTCCAGCTTAATTCAGAGCTGCAACTTATTAATAAATATAAATCTTCCGATTCTGATATGTATAAACAAGCAATTGTTTTAATCTTCAAAGATCGTGGATATTCAAATTTAGAAATTGGTCAATTATTAGCAAGATGAATTTATTTTTAATCAGTCTAATAAAAAAGAGTGCCATATGGCACTCTTTTGATTTAAGTACAAATTAACCTTTATTGCATTTTGGATCTTGACCTAATGCACGAAGTTTATCCTGCTCTAAACGTTTTTTTAATACATTTTGATTGGCATTGTCTGTCAGAAGACTGCCACGTATTGTATAGATTGTAAGCTTAGATGAAGTTGAATCTATAGGCGTAATTGTAGTCTTAAAAATATAAGTCCCATATGGCGGTCTGCCATAAAAAGTCCCAATATTATTTTCACGATCTAGGTTAGCTTCAACTTTCAAATAATCATTATAAGTCCTGTATTCCACGCATTTTCCATATGCCTGCTTTAAGTTTGCATAGGATTGTACATAGTCCAAAGGAACTTCTACTGAACCACCACCATTGATTGATTTTGTGACCAATTCAGTTTCTGAGGTTGGTAGCATCATTCGTACGCAGCCTTGGAGCAATAACAGTGAAGTTAATAGCCCTAAGCCAGTAGCTGTTTTAATAAACTTTGACTTTTTTAAGGTTTGCATGCTCAACACCTTCAACAATACGTTTTGTAATAACAATAGATTCTGGCTCAGTCGCTTTAAATCGAGAGTCAACTTCATATTCAGCAATGAAAACTAGAGGTTTTGTATTTGGATTACGATCTACGCCAATCACATAATCTTTATTTTCTTCTAAAGTCACGTTTTTGATCTCAGTAAAGTAACTATGATTTCCAATGCCACTTACGAAAACAATGTCGTGTTGACCAACAGGTAGTTTGAGTTTCACCTGCGAATGATCAAATCTTGTTTGTGTAGTTGATGGGCTGAGTAGTGAGTTTTCTACAAATTTCACACGTTGCTGGTCAAAAGTGTAAACCGTGTAAGGGTACGCACTTAAAGAACCTGATCCTTGGAAAAACTCATAAGGAATTGTTTTGATCGTGGCATATTTTTGGCCCGAGCTCACGAGTTGGTTAGCATAAGCTTCTCGCTTTTCTGAAATAGGTGCATTTGCAGCAGTATTTAGGTAGCGTGCTTCCTTTGGAATGTGTAGCGGTAACATAGAAACTGACTTTTTATTATCAGCAGTTTCTACAACTTGACACCCGGTTAATAGACCAAATAAGCCTAAAAGTAAAAGTGGTTTAATATGCATTATTGATCCAAATTTATTCATAATTTTTGGTAAGCATAATTTACTTAAAATATATTTCGACTGAAATACATTAGGAAATAATTAAATCTAATGGATTAAATTATAATCAATATACTTGTTCAATTTTATCTTTTCTTCTTCGGGCACTTCTTGCCATTTCCACCCGGCAGGCAATCACAGGCCTGACCATCGCCGTCGCGGTCTAAACTTTTCCAACCTGTTTGTCCTGATTTCTTTCTTTGTTCATACCATTTCTGTGCTTGCTGCTGAGTACTAAAGTCAGCACACTTTTTTGCATAAACTTGAATGGAAGTGAACCCCAAAATTAAAATGAGTAAAAATTTCATAAATTATTTTAAAAGTAGAAAAGTCATGCAAATCTTATCAGTAAATTTACGGTGTGACAAAAAGCACACAATTTGTTAAATTAAGTAAAAATATAACATTCTTGGGGTATAAAGTGAACGGTATTACAATTTTTTTGCTTATATGTGTAGCACTTTTGGGGGCGGCTTTTTATTTTATATATGGGAAATATAAAGCAAAAGAAACTGAGAATACTAATAATCAGACTCAATTAAAAAAAATATGAAGCTAGATATTCAAGAATTATAGATGTTGATAAGGAAGTCGAAGAATCTTTAAAGCGTAAGACTCAACTAAGTAGCGATATTCAAGCGCTTCAGCTGGATTACCAAAAAAAATATGGTCTTTTCCAAATATTAACTCGTAAGATTGCTGTATATGATGAAGATTTAGAATTAGCTTAATCTGGGTTTTATAAGCCACATTTTGATTTTGGAACATCTGAAGAATATAAACAAAGAATTGCGTTGATCAGAGAAAAACAGAAATCAATGCTTAAGGCTAAAACCGCAGTCACTTGCTCTACAGAGTGGACTGTGGGAGAAAGTAAAGCTGAAGGTAAGAAAATGGTCACACGCGCAATCAAGCTAACAACGCGAGCATTCAATAATGAATGTGAAGCAGCTATAGCAAATGTGCGTTGGAATAATATAGAAAAAATGCAGGAGCGTATTCGCAAAGCTGCCGAAGATATAAATAAAATGAATGAGTCAAACCATGTCTATATTGATCGTAAATATGTGGACATGAAGATGCAGGAGTTATGGTTGGCTTATGGATATCAAGAAAAAGTAAAAGAAGAGAAAGAGGAGCAGGCTGAAATTCGCCGTCAAATGCGCGAAGAGGCAAAGCTTGAGCAGGAAATGGCGGCAGCTCAGAAGGAAGAGGAAAAATTCCAAAAATTATTATTGAAAGCACAAGCTGAAGCAGCAAAAGCTGTCGGTGGTAACTTAGATAAATTGAATGCAGAAATTGCTGAGTTATCAATTAAGTTAGAAGAGGCTCATCAGAAAAATGAGCGCGCACTATCAATGGCACAGCAGACAAAAGCGGGACATGTTTATATTATTTCTAACATCGGATCATTTGGCGAAGATGTCTATAAGATTGGTATGACGCGCCGTTTGGAGCCAATAGATCGTGTACATGAACTGGGCGATGCTAGTGTGCCGTTCTACTTTGATGTACATGCAATGATCTATAGCGAAAATGCACCGGCTATGGAAAATGCGCTTCATAAAGTGTTTGCTGAACGTCGTTTAAATCTAGTCAATCTCCGAAAAGAATTTTTCCATGTGACTTTAGAT
This sequence comes from Acinetobacter sp. YH01010, assembly GCF_013420775.1. NCBI lineage: Bacteria > Pseudomonadati > Pseudomonadota > Gammaproteobacteria > Moraxellales > Moraxellaceae > Acinetobacter > Acinetobacter sp. YH01010. The sequence continues at coordinate 2,487 of NZ_VOYF01000045.1, read as the reverse complement.
GAAATCCAAAGTGAGGTTCATAAGATTTCAAGCGATGCTGAATTTACTATTACAGCTGAAGCTGAGCAATATAGACAAAGCCAAACAATTAGACATGAAAAAACTCAGGCAGAAAAAAGGCTTGAGGAAGAAATTCCAGCTTTAATATAAGGGGTTAATCGTGGGTTTTAATTTTAGAAAAAGTCTAAAGATAGCACCGGGTGTACGTTTAAATATTACGAAAAAGGGTATTTCTAGCGTTTCATTAGGCGGTAAAGGCGCGCGTGTAAACCTTGGCAAAAAGGGAACAAGAACAACTGTTGGTTTGCCTGGTACTGGGCTTTCGTATAGCAGTTTTAGCCCTAAGCAAGTAAAGAAAGAAACTGTTAGAAGTGAGCCTGTAAGGTCTAGCATGCAAATGAATATGTCTCCTGTAGGAACGCAAGTTCCTACACCTTTACCATTTATGCCAAAGTTTGAGCGGAAGGTTTCGATTCTTTTAGGCATTGGAATCTTTCTAATGCCATATATTTTCGCATGGTTTACTTTGCGTGAAGGCTATTCAAAGCCAGCAAGGTTTATAAGTTTTGGATGGCTTTTATTATTTGTATTTGTGAATCTACAACAATCTTGAGTAATGCTTAATGAAAAAAATAATTCTACAGCTATCTCTAATCCTATTGTCATCATTTAGTTTTGCTTTTGATGGTTTGGAATTAAATGAAGAAGAATTCTATCCTTTAGCAAAGAAATATGTAAATACCAGTACTCTTAATGTTAGAAACAATCCTAAAAATGGGGAAATTGTAGAAAAGTTAGCAAGAGGTGATGCCGTTCTAATATATGATAGAAAAGATCAGTGGGAAAGATTATCAAAAGAATTTGAAAGTCCTAAATGGGTTTTATCCAAATATTTATGCGCATTTGAAAACTGCTTTCTTAAAGGTGATCTATACTCAAAAAGTACAGTGAAGAACAGTTATTCCTCGCATATAAAGAGTCAACCTAACACAAAAGTTAAAAAAACATATTCTAAAGGTTGTTCTTGTGATTCAGACTCGTATTGTTATGGTCCAAGAGGTGGTCGTTATTGCTATACTTCCGGAGGAAATAAGAGTTACCGCTAATAAAAGCACCTTAAGGTGCTTTACCCCAATTGGGTGTTACGAATATTTTCTTAACGTGGCGCTCTCATTTAATAGCAATCTTCGCCCTCACACAAGTCGCTAAAGAATTCCGCAAATGGGTACTCGATGTACTGGAAAAAGAAGTTCTAAAACAGCAAATCGACACACGAGTAAAAATCAACGCAGAGCAGCAAGCAGAACTCAAAGAAATTATCGACCGACGTGCCCAAGGTGAACGCAAACTACATGCAGAAATGTGGTCACGTCACAAAAAACACTTCCGCATCGCACGTTATAGCGATCTGTTGCCCATTCATTTCCACGACGCAGTAAATTACCTAGAAACTTTAGAAGTTAAGTCAAAAGGAAATATCTATATAGATGAAAAACAATTCCTAGAAATGCTCTGCGTACATGCACGAGTCTTTCAAGCGTGGTGGAATACACATAGCCCAGCATTACTCAATTCATTACTGATGAGCATGCTCAACGACAATATGTTCTCTATGAGCAGTGCCATATCAAACGTAAGTAAAAATGTGGATTCATAATGCCAAACTATGATTACGACCACATGTTTGAATTACAGACACTTTCACATGCAAGATACGGACTGCTCAAGTAAAAAATAAGCCACCTTCGTACGGTTTTTTTATATCAATGGATAACAAAAGGAAATGGCAAAAGTGCTTTGTACATCTTACGATATAAATGAAAAATCATTGATGAAATTTAGAATTTCACATGATTAAAAATGATCAATTTAAAAATGGCACATAGTGATGAAAAAATTAACTTTGTTAGGTTCAATAACTTTGGCTTTGTCTGCGGCGGTTTCGCCAAGTGTATCTGCTGCACCAGTAAAACCCATTCAGTTTGCAAAAGGTGCTATTGGTACTACAGTTGCAGGATCATTTAAAGGCTACGATGACATTCAGTATAGTTTGAATGCTAAGGCTGGACAAACTTTAAGCTATAAGCTGACAAGCAATCATGATTTAGCCCAAATTAATATATATGCTCCTGGTGATAAACCAGGAAAAGCAGACGCTTTGGTGATTGGATCTACAACAGGAGCATCTGGAAAATTCAAGCTGCCAGAATCAGGCAATTATTTGATTCAGATCTACCAAATGCGGAATACGGCACGGAATAATAGAACAGTTAATTATAAATTGCATGTTGAAGCAGTTCGCTAAACTTACTTTATCTGGATAGCTTAGAAAGTAACCGAAGCAAAACCAACTAGATGAAATTAGGGTCTGTTGACATTTGTTGATTAAAAAAATAGCGAGATAGTAAAATTAAATCGCCAAACCCAATTTTACACTCGCTATGCCTCGAACAATGCTAAATGATCAACACTGGTCCAAGTTACTTG
>NZ_VOYF01000044.1:0-5885 GCF_013420775.1 Acinetobacter sp. YH01010 | reverse complement strand
CCTAGTTTTTGAGATGCCTTGCGGAGTGCTTGCTCGGCTCGTTGTTTATCTAATTCTTGCTGTCGCTTCATTTCCGCTTGGCGTTCCAGTTCTAGACGTTTGGTTTCTTGGTTCTTCTGCCATTGATCAAAACCTTGATCGACACGGCTTAAACCACGCTGTAAAACGCTCTCTTTCTGCTGTTTTTCTTGCTGAAGCTGTTGGCTATTCTGCTGTTTCACATTGTCATTAAAACGGCTGATTTCAGTGTCTATGCCTTGTCTGCGTAATTGGGTGACTTTGGTGCCTTCATGGATGGTGGCTTGTAGTCCGTTGTTCTGATCGGCATAGCTGCGGTGGTCTATTTTTTCTCGGTAGCCTGCACGTTCCAATGCATTGTTGGCTAAGTCTGCCCATGTTTCTCGAATTTGCTTAATGTCTTCTTGGGTTGTCCCTATACCAAGGCTTTTTCGTTTGGCGTTGCTGAGTTCAATATCGGTTTTGGTGGTCAGAGTGATTTTATTGTCTGCGTCTAATTCGGCTTTTCGGGTGGTGAGCATGATATGGGCGTGATGGTTTTTATCATCTCCACCTTTGCTAGGTGCATGAATCGCTAAATCTGCAACCACCCCATAACGGTCTACTAAAGATTGAGCAAACTCTCTTGCTAGTTCTTTTCGCTGTTCTTCATCCAGCTCGTCCGGTAGAGCAATCACCCATTCACGTGCGGTTCGGGCATCTTTCCGATTTTCTGATTTTTCCGCCAAATTCCAAACTTTGCTTCGGTCTAATTCAGTATCCAAGTTAGAAAGAATCTCTGTATACACCACACCTTCTTTTCTCGTGAAGTCGTGCGTTAACCCTGTCCGTTCATCTGTCAATTTTTCTCCTGCACGATAGGCCATAGATGCTACCGCAGTTCGTCCCGAACTTCGATTAACGGTCTTAGTCGTACAGTGATAAATTGCCATGCCTTAGCCTTGTGATAGTTTTGCTTTTGCTTTTAAAAAATTGCGTAGCAATTTTTTGGGGTTAAGGGGTATCCCCTTACGCAAACTTTGACTTGGATGAAATCCAAGTCGTAAGTGCGCATTTCATGAAAAACACGATAGCATATAGCTCGCTTGAACTCTAGTTCATAGAGCCTTATGCTTGAGTGGTTTTCTATATCCCGAAATTGGACGTTATGACAAAATCAACTGAAAATATTGAAAAGAAAATCGAAGCCCAGTTGGAGAAGCTGAAACAGTTAAAAGCTCAGAAACAGGCTATTGAAGCAAGAGAAAGAACAAAGCAGAAAGAGCAAGAACGCAAGGATGATACTCGGCGTAAAATCTTACTTGGTTCTTACTTGATTAAAAAAATGCAATCCAATGAAGCCAACAAAGAAAAAATACTCGCTGAACTTAATGATTATTTAATAGAGGATCGGGATAGAATACTTTTTGATTTACCTTCGATGAATAACAATTAAGCTGGATATTCTTTATGAAATATAAAATTTTAATGTCTTTATTAACAATGTCAGTTATTACCCTTACTGCATGCAGCAAAAATAAAGAAGAACCAGAACATGTAAGAGTGCAAGCATCGTCTCCTGAGATTGTGGAAGAAGTACGCCAAGAAGCGCAACAAGTACCTGCTCCGCAAGAAATTACAGACGAAGACCGTGAACGTATGAAAAAAGAACTCCAAGATTCATCACGATTTGAAAGTAAAGATACTGCCAATAAGTCGGGCGAAGAAGTAAATGCGGAACTGATTAATCAGTTAGATGCGATAGGACAGCCAGCCAAAGAATAAAATTAAAAAAAAAGGAGCTGAAGCTCCTTTTTTTTAATTACCAAATCCTGCCTTTTTTAAGCAAGGGTATAACTCTCTGAATTTTTCAGGCTCTAAAAGCATGTCTGCAATACGAATAGCAAACTGCTGATAGCTTTCTGTACCTTGAGAATATGCCCCCATTTCAGGCATTTCAGACAGTTTGTTTGCAAATAAATGACGTTGGGAATCGGTCATTTTGATGAAAAAATCAGGGGTATTGGGATCTCGTTTAGTTTCAATTTTAGGTTGTACTTTTTGCTTAAACTTGAATGAAAACCCTGTAATTGTACGCCCCTGCTTATGTTGCTCATAAGTTACGGTAATGTCTGTATGTTTGTTAAGTTGCTCAATAGCAATATGTAAAACTTTTTCTTTAAATTGCCCCATTCTTTGATATTTTTCATCTCCAACTCCAAGTTTTAAACGAAATTCATTTAAATCAATAATTGGTGTCTTCCCAGTACTACGCCACGCAATTAAAAGTTCGTATAGGCGAATAGCATAACCACTTGTTAGATTGGCAACTTGTTTTAATTCGTAGCTTGTAAGGTGTTGTTCAAGATAAGTGATTAGGGGTAAGACCGCTGGAGCAAAAGTAAATTCTATAGTTGCAGAATTATCAATATAAGCAATATCAGACACCCAGCGAGTCGTTTTATGAGCAATACCTTTTTCTCTAGGTTCTTGATAGCTAAACTGTCTTGAGAATAAAGACTTACAGGCATCCTTTAGTGTTTCGTATGCTGTGCTATGGCTTACACCAAACGTATTAATATAACTTTCTGCTGTAATCTCAATTGGTTTATTGAATGCAATATAGTCAAGGTGCATGTTATGAGTATGTTCCCGAATAATAACGATAGCTAATAAAATCAATCGCTGTTCGACAAGACCAAGACTATAACTAGCATTAATCAACGCATTATCTTTTACAACTAAGTCATTTTTCATTGTTGTACACTTTTATAATTCAAGTGTATTTGTACACCTTTGTAATGTAGGTGTCAATATCATCGGAATTAGTGTACTTATATGTCGGAATTGGTGTACTTATTGGGGCTAAAATATCGGAATTAGTGTACTTATATATCGGAATTGGTGTACTTATTAGCTGTGAAAGCCTTGCTGTACAAGCGTTTCAAGCAACTTAAAAATATTTAAAAATATATTTAAAAATAAAAAATATAAAAACTTGTGGAAAACTGCCCTATGTACTCGCTAAAGCTCGTACTCTATTGAAGCTCGTCCCTCGCTTCATCGGGCAGTTTTTGGTTAATCCTGTTTGTGAAATCTAAAAGCAAAAGCATTGGTAATGTATTCGCTTCGCTCATACTTTTTGAAAAGCAAAAGCTCCAAAGTTCGCACCCATTCGGGATGCTCTGTACCTACCGTTTAAAATCGAAAGGGAGCTTGTAATCAGAGAAAAGTCGAGCGTGAAATTTTGATGATGCTCAATCGCTCGTAGACACTCGCTCGGTTCTTACTATCTAGGTTTTAATTATTTAATGGAGCTAATCAAAGTTGTGAAACATTGATCAAAGAATAGGCGTGGAACGTGAAAAATCATAAAAAAAGCCCACCTTGGGGAAGATGAGCTATCAACTAGAAACTACAGCATTGATTTCTAAAGATAATTATAACGCATTTCGTATAAGGTGTATTATGTTAATTTTAGGAAAACTTTATGATTAATAACTATTGGCAACGCTTTTTATATTTAGAAACAAAGTTGAAAGAGTTGAGCAACTACATACAGATAGATCAAAGAAATTTTAATGTTTTTTCTATAGAAATTATGTCCTTATACTTGTCTACATGTTCTGAAATTGAAGCTGTTTATAAAGCTATTTCAAACAAAACAGGGCAACAATATAATTTTGATAAATTTCGGTCTGATTTTTCTTCAATTGCTGATAAAGATTTGTTGTTAGAAGACGTTTCTTTTAGAAATAATTCGTTAAAATTTAAACCCTTTCAAGATATTGAATCTAAGGATCAAGATCAATTCATTAGTATAAAGTGGTGGAAAGATCATAATCTTATAAAGCACAATAGAGAGCTTAATTTTCATAATGCTACGTTAGAAAACCTCCTAAACTCACTAAGCGCCCTATACTTATTAAACTTATATTTTCATTATGTTAAAGAAGATAAAGGCAACATTTCCCCTATTCCAGAAATATTTCAAACCAATAGATTTTATGTTGATATGAGAATTGGCGGCAAAGGTTTTGAATACTGTAAATTTTAATAATATTTTCATTATTAAATGGTGCTATTTAACATAATGGCGGTTATACGAAACTTAGATGTTAGAACCCATTTAAATTAATGAGTTATTGAATAAGTGAAACCCTCTAAGTAGACTTTTAGAAGGTTGTAAATCTAGGGAAAAGGCTAAAGATGCCGTTGATTGAGTATTACGGTCTGCTATTTGAATGGCACGATAAAAAAATGGAAATAGTCTATCGAGGGCGTGAAATTACTTTTGAAGAAGTATGTAGCGTTTTTCTTGATCCAGAGCTGATGTCCTTTGACGATCTTGGTCATTATGACGAACAACGGTTGATATCAATCGGTCTAAGCAATCGTGGTAGACTACTAACAGTGGTTTGGGTCGAACGTGGTGATGTTGCAAGAATCATTACTGCTTTTGAGCCATCACACAATCAAAAGCGGAGGTATAACCATGCAAAATGAATTAGAACGCTATAAAAATTTTGACCCTACCAATGCGCCAGTAGTAAAACCAAACTTCGTGAAAAAATTACAAGAACGCCATGCGATTGCTCAAGCAAAAGCTTTTGATGCGGATGTTGTAACTTGGCTAAGTTCTCAAGATGATGAAACAAAACAGCATATTAACGAGATGGTTCGTCATATCATGGCATTGAAACGTGTTTAATTAAAATTTTGCTCGATGCTTTGAAATAGGGCTTTAGCCATGTTTCAAAGTCGAGCCACTTTGCGTGCACCGGTATAAATTGAATAACGAAAGAAACCAAGCAAAGTATTGTCCTCTCTCAAAATTTGGTTAACTATGAAAATATACAATTTAGCTCAAAGTTTTTTCATCATTTCTGTACTGACTGGTTGTATGGCAAAGCCCGCCTTAGTTTCTGATGCTATACAACCTGTAAAACCTATATTTTTTATTAAGCATAATGAATCAGGTGCAAGAGCTTCACTTATTGGAGGAATATTGCATTTAGATCCGTATGGCTGTATCAGACTGGACAGTGATACAGGTCCTTTTATTATCTGGGCTGATAGCACTGAATTAGCATATACAAATGACGGCAAGGTCAGTATCACCAATAAACTTAATGGTCATAAGTTTTTTATAGGGGATGAAATTATCCTAGGTGGAGGGCGAACCACTGTAATACCTAAATCTGTTACCATTTCTATTCCTGAAGTTTGCACTACTCACGGTTATTGGCCTGCCACTCCACTTTAAAAAGCATTATTTAGGGTCGATCACGCAATAATCTTTGTTTGGCCCATGACAGTCATTTTTCATGATCCGGACACAGGATTGGCCATTACAGTTTTTAATATCTAGGTTATATCTTTGTTCTAGCCAAGCTGCTTTTGCACGACGTTCTTTGATCTCGTCAAAACTTGGAATAAATAAAAATATAAAAGACAGGAAAACTAATACCAGACTAAGGAAAATTGCACACAACAAGGCAATAAATCTGTAGTTCAATTTATCGGTGGCTTTATCTAACTCCTGAATACGACCTTGAAGGGCGTGTGTAGCTTCCTGATTTGCGTTATTTAGGGTCTTTTTGCTCTGTTCTAGCACCCCACTAGCTACCTTATTGTAAAACGTCTCTAATCGCTTGTTATCCTCTGCTATGGCTTCTCTATATTCCTTCATGGATGCCAGTAAAATATATAATTGGTCATCTAAATCATTTTGGTTGCTCATAACGACATTCCGCCTCTACCTAGTTTTTGAGATGCCTTGCGGAGTGCTTGCTCGGCTCGTTGTTTATCTAATTCTTGCTGTCGCTTCATTTCCGCTTGGCGTTCCAGTTCTAGACGTTTGGTTTCTTGGTTCTTCTGCCATTGAT
>NZ_VOYF01000043.1:0-6153 GCF_013420775.1 Acinetobacter sp. YH01010 | reverse complement strand
TATATGCGGTTATATCTTCCTATTATCCCGACTATCCAAAGATGCCGAACCCACCGAAAAAATGCAGATGGAAAGCAAAATACAGGACTTAATTTACTATCGAGATAATTTGCAGATAGAAGACAAGGACAATATTCAAAAGGTTTTAAATACGCTCATTCCAGAGTATCAAGCCGAACAAAACAACCAAACAGCGAAGAAAAATTAGGCTTCAATGTCGGGCAAATCAAAAAGCTGTCGATCTCTATTTTCTGTTAAATATTCGTTGAGTTCAGCGAGTATTTTTTCTTTATTGGCTTCATTTGCCTGCATTTTCTTAATCAAGTAAGAACCGAGCAAAATTTTACGTCTAGTATCGTCTTTTCGTTGCTGTTCTTTTTGCTTGGTACGTTCTCTTGCTTCAATAGCCTGTTTCTGTGCTTTTAACTGTTTCAGCTTCTCTAACTGGGCTTCAATTTTCTTTTCGATATTTTCAGCAGATTTAGTCATAACGGTTAATTTCGGAATATAGAAAACCACTCAAGCATAAGACCCTATGAATTGAAATTCAAGCGGGTAATATGCTATCGTGTTTTTCATGAAATGCGCACTTACGACTTGAATTTCATTCAAGTCAAAAGATGCGTAAGGGGGACACCCCTTAACCCCAAAAGCAAAAGCAAAAGCGGTAAAGCAAATGAAGAAATACAATATTGATGAACAGCATATTTTTATATGCTCAAACTGTGGGAATGAATTTTTATACAAATTACCTAAAATTCTTATAGAGCAAATGAATGGAGTATCCATTCAAACTATTAGAAAAGAATGCCCGAAATGTAATCAATACGTGGATGCCACAAGGAAAATTTAATGGCGATTTACCACTGTACAACCAAAACCGTTAACCGCAGTTCGGGAAGAACTGCCGTTGCATCTATGGCTTATCGTGCAGGGGAAAAACTAGAAGATAAACGTACAGGGCTGACGCATGACTTTACGAGAAAGGATGGAGTCGCCCATACCGAAATTGTGTCTAATCTCAATATTGAAATTGACCGCAGCCAACTTTGGAACTTGGCGGAACAGTCCGAAAACCGCAAAGATGCCCGAACCGCCAGAGAGTGGGTAATCGCCCTACCCGATGAATTAGACGCAGATCAACGTAAGGACTTGGCAAAAGCCTTTGCCACGGCCTTAGTTGATCGCTATGGCGTGATTGCAGACTTAGCCATCCACGAACCCAGCAAAGGCGGAAATGATAAGAACCATCACGCCCATATCATGCTTACCACCCGAAAGGCGGAATTAGACCCTGAAAACAATCTGACTCTGACCACAAAGGCAGAAATTGAACTCAGCAACGCCAAACGAAAAAGCCTTGGTATGGGTACAACCCAAGACGAAATTAAACAGATTCGGGAAACGTGGGCAAACCTTGCCAATCGTGCTTTGGAACGAGCAGGCATACAGGAAAAAATAGATCACCGCAGCTATGCCGATCAGAATAACGGACTACAAGCCACCATCCATGAAGGCACTAAAGTCACCCAATTACGCAGAAAAGGCATAGACACTGAAATCAGCCGTTTTAATGACAATGTGAAACAGCAGAACGCCCAACAGCTTGACCAACAGAAACAGCAGAAAGAGAGCGTTTTACAGCGTGGTTTAAACCGTGTCGATCAAGGTTTTGATCAATGGCAGAAGAACCAAGAAACCAAACGTCTAGAACTGGAACGCCAAGCGGAAATGAAACGACAGCAAGAATTAGATAAACAACGAGCCGAGCAAGCACTCCGCAAGGCATCTCAAAAACTAAGTAGAGGCGGAATGTCATTATGAGTAATCAAAATGATTTAGATGACCAGTTATATATTTTATTGGCATCCATGAAGGAATATCGAGAAGCCATAGCAGACGATAAGAAGCGATTAGAGCAGTTTTACAACCAAGTCGCTAGTGGAGTGCTAGACAAGGCTGAAAAATCGCTAGAAAACGCAAATAAGAAGCATACAGGTGCATTAAACAACAGTATTCAGGCATTAAACGAAGCTACAAACAGGCTCAACTTAAAACTTATCCTTATTTTTGCCAGCACGTTTGTGGCTGTGATGATGGTATTCATTTTGGCAATCTTCTTATACGTGCCAAGCAAAGACGAAATTGATAACCGTAGAGCTGATATGGCTTTACTAAAAAAATATCCGCTACAAATTAGAGAAAGTGATGGTGAAACATTGGTGAGAATCATGAGGAAAAATTGCTATTCGTTTGAACCGAGTAGTGTCAAAGAAAAAACGTATGACTGGTGTCAGATCGACCCTAAAAAATACTAGTTGATCGGTACTTTGCTTGGTTTTTCTTATTACTGATCAGATTACAGCAAGCGCAAAGTTGCCCGACTTTGAAACATGGCTAAAGCCATATTTCAAAGCATCGAGCTGAAATTTCGCATAAGAGATTTTATGTTAAATAAGACTATTAAGATCAGTTATAATTATCCAATAAGTGATTAAAAATAATAAGGTAATTTATGTCTACATGGGTGTGGGTACTTATTTATTTGGCAGTTAGCTTAATGTTCAAATGGATTATTTCATGGGGTGGAGCTGATTATATTAAAGGCTGGAAGAGTATCTTTTTCTTAGATATGGAATCAAGCTCATGGAATGAAGAACAGCTTAGAGCTATGGCTTTGTTTCTATGGATAGCATTTACCATTCTTTTTATTATAGGTTTAATTTACCCCGAATTTAGATTCTATAAGCTTAAAAATAGTTTGTAAAAAACGGAGCTTAAGCTCCGTTTTTATGGGTGATTTTTTAAATCATTCAGCATTGCATCACGTAAAATCTTATTCATACGTGTCTGATAGCCTTTGCCTTGTGCTTTTAGCCATTGCATGACATCTGCATCAATGCGTACTGTAGTCACTTGTTTAGTTGGCTTATAAAACGGATTTTGGACAGCATTTTTCCAAAAGCTTTCATCAAGTTCAGGAATGTCGGAAAAGTCTATTTCACTGTCTGCGCGTTTAGCCAGAGCTTCAAGTCTTGCCTTTTGTTCTTCAGACAAAACAGGAGGTTTATTCAAATCTACTTTGTACGTAACGGTTTTGCTCATACTGTTTCCTCTCTTTTTTCTCTGCCTGTCGTGCCGAAATAATGCGGATATGATCCATCCCATTATGGTCTTGTACTGTGTGGGCCACCAATAAAACAGCTTGCCCATGTACCATACCTATCGCTTGCCAACGATATTCACCATTTTCAAAGCGATCCTGTTTATATAAGGCATGAGCATCGTAAAAAACCAATGTCGCATCTTCAAAAGCTATACCATGCTTTTTAAGGTTTATTTCTGCTTTATGCTCATCCCATGAAAACTCAATTTCCATAGTTGCATCGCTTTTTGTTAATATAAAAATGTTAATACAAAATTGTAACTTTTGCAAAGTTCTTCCATTTTTTATTGGCAAAAGCTTACAGAATCGAACATAAAAAAGCCGACTTGTTTCCAAGCCGGCTTTTCGACATCATCGAGCACATTATTTATAGCATAAGTTTTTGATTTTTATAAATTTCAATGTATGCATTTCGTATAACCACCATTATGTTAAATGTATAACTTTATAAAGTGTTAATTTTAAAGTCTTCCAATGTTTTGCCTTTTTCTTCTAATAAATTATGAACAAACTCAGGCTCTAATTTCAGCATCAGTTCAATAGCATCATGGATTTTCCAAAATTGTAATTCAGGATGATCTATTATTTGGATTAAATGGTTTTTAATTAAAGGAATATATTCATCGTATTTTTCATCATCAATTAACCAAAATAAGCGACTAATATCAAATGGTTCTGTATTAGATATTTCTATAATCTTTTGTATAGGATGAAATATTTTTATTCTAGCCTGTTCACCAAATCCTAGATCAGCTTGGAATGCCCAATAACGAACAAAAGCTCTAAGTACATGCTGAAGTGTATCATCATAACCATGTAAACGATGATCTATATAACCAACTAATTTATTTTCATTTAATAAATTTACTAATGCATCAAAACCAGAGGATTGTCCCCAATTAGTCAGAAGTTTTGCTGCCTCAAATACAATATTTTCATCAGAAGAATTTAATAAATTTATGACTTGTTCTATACGATCTTCAGGAATATCTTCTGGATCTAAATCTGTTGCATCACATGCGTAATCTGCATGAGTAGGAACGTCATGCAGTAATACAGAAATTTCTTTATTCATTAAGCCACTCATTAATAATTATCTTAAGCTTTCCTAAAATTAACATAATACACCTTATACGAAATACGTTATAATTCCACTTAGAAATCAATGCTGTAGTTTCTAGTTTATAGCCCATCTTCCCCAAGGTGGGCTTTTTTTATGATTTTTCACGTTCCACGCCTATTATTTAAGCAATGTTTCACAACTTTGATTAGCTCCATTAAATAATTAAAACCTAGATAATAAGAACCGAGCGAGTGTCTACGAGCGATTGAGCATCATCAAAATTTCACGCTCGCCTTTTCTCTGATTACAAGCTTCCTTTAGATTTTAAACGGTAGATACAGAGCATCCCGAATGGGTGCGAACTTTGGAGCTTTTGCTTTTCAAAAAGTATGAGCGAAGCGAATACATTACAAATGCTTTTGTTTTTAGATTTCACAAACAGTATTAACCAAAAACTGCCCCACGAAGCGAGGAACGAGCTTCAATAGAGTACGAGCTTTAGCGAGTACATAGGGCAGTTTGCACTCCCCTCTCGAAAGGCTTTTAATTATTTTTAAAGCTTTTAATGCTTTTAGACAGGTTGAAACCCTTGTGTAGTAAGTGTTACAGACTATATAAACGGACATTTGCTCTTGTATAAACGGACATTTGCTCTTGTATAAACGGACATTTGCTCTTGTATAAACGGACATTTGCTCTTAATTAAAGGACATTATAAATATTGACCTTAAAAAGATATTAGATTACATTGTCCTTTAATTAGATAATAATAAGTTCTTCTTATGAAAAATAGTTTAGTCGTGAAAGATAATGCTCTAATAAATGCCAGTTACAACCTAGAGCTAACGGAACAACGTTTGATCATGCTAGCTATCATTAATGCTAGAGAATCGGGACAAGGAATCACTGCGGATAGTAAACTGGAAATACATGCTAGTGACTACGCCAAGCTATTCAATGTATCTGCCGATGCGTCATATAAAGCTTTGAGAGAAGCTGTAAATAATCTGTTTAATCGTCAATTTAGTTATACAGCCGAATATAAAAAAACAGGCAAAGTCGGCATTGTTCGATCTCGCTGGGTAAGCCGTATATTTTATGTAGATGACCTAGCATTGTTAGAAATTACTTTTGCTCCTGATGTAGTGCCTTTAATCACACGATTGGAAGAACACTTTACAAAATATGAAGCTAAACAAGTTGCTCACCTAACCAGTAAATACGCCACTAGGCTTTATGAATTGCTGATTGCTTGGCGTGAAGTTGGAAAAGTTCCACAACTAGAACTTAGTGAGTTTAGAAACAGATTAGGTCTTGTTGATAGTGAATACACCGCCATGAGTGACTTTAAAAAGCGTGTGCTTGAACCATCAATTAAACAAATTAATGAGCATACTGATATTACTGTAACGTATGAACAGCATAAAAAAGGACGGATCATTTCAGGTTTTTCTTTCAAATTTAAGCAAAAACAACAGCCAAAAGTTGAAGCAAAAAGAGATCCAAACACGCCTGATTTTTTTATAAAAATGACCGATGCACAACGCCATTTATTTGCGAATAAAATGTCAGAAATGCCTGAAATGGGGAAATATTCACAAGGTACAGAAAGCTACCAACAATTTGCTATTCGTATCGCTGATATGCTTTTAGAGCCTGAAAAATTCAGAGAGCTTTATCCAATTTTAGAAAAATCAGGATTTCAGCCATGATTAAATTAAATAACCTATCAACCGATCTAAAGCATGTGACCGTTGAATACCTCGACATCGTAAATTATGAAATTGCGAGGGAAAATATATGCGGTTATATCTTCCTATTATCCCGACTATCCAAAGATGCCGAACCCACCGAAAAAATGCAGATGGAAAGCAAAATACAGGACTTAATTTACTATCGAGATAATTTGCAGATAGAAGACAAG
>NZ_VOYF01000042.1:0-6403 GCF_013420775.1 Acinetobacter sp. YH01010 | reverse complement strand
CAATACCAGCGCACAGCCCAAAGAATGATTTCGCCCTGAAAATGCCGACCATGGAAAGGATTCATATGCTGCACCTTTAGCTAAAACAGTCTTCAGCTTACCATTCGTGGTTATTTGCAACAGTGCCGTTTCGATACTGTTATCAAAGTTGTAAAAGCACTTAGTTTACGGCAAGCAATTTAACATTGGATGTAATTATAAATATTATCTAAATAAGCTGCAATTTCATCCACTGTGGCTCTCGCAGTCCTTGAAACACCCACCAGTGTCGCTGAACCAGGTCCGGTCCACTCACCATATCCTACTAACCATAGGTTGGATTGTTTGACTGCTCGTGTTCCTTCAACAAGTATCGTATTATTTTCCTCTACTATTCCAAGTGGCTTTAAATGGCTTAAAGTCGCTTTAAATCCAGTACACCAAATCACTGCATTAACCTGTTGAAAAGATCCATCTTCCCAAATCACGCCATTTTCTGTAAAAGCCGAAAATGGGCGCTCACTATGTAAAACTCCTCGTGCACGTGCATCTTTGACTGAATCAATCATGACAATATCACCCAGACCGCCAACAGGCTGATCTATTGTACGGCCTTCTAATTGTGCCTTTAAACGCTCTGTCGCACGTAAAAACAGTACACGGCCATCAACATCATCTGCTAAAAATTGAGGAGGTGTTGGCGTGATCCAAAGAGTGTCTGCCACTTGGGAAACTTCAGCCAAAATTTGTGCTCCAGAATTTCCACCACCGACTATCATTACGTGCTTATCTTTAAAAAGTTCTGCATTTTGATAATGGGCGGAGTGTAATTGCAGACCTTTGAAATTTTCTTGGCCAGGGTAAGATGGGATATAAGGATGACTCCAGGTGCCCGTTGCACTGATTACAGCCTTGGCTCTCCATATCTGTTCACCTGCATGCACACTCAATACTTCTCCTTCGCTTTTGACGTGATCAACATATACAGGACGAATAATCGGAAATTGATAACGCTGCTCATATTGCTGCAAGTATTCAATAACTTCTTTCTTGGTCGGATACGTTTGTTCTGTATTCGGCATAACCCAACCAGGTAAGGAACTCCAGCTATTCGGTGAAAACAGACGCAAAGAATTCCAAGCATGTAACCAGGCTCCACCTGCTTGATTTTGATCATCTAAAATAATAAATGGTATTTTTTTTCGCTTTAAAAAATAAGCTGTAGATAAAGCTGCCTGTCCACCACCGATAATGATGACATCAGTTTCCGTCTGTTTCTGATTCAAAGCCTTTTCCCCTTTTATTTTTTCTTTAATATAAAAACCCAATCCTGAAGACTGGGCTTTTACAATATTCACTATATTTTTATGACAACATCAAAATCAACTTAAACTATCAAGATATTTTTCAGCATCTAATGCAGCCATACAACCAGAGCCTGCTGAAGTAATCGCTTGGCGATAAACTGAATCAGCCACATCACCGGCAGCGAATACACCTGGCACTGAAGTAGCAGTGGCATTCCCCGCTGTTCCGCTTTGGATCTGAATATAGCCATCACGTAACTCAAGTTGCGCTGAAAACATCTCAGTATTTGGTTTGTGACCAATTGCCACGAATAAACCCTGTACCTCAATATCTTGCTTTGATCCATCTACAGTGGATTTTAAACGCACTCCAGTTACTCCGGTGTTATCGCCTAACACTTCATCCACTTGATTGTTCCAAAGAATGCTAATTTTGCCTTCTTTCTGTTTTGCAAAAAGATGGTCTTGTAGAATTTTTTCAGAACGCAATGAAGCTCGGCGATGCACTAAAGTCACGTGAGCTGTAATATTAGACAGGTAAAGCGCCTCTTCAACCGCAGTGTTACCACCGCCTACAACCATCACCTTCTGATTCTTATAGAAGAAACCGTCACAAGTTGCACAGGCACTTACACCTTGCCCCATGAATTTAGCTTCAGACTCAAGACCTAAGTATTGTGCCGTTGCACCTGTGGCAATAATCAGGGCATCACAGGTGAATTCTTCCATATCGCCTTTCAGCACGAATGGACGAACGCTTAAATCCACTTCACTGATATGGTCATAGACGATTTCGGTGCCAAAACGTTCCGTATGCGCTTGCATACGTTCCATGAGTGCGGGGCCTGTTAAACCTTCTGGATCACCCGGCCAGTTATCGACTTCAGTGGTCGTGGTTAATTGACCACCGAGTTGTAAGCCTGCAACTAAAGTGGGTTTAAGATTAGCCCGTGCTGCATATACCGCAGCGCTGTAACCCGCAGGACCTGAGCCAAGAATGATTAATTTAGAATGTCTCTTTTGCATTTAAGATCACCTAGCAGTTTACAAACTGCGCTGATTGACACGTTTAGATAATTCTTCAGCTGATTCCTTACGTTCTGAATAACGATCTGTCAGGTATTTGCTTTGTCCACGAGTCAGTAGGGTGAACTTAAATAACTCTTCCATCACATCCACAATCCGGTCATAGAAAGCCGAAGGTTTCATTCGCCCATCTTCTTCAAACTCCAAAAAAGCTTTTGGAACTGAAGACTGATTTGGAATGGTGATCATCCGCATCCACCGCCCCAAAATACGCATCTGGTTCAGGCTGTTAAATGACTGTGATCCGCCACTGACTTGCATCAAGGCAAGAGTTTTACCTTGGGTTGCACGGATTGCCCCTCCTGCCAGTGGAATCCAGTCGATTTGAGATTTAAAGATTGAACTCATAGAACCATGGCGTTCAGGTGAACACCAGACCATGCCTTCTGACCATGCTAAAAGCTCATGCAGTTCTTTTACTTTTGGATGCTCAGTATCCGCATCTTCTGGTAAAGGAAGCCCTTTAGGATGAAAGATTTTTATTTCCGCCCCAAAATGCTCAAGGATTCGACCGGCTTCAAGAACTGCAAGGCGACTGTAAGAACGTTCTCGATTAGAGCCATACAGCAGCAAAATTCGCGGAGGATGAGCAAGTTCTTTGGCTTGAACTTTTTCAAAGGTGGGTTGCTCAAGAAGATTTAGATCTACATTTGGGAGATTCATAGAGTTAGGCCTCTTTAAAAACTTTCTTTCTCAGCCAGAGTGAACCACTCACCAAGGCAATCAACACAGGAACTTCGACCAGTGGGCCAATAATCGTGGTAAAAGCAACAGGCGAAGCGATACCAAAAGTTGCAATCGCTACTGCAAGTGATAATTCAAAATTATTCCCCGCTGCGGTAAATGCAATTGCTGTGGTCTTAGGATAGTCATTGCCCATCCATTTACTCATAAAGAAGCTGATGAAGAACATTAAAACGAAGTAAATGGTTAAAGGAATCGCGATGCGTAAAACTTCAAGCGGAAGACTCACGACATCACCGCCTTTTAGGCTAAACATGGCCAGAATGGTGAACAGCAAAGCCATTAAACTCAGCGGACTGATTTTCGGAATGAACTTGGTTTCATACCATTCCACGCCTTTCTGTTTCACCAAAATCCATCGCGTTAAGAAACCTAATAAGAACGGAATACCAAGATAAACCAGAACAGCATGGGTGATGGTCCAGAAATCGACATTAATGACCTGCGAAGCGACACCAAAATAGGGTGGAAGGAAGGTCAGGAATAACCAGGCATAGGTACTGAAAAATAGAATCTGGAAGATGCTGTTAAAGGCAACTAATGCTGCAACATATTGATTATCACCACAGGCCAAGCCATTCCACACCAGAACCATGGCAATACATCGAGCAAGACCAATCAGGATGACACCGGTCATATATTCTGGATAACTATGTAAAAATATGATTGCCAGGGCAAACATGAGTACTGGCGCGATCAGCCAGTTTTGTACTAAGGATAAAGTAAGGGTTTTCTTATCCTTAAACACTTGTGGCAAAGTCGCATAGTTCACTTTTGCCAGTGGTGGATACATCATTAGAATAAGACCAATCGCGATTGGAATATTCACTGAATCAATGCTTAATTTATCGAGTGCGACAGAAGCCTGAGGAAAGAAGTTTCCGATGGCAATGCCTAAGGCCATGGCAATAAAAATCCATAGCGTCAGGTTGCGATCTAAAAAAGATAAGCGTTTTTTAGACATTTCACTTACTCAACGTTCGAAATTTGATTAATTGCTGCAATCAATTCTGAGCGAGATAGTTTATCTACATTAAGTTTAAATAAAGCATCTAAGCGACGATTGATATGTTCAACAGTGCTCATAAAGGCTTTTATTTTTTCTTCTTTATTCACGTCTAAGTGTGAAGGATCAGCCAAGCCCCAATGTGCCTTGATTGCTCCACCCAAATAAAGTGGACATGCTTCTTGAGCAGCAGAATCACATACTGTGATCACAACATCAGGTTGATATTGTTCACAATCATTAATCGTTTTACTCCATAAACCTTCGGTAGATAATCCTAAGTTTTCAAGGGTTTCTAAAGTTAGCGGGTGAACTTGACCTGAAGGCTTACTCCCAGCACTATAGGCTTTCCAACCTTCTGGTGCTCGGCTATTAAACAAAACTTCAGACAAAATGCTACGGCAGCTATTTCCAGTACATAAAAATAAAAATTTCATTGAATTACTCACAATAACTATTTACAGAAAGGGGGTGTTGATCATCCAGCTTTGATTGAGATTGAACCGTCTTCAAAATATCTAAAATTTCATAACACCAGTTGGCCAATTTTGGATTGATACTGTAGTAAACCCATTGGCCTTGTCTGCGATCTTGAAGTAGCCCTGAAGCACGTAAAAGGGCTAAATGTCTTGAAATTTTAGGTTGACTGAGTTGTAGTTTTTCAGTCAAATCACATACACATAGTTCTTTATTTTCAACAATTAATGTCACTATATTGAGACGTGTTTCATCTGATAAGCATTTAAAAAAATTAACTTGATCCATATAAGTCTCCTTCACATTCTTTCCATTTAAGAGATGAGAAAGTGCTATTTAATTCTTTGGCCATTTTCATCAATAATTTTTTCACCATCTTCTTTGCTAAATGCGCCTTTCTGAGGAAACGGGAGAATATCCAAAACAACTTCAGAAGGACGACACAAACGTGTACCTAAATCCGTAACAACGAATGGGCGGTTAATCAAAATAGGATGTTGAAGCATAAAATTTAAAAGCTGTTCATCAGACCAATCTTCCCGAACAATTTCTAAATCAGAATATGGAGGTACATTTTTACGAATTGCTTCTCTAACACTTAAACCAGCACTACGAATAAGTTCAATTAATTCTGCTTTCGAAGGTGGGGTAATTAGATATTCAATAACGATTGGTTCAATTCCTGCATTTTGAATTAAAGCTAAGGTATTCCTTGATGTACCACACTCAGGATTGTGATAAATCTTTATGGTCGAGAACATTTTGACTGACTCTGCTATTAGAAACTCAGATATATTTATATACGTATTTACACATATATGCAAATACGTATATTGATTTTATTTAAATTACTTAATGTCAATAAATGTATATATATTCTTGCAAATTCTTATGAGTGAGAAAAAACTCGTTATTTAAATATGTAAATTTAGAGTAAACCCTAAAGTTACAATCTGAAAGTTCATGAAATTATGTATCATTTAAATGATTTTTAATCATAAATAACATGTAACTTTAGTATTAAAGATTTATAATTTACGAAATTGTTCATTTTTATCCAATTGGGGCGTGAAAAATTGAAAGGCCAAAAAGTAGGGTATATCCGGGTAAGTTCTGTCGAGCAAAACACTGGACGTCAACTTGAGGGAATTGAAGTCGACCGGATTTTTGTTGACCGTGCTTCAGGTAAAAATACTGACCGACCTAAATTTCAGGAAATGTTGAACTATGTCCGGGAAGGGGACAGGGTGATTGTACATTCCATGGATCGTTTTGCGCGAAGCCTGAAAGATTTGGTCACTGAAGTAGATAAACTGGTCAAACGAGGGATTGCCATCCAGTTTGTAAAAGAAAATATTACTTTTACGGCCGAATCCACCCCGATGGATAATTTGATGCTGCAATTGATGGGTGCTTTTGCACAGTTCGAACGTGAGATAATTTTAGAGCGGCAAAAGGAAGGAATAAAACTCGCCTCTGCTCAGGGGAAGTACAAAGGTCGGGTGCATAAACTAAAGCCTGACCAAGCTGAAGCTTTACGACAAGCATGGAGGGAAGGGAAGTATCCATCAAAAATGGCATTAGGAAAAGCTTTTGGGATTAGTCGTCAGGCGGTATACCGATATTTACAAGTTAGTGAATAGCTTATTGGGATTGGCAACTAAATTTAGTTTAACTTGGCTTTGTTGCACAAAGCTATTCTTGAAGGCTTCTTCAGCAATATAATTTCCAGATGAAGAAGCCTGCACCTAAAATCTACCGTACAACCAATTGGTCCTCGTATAACCAAGCTTTAATCAAGCGA
>NZ_VOYF01000041.1:0-7796 GCF_013420775.1 Acinetobacter sp. YH01010 | reverse complement strand
GACAAGCATCGTCATTTTATTATGGTCAGCCTCAGGGTGAAGTGTGTCTAATCAACAGGGTTTTCGGTCTCTAAGTACTTTTTAAAGGGAACATCATCGACTCAAATCTCTATTTGCAACAGTGCCAGATTTATCATTTTGACTTCGTGGTTCCTTCGATGTAATTGGAACAACTTGTACCATATTGTCTGGCTGTACTTTAACTACAATTGCTAATCTTCTTTTATGCATTTCTCCACTTTGGACTGTAGATTTATAACGCTTATTTGTACCTAACTTCTTATTTTTAGCTATTTTATAAACATTATGGTAGTGACCAAACTCTACTTCAACTATTTTACCCTTATGAAGTAACTGATTTATTCCTCCGTGTCCTCGTGCTTTATTCTCTTTCAATGTTTTTGTTAAAAATTCTTCATCTGTAGAAGTGGTTTCTTGCAAAATAATATGCAGTGACCTTGAAAAGCCTAGTGTTTCTACATCATTAATATCTAATAATTTCCATCTATAGCATGCTGAAGTTGAAAATTTTTTAGTGAGATAAATTTTTTTTTCGTCATCCACCTTATACAGAAGGCATTCTTCAATGTTCTTTAAAATTTCTTCACCGAGAAGATTTTCTGAATCATCATTGCCCTTAAAGTATTTGACTAAAAACATTTTTTTCTCTGAATATTAGAAATAGATAGTTTTTTTATTCTAACTTAAACTTTAAATAAAGAATCTAAATATTTTTTCGCTCACAGCGAAAAAATATTTGCTATTGGCTAATAAAAATGTATTATGAATAGAGTTACGTCTTGTTGGCTATTAACCATTTTTGTTATTTGAGTATGTAAATACTCGGAGGTTGAATAACCTCAAACTTCGGGGGGTATAGCTCTTGACGACATGATCGATGATCGACATGAGTTAAGACTATATTCAATCGATATTAGTGCCACACGCGATGGTGCGTGTGGCACTTTTTGAAGAGTCAAGTGCTGATCCAGGGTGTTTTACTTCCTAGCGTAGATGGGGCCAATTATGGTCGCAAAGGAAGATTCAAATGAAACAGTCACGTAACCATCAGCAGCCATCTAAAGTTGAGAATAAGGCTAATAAACCAAAATCCCCAAAAGGTTGGAAGTTTATTAAAATTGTTCTAGTAGTATCACGATTCGTCGTGAAATACATCCTTCAGGAGGACGATTTAGGAAACTAGATTATCTCTTGGAGAACACTTCTTTAGGTGGTTCTCTTTTAAAAAACCTATTAGAGGCCTGTAAAATGCTTAATGATGCACTACTTACCATGAGGAAGTATCATCGCATATCTCAAACAGAATTATCTCAATCTCTAGGTATTTCTAACTCTTACTTATCAGAAATCGAAAGTGGGAAAAAGAAACCAACTTTGGAGCTACTTGATAAATATTCTGAATACTTTGATATCCCTGTTTCTTCCTTAATGTTCTTTTCGGAAAATATGGATAAACGTGACACTTTATCAGGAAAATTTCGTTATTTTGCTGGTAGTAAAGTAATCAAACTTATGAACTGGTTAAGTGAAAATGGGAAATAGCCAACCTTCTGATCATGCAAGATATGTATACGACTTAGAGTTACTAAACTCACCGTTATTTCATATTACAAGTAAGAAGCGATTAGCTATGCTGTTGTGTTCATCTGTTAAAGAACTCAATCATATTTCCCGTTCAAAAAATCAAATGTATCAATGTTTTAATAAAAAGCAGACTGATAATAATGGAAACGTTATTAAAGTCCGCCCTATTCAAGATCCTCATGAGAGATTGAAACAGATCCATTCTAGAATTGGAAAATTTTTGGGTAACTTGAAAGCTCCCGATTATTTACACTCTAAACGTTCTAAATCTGCAATTTCGAATGCAAAAGCACATGTAGGTCTTAAGGGGCTTACTTTGAATATTGATATTACTGATTTTTATCCCTCGACCTCAAAAGCTAAAATCCAATCTTTTTTTGGATATACTCTTCAATATCCAACTGATATTGCTAAATATATATCTGAAATCTGCACTGTAAATAATTGTCTTCCTACAGGTAGCCCATTAAGCTCAGCATTGGCTTTTTGGGCTAACAAGGCTATGTTTGATGAAATTTATAGAATCGCTAAAAGTCGCTCTATAAATATGACTGTCTATGTTGATGATATTTCATTTACAGGAAAAGCCATAAATCAAAAATTTCTAAAGAAAATCGTTCAAATAATAGAAAAATATCAGCATAAAATTAAAGAAGAAAAAATTAAATTTTTTCCTGAAAATGGCGTTAAATTTGTTACTGGAGTAGCAATAGTAAATGGTCATTTACAACCTGCTCATAGGCATTTTCGAGATATGAGACATCTTCAAAAATTCGATAATGATATTCAAGTAGCTTTACGATTAGCAGGGAAAAATAACTATATAAAGCAGATCACTAATCATTCTTGAAGAGATTTATTTAACATAAAATCTCTTATTCGAAATTCATCATTTATCTACTTTCATAACCTAATAAACCTAATTTTTATAAGCAGATACTCGCTATACTTAAGTAAATTTAGGTATTACTAGAGATTCTTGCTTCATGACCCAGGTTCAACTTCAACAACTACAAAAACATCTTTGGAATATTGCAAACGACTTACGTGGAAAAATGGGAGCTGATGAGTTCCGTGACTACATTCTCGGCTTCATTTTCTACAAATACCTGTCTGAAAAAGCAATTTCTTTTGCCAATGAACTGTTGAAAGACGAAGGTCTTGCTGAAAAATACTATCAACTTGATGAAAATAACCCTGATCACGCTGAACTGATTGACGGCATCAAAGAAAACTCAGTTGAAGAAGTCGGTTATGCCCTAGCACCAAAACAATTGTTCCACACGATTGCTGAACGTGGTCGTCAGGGTGAGTTTATTCTTGATGAGCTTTCAAATACCTTGCGAGAAATCGAACGTAGTACTCTAGGTGCTGAGTCTGAAGATGACTTTGCCAATCTATTTGAAGATTTAGACCTCAACTCAACCAAACTTGGTAACAATGCCAATGACCGTAATGAGTTGGTCAGCAAAGTACTAACCCATCTCGATAATATTGATTTTGATCTTAGTAATTCAGAATCAGATGTATTAGGCGATGCCTACGAATATTTGATTGGTGAATTTGCATCTGGTGCAGGTAAAAAAGCAGGTGAATTCTATACACCGCAAACGGTTTCGACTTTGCTTGCCAAGATTGTCACTCAAGGCAAAGAACGTCTGCGTTCAGTCTATGACCCGACATGTGGTTCAGGTTCATTACTGTTGCGTGTAAAACGTGAAGTTCAAGATGTCGATATGATTTACGGTCAAGAGATGAACCGTACCACATACAACTTGGCACGAATGAACATGATTCTACATGATGTTCACTTTGCTAAATTCGACATTAAGCAAGAAGACACGCTTATTCGTCCACAGCATAAAGATTTACGTTTTGAAGCAGTCGTAGCCAATCCTCCATTCTCGGCAAAATGGTCAGCAGATCCACTATTTTTGCAAGATGAACGTTTTAGCCGTTTTGGTAAACTTGCACCAAGTTCAAAAGCAGACATGGCGTTTGTGCAGCACATGCTTCATCAACTTGATGGCAACGGAACCATGGCTGTTGTTCTGCCACATGGCGTGTTATTCCGTGGTTCAAGTGAAGGCGTGATTCGTCAGTATTTGATTGAAAAACTGAATGTCATCGATGCTGTAATCGGTTTACCTGCCAATATTTTCTATGGTACGTCTATTCCGACCTGTATTTTGGTATTGAAGAAAGATCGTGGGCACACGGACAATATTTTGTTTATTGATGCCAGCAACGATTTTGAAAAGCAGAAGAATCAAAACAAGTTATTGCCTGAGCATTTAGATAATATTTTAGGGGCGTTTGAAAACCGTCAGGATATTGAGAAATATGCCAAAGTTGCGTCTTTGCAGGAAGTGAAAGACAACGATTACAACCTGAATATTCCACGTTATGTGGATACCTTTGAAGCGGAAGCTGAGATTGATTTAAATGCAATTGCAAAACAGCTTCAAGCTTTAGAAGTTGAAAGTCAGAAGACCGATGCTGTAATTGCTAGTTTCTGTAAAGAGCTTGGGATTGATTCGCCATTTGCGGAGGTGAAGTAATGGCTTCACCAAAGTTAAGATTTAAAGAGTTTGATGGTGATTGGAAAAAATGCTTATTAAAAGACTTTGTGATCTTTTCAAAAGGTAAAGGTATTTCTAAAGCTGATATTTCTGAAGATGGTGTCAATCTGTGCATCCGTTACGGTGAGCTTTATACAACTTATGGTCAGGTCATTGATAAAGTTGTTTCAAAAACTAATATAGCTAAATCTGATTCCGTGTTGAGTAAGGCAAATGATGTCATTATTCCAGCATCAGGTGAAACACAAATAGATATTGCGACTGCATCTTGTGTTTTACAAGAAGGAGTTATTTTGAGTGGTGACTTAAATATTTTGAGTCACCAAGAAAATGGTGAATGGCTTGCTTATTACCTTAGTTCTGCAAAAAAGCAGGATATTTCCACATTAGCTCAAGGAAACTCCGTTGTTCACCTTTATTCTTCTCAATTAAAAGACTTAAAAATCAATAAACCCTCAAAAGAAGAACAAACCCAAATCGCTTCTTTTTTATCGGCAGTGGATGAAAAGATTACTCAACTCTCGCAAAAGCATGAGCTTCTTAGCCAATATAAACAAGGTATGATGCAAAAGCTGTTTAGTCAGCAGATTCGTTTTAAAGCAGATGATGGGAGTGCGTTTGGGGAGTGGGAGAATAAAAAGTTAGGTGATATTTGTGCGCATTTCCAAAGTGGAAAAACGATTACATCTGCATCGATTTCAGAAGTTGGCGACTACCCTGTATATGGTGGAAATGGCTTAAGAGGCTTTACTGATAGTTATACGCATGAGGGTGTATTTGCTCTTATTGGAAGACAGGGAGCATTATGTGGAAATATCAATTTAGTTAATGGAAAAACATTTATCTCTGAACATGCTATTGCTGTTCAAACTAATATAAATAGTAGTACAGAATGGCTTTCTAGATGGCTTGATTTTATGAAGCTGAATCGTTTTTCTGAGTCATCCGCTCAAGCAGGTTTAGCAGTAAATAAATTAGTAAAATTTGATATAGCTGTACCTTGCCTAGAAGAGCAAACCAAAATTGCTAACTTTTTATCTGCAATTGACCAAAAAATTGAAGTCGTAGCACAGCAAATTGAACAAGCCAAACAGTGGAAAAAAGGTTTGTTACAGCAGATGTTTGTTTAAATATCTATCAATAAAACCCAGCCATCTGCTTGAAAGACTTTGAGGGTAAAACATCACAGTATGTTTCGAGCTTCAATCAGATGGATTTCATTTAGATCACCGTAATTGAATAAAAAATTAGAGAAAGAGATGTCTTTACAAAGCGAAGCTCAACTTGAAAATGAACTCATTGAACAACTCAAACAGCTCGGCTACAACCAAGTTGATGTCAAAGATGAGTTTCAATTGCTGAGCAACCTCAAAATTCAAGTTGAACGTGCCAATGGCATCGCTTCTTTCACTACAAATGAATGGGCTCAAGTCCTGAATCATCTTAAAGCAGGCAACAGCTTCAACTGTGCCAAGGTATTGCGTAATCGCTTTCCTGTGAACTTTGATGATGGATCTACACGCCACATTGATTTTTTATTTGCTGATCCTACGAAAAACATCTATCAAGTGACCAATCAAATCGCGATTGATCACAGTGCAACGAATGGGCACACCAGTCGCTTCGATGTCACTTTGCTCATCAATGGCCTACCTTTAGTCCAAATCGAGCTAAAACGCGCAGGTGTCGAGCTTCCTGAAGCCTTTAATCAAACCCAACGCTATGCCAAAGTCGCTTATAGTAGCGGAGCAGGTCTGTTTAATTACATCCAACTGTTTGTCATCAGTAATCGTGACCACACTCATTACTATTCAACAGGCACCAGTAATTTCGAATTTACCTTCCCTTGGGCAGATTTTGACAATAAGCACATCCATAAAATCGATATCTTTGCCGAAGCCTTTTTAAACCATCAGCACATTACCCAAATGCTGACTGAATACATGGTGATCTTGGAAGTTGAAAAGCGTTTGATGGTGCTACGCCCCTATCAAATCTATGCGGTACAGCAGATTATTCAACGTGTGCAACATTCGGAGCAAAATGGCTATATCTGGCACACCACAGGCTCTGGAAAAACCCTGACCTCATTTAAAGCCAGTCAATTGATCATGCGCTTGCCTGAAGTTGAAAAGGTTCTGTTCGTGGTGGATCGCAGTGATCTCGACACTCAAACAGTACGTGAGTTTAATGCCTTCAAAAAAGACAGTGTTGATACCACCAAGAATACAGGCACATTAGTCACTCAATTGGGCCAAAAGCATGACAAATTGATTGTCACTACCTTACAAAAGCTCAATATTGCGATTAGCTCTGATCGTTATAGCGATCAGATTGGCTATCTCAAAGACAAAAAAGTCGTGATCATTTTTGATGAGTGTCACCGTAGCCAATTTGGCGATACCCATCGCAATATCAAACGCTTCTTTAATCAAGCACAAATGTTTGGTTTTACAGGAACGCCAATTTTTGAGAAAAATAGCCAACTGAAAATTGACTCGAAAGCAGTCACCACCAATGCCCTGTTTGACGAATGCCTACATAAATACGTGATTACCGATGCTATTCGTGATGGTAACGTCTTACCTTTCCAAATTGCTTATCTAGGTAAATACACCAGTAACGGCATCGAAAATAGCGACAACTATGAAGAAGATGTTGAAGGAATTGATACCAAAGAGCTGTTTGATAACCCTGCTCGCCTCGAAATGATTACCCGATATATCCTGGATAATCACCATATCAAAACCAAAAATAAAACCTTCACCGCGATGTTCTGTGTCAGTTCCGTTGAAGTCCTGACCCAGTACTACGAACTGTTCAAAAAAGTACAGCAAGAAAAACAGCAACAAGCTGAAGAACAAGGTGGGATTTACACCCCATTGACCATTGCCACGATTTTTTCCTTTGCAGCCAATGAAGAACTCAAGGTCGAAGATCACAGTGGTTTAATTGAAGAAGAGTCTGCGGATATCCCGACCAGGATAAGCCAATCCAATCGAGACAAGCTCGATCAATACATTGCTGAATACAATGCCAAGTTTGGCCAGAACTACAATTCAGGCGATGAGTTCTACGCTTACTATCGTGACATTGCCAATCGGGTACGCAAAAAAGAAATTGATATCCTGCTTGTGGTGAATATGTTCCTGACTGGTTTTGACTCAAAACCACTCAACACCCTGTATGTCGATAAGAACCTTAAATATCACGGTCTAATCCAAGCCTTTTCACGTACTAACCGTATTCTGAACGCAGACAAACCATTCGGTAATATCCTGTGCTTTCGTAACCTAAAACAAGCTACAGACCAAGCCCTCACCTTATTCTCAAACAAGGATGAAGCACAAAAAATTGTCCTAATCCCAAGTTTCGATAGCATTAAAGAAAAGTACAATGCTGCGGTTGCCCACTTACTCAGTATTGCCCCAGATCCGGACCAAGTACCCAATACGCTAGAAACTGAAGAACAACAATTGGAAGGCACTGTTGCAAATAGAGATTTGAGTCGATGATGTTCCCTTTAAAAAGTACTTAGAGACCGAAAACCCTGTTGATTAGACACACTTCACCCTGAGGCTGACCATAATAAAATGACGATGCTTGTCC
>NZ_VOYF01000003.1:0-296589 GCF_013420775.1 Acinetobacter sp. YH01010 | reverse complement strand
CCTTCCCGAACTCAGAAGTGAAACCTCTTAGCGCTGATGGTAGTGTGGGGTTACCCATGTGAGAGTAAGTCATCGCCAGCTCATTATTCGAAACACCCCCTGATATCTCAGGGGGTGTTTTTTTATGCGTGGAAAAAAGATAAAAGGGGGCGAAAATAAAGCGTTGGAAATCCAACGCTATAAATCGACCTAAAACGATAAAATTATTTTAACTGACGTCGTGCATGCTTTAATGCAGTTCTTAACCCTTCTTCTAAAGTTGGATGATAAAAGGGTTTATTTAAAATTTCATGAATGGTTCGTTCTTCTGAAATCATCCAAGCTAACATAAGCCAATGACTGCATAATTTGAATTGTGGGCGGGTATCCAACGAATATCATGGTCCATTCTGACCAAGGCTCACAGCACTGTAGTCGTGATTTTAGAGCGCTATTATTGATGAACAACTGCATCCAAAGCATGTCTAGACGAGGCCTTGCGCAGTATATTGCTCATGGGATAATGCAGTAACAGAAAGCTTCTTTCACACATTTAAAGGTCATGTGGTACATGGCAGTGTATTTTTGACCCGAAAAGAAGCCAATGTTGTCTTGTTTGACTATATTGAGATTTACTACAATCGAGTGAGAAGGCACTCTGCAAATGGTTGGTTAAGCCCAGAAGCCTTTGAGCAGAAATATTTTAAGAATTTAGAGGGATAGGTTGTCCACGATACTGCCTGGGATCATTATTTGGCTACCTTTATCGGGTAAATTTTATATTTAAAATATCAATATCCTAAATATTCGGTTAAAAAAAACCTGCTTAAAAAGCAGGTCATAGATTTAGAGAAATGAAGTCAATTAAGCAAAAATATTACATGCTGCAGATGCCAAAATCCATAGAATCACCACTGCAACTACTGGCTCTACAATTTTTGACCAAGTCGGTACTTGTACTTCAGTTGTTACGTCTTCTTGTGTATGTTGTTGATTAACCATTTGATTGAACTCCTTCATTGATGCCTCTAATGATATCTCTTCTTGAAGATTTGGTTTAGAACCAAGGAGCTCTGTTAGGTTGTTTGTTGACCAAACCCAATCATCCGCTTGACCAGAAAGATGTTCAATTTGTCCGTTGAGTAATTCTCGAATACTTTGCGGTGAATGTGAGCCTGTATCATGAAGTTGTTTTAATTCATTTAATTGTAAATGAAAAACTTCTGTAGTTAGGTTTTCGAGTTCAGAGCGTTCTAATGTTGATGCATTTGAAGGGTTGGTGGTGAGATGACGTGAAACTTCCTGAATATAGAGTTCATCAGGCTGAGTAATTTCTTGATAAACCTTTTCACCATTAATGCGTAGCTGATGAATCAATTCACCTAAGGTTAAAGCATTAATTTCACGTAAATGTTGTCGTTTTTCTTCACGATTTAAATGACTTAAAAGCGTAGGCTTTTGAGATTCTATTTGTTCGACAAAATATTGTACTAAATCAAAAGCCATTATTCGCTTCCTTATTCTTTAATCGAGCAACCTTAAACCCGGTTTTTTCTTCGGTTGCTCTTGTTGTTCTTGGTCGTTTGATTTTAAAGCATTTTGATCATTCTGAATACCTTCATATTCTTGAGGATCGAAGAACATGCCTTGACCATTTTCACGTGCATAGATGCCTAGAACTGCAGAAAAGGGGATATAGAGGTTTTGCGAAACGCCACCAAAGCGTGCAGAGAAAGTAATCGTCTCATTACTCATGTGTAGCGCATGCGTTGCATGAGGTGCGATATTCAGGACAATTTGGCCATCTTGAATATATTGAACTGGCACCATCGTACCATTCTGTGTCGCATCGACAAGTAGGTAGGGGGTAAGTTGGTTTTCACAAATCCATTCATAAAGTGCCCGTGTTAAGTATGGACGTGTTGGAGTGAGTTGTAGTTCCTGTTCAGACATAATGCTTACTCGAATATTTATGGAAAATTAATTTTTTACTAAAAGCTCGCTATAGCGATTTTTTTCCTGCAATGTCATTGATTTGATAAATGCTGGACGGCTAAAGATGCGTTGGCAATAGAGAAATATAGGGCGGCATTGCTGTTTGGGAAGCTCAATACCCATGGCTTTTAGGCGCAGAAATATAGGCGCGAGCATACAGTCTAACATGCTAAATTGTTCAGACATAAAATAAGGATAATGCTGAAACAAGGGGGTTAGTGAAATGAGTGTATCACGTAATTGTTTTTGTGCGTTTTGCTTGGCTTTTTCATCGAGGGTATCGGGATGGCGAAGCATAATATCAGCCAGTCTTAACCAATCTTGTTCGAAGCGCCATACATATTGACGTTGCTCTGCACGAGGCATAGGTGCATCTGCATACAGTTTATTTTGACGATAACGGTCATCCAGATATTCGGCAATAATACTGCTGTTATAGAGTTTTAGGCCATTTTCAATCATCATCGGAAGTTGATTGTAGGGATTTAAACTCGCAAGATCTTCGTCTTCATCATCAGCAATAATTAAATTATGTTTGATTTGCTTCTCTGCAAGTACATAGCGTATCCAGTGTGAGCGAAAGTCATCCGCATGACTGTAAAGCGTAATCCCTTGGAGAGGTGCATTTTCGACTGACATAATCCGAGACGATGAGAAATGAATAAGATAGGATACTAAAATTAGACAGTAAAATCACGGAGACTTTAGCAATATCAATGCAGCTACAACGAAAATTCCAGTTTTGGTTTATTTTATCTGATAGATTGTCATGTCATTCATTTACCTGATCATCACCGCATGATGACCATTGCACTTGTACAAAAATTATTATTTTTCGCTGCGGTTATTTTTATGGGCATTGGCTTTTATACGGCACTCGCTGGAGGTTATGCCTCTGATTATGGAGCAGAGGATGATAGCCCTGAACAAAAAAACAAAATCACCATCTGTACAATTACACTAACACTGTCGGTTATATGCTTAATTGCGAGTTTGAGTCTCTTGGTTTATCGGTTCGTTGTTATATTTGCATCATCTTCATAAAAATCAAGATATAAAAAAACCTTGGCATAAGCCAAGGTTTTTTGTCCGATTCGGTAAACGAATTAACGTTTAGAGAATTGAGGACGTTTACGAGCTTTACGTAAACCAAGTTTCTTACGTTCAACTTCACGAGCATCACGAGTAACGAAACCAGCTTGACGAAGAGCAGGTTTAAGAGTTTCGTCAGAAGCGATCAATGCACGAGTAATACCGTGACGGATAGCGCCTGCTTGACCACCGATACCACCACCAGCAACAGTGATGTAAAGGTCATATTTCTCAGTAGCTTCTAAAAGCTCAAGTGGTTGGTTAACAACCATACGAGCAGTTTCACGACCGAAATATTGTTCTAAAGAACGGTTGTTGATTACGAGTTTACCAGTACCAGCTGATAGGAAAACACGTGCAGTTGCGGTCTTACGGCGACCTGTACCATAGTTAGTAGCCATGTGCTGTATCCCTTAGATGTCCAAAACTTGTGGCTGTTGAGCAGTATGTGGATGCTCAGTACCAGCGTACACTTTCATTTTCTTGATCATTGCATAACCAAGAGGACCTTTTGGCAACATGCCTTTTACAGCACGTTCGAAGATTTCTTCTGGTTTGTGAGCAACTAATTTTTCGAAATTAGTTTCACGAATACCACCAGGGAAACCAGTGTGGCGATAATATTTCTTATCAAGTGATTTTTTACCAGTCACTTGAACTTGCTCAGCATTGATAACAACGATGTAGTCACCAGTGTCAACGTGAGGAGTATAAGAAGTTTTGTGCTTACCGCGTAAACGACGAGCGATTTCAGTCGCAAGGCGACCTAAAGTTTTGCCAGAAGCATCAACAACGTACCAGTCGTGTTGAACTTCAGCTGGCTTAGCGCTGAGAGTTTTCATTAAACCACTACCTATTATAGTTGGTTTGGACTATGGAAGCTGTCCAAACAAAAGGAGACGCGATTCTATACGAATACGTGAAGAATCACAAATGAAAATATAAAATTTCAAGCGCTGTATTGTAGTATATTTCTTCAGCAATAAACAGTAGATAATCCAGAAATTATAAAAAAAGCGGATGAAAGTAAATCATGTCGAATTCTAATCTGTTAAAAAACACATCTGAACCCTTATTTTGCGACATTGGTGGTATTTAATGGGCTTATGTAGCACCTTGATTTTAAGCCCAACTTTTTTGTATTTGGTATATTTGCATGGGGCGGATGGTGCGATCATCGTTTTGTTGATGATGCTCACTTTATTTTTCCTTAGTTATTTATTGGTTTATCTGTTGATTGGATTATTGCTTGTGAGCGTTATGTCTTTTTGGTTGATAACGAAGTACCCGCAGCATGTGTCAGTCGTTCAGCGCGGCATTATGATTCTTATTTGCATTGATTTGGATCATTGACATTTTAGGTTTTGCTTTCGATTTCATTCCATACAATGTCGTACAACGCGCTTATTTTTGAGTTTTGTCAGGTATTTTTAGTCAATAAAATTAGGTCTGTCATGTGCATCACACAGTATAATAATGTTATTGCACACACAGGATAAACCCATGCTGCCTTTATATATCACGAGCGGTGAACCCGCAGGTATCGGACCTGATATTTGTTTGAGCTTAGCCAATCGAATAGATGAAAGGCCAATTGTGGTTCTTATTGATAAAGATTTGCTGCTCAAGCGCGCTCAACAATTAAAGCTCGAAGTTGAACTGATCGACTATGTTGGGCAGGATGAGTCGGCAGCTCTAGGTCAGCTTTATGTGGAACATGTACCTGTGACTAAACCAGTTATTGCAGGTCAGTTAGATGTGAATAATGCAGCTTATGTGTTGGAGCAATTACGACGTTCTGCAGATTATGCGATGTCAGGCAAAAGTGTTGGTGTTGCCACAGCGCCTGTGCAAAAGTCGATTATTAATGATGCCGGTATCCATTTCAGCGGACATACGGAGTTTTATCAAGAATTTGCAGGCGTTGATCGTGTCGTGATGATGCTTGCGACCAAAACGCTCCGTGTCGCATTGGCAACTACACATTTACCGCTTCGTGATGTAGCCGATGCCATTACTCAAGAACGTTTGCATCAAGTCATTGATATTGTAATTCATGATTTAAAAACCAAATTTAAAAATGATCATCCGCATATTTTAGTCTGCGGTTTAAATCCGCATGCGGGTGAAGATGGCTATTTGGGCATGGAGGAGATTGAAGTGATCAATCCGGTGCTAGAGCGTTATCGCGCTCAAGGGGTGAATATGAGCCTGAGCTTACCTGCTGATACCTTATTTACCCCTGAAAATTTAAAAGATGCCGATGCGGTTTTGGCGATGTATCACGATCAGGGCTTACCTGTGTTAAAGTCGCAGGGCTTTGGCGAAGCCATCAATATCACTTTGGGCTTACCGTTTATTCGGACTTCAGTGGATCACGGCACAGCACTGTCACTGGCTGGAACTGGTCTTGCTAAAAGTTCGAGTTTACAGGTGGCGGTTGATTTGGCTTTAGAATTAGCACGTGCGAAAAATAACGAAACTTAATAATAAAGGTTTGAATTTTATATGAATAATAGTAAAAAATTATCAAAAATAAAACAGGAAAATAACAAGATGCTTAGGGCGAAATCGATCATTCGCCCATTTTTTGGGATTGCGTTAGCGTTGATGCTGTCAGCATGTTCAACGCTCGCTACAGATCATCATTTTTGTGAATTAAAAGTATTATCGCTGCAAATTCCAAAACAGACGGAAGGATTTATACGTTTTGCATTACCGGGTGCTGTGGATGGCTTTAAACATAATCAGCAAAAATTTAATCAAGCGCTGACCGCGGTGCATAAAAAATATGCGAATCGTGATGGAGCTGATAAAATGCTTCAAGATGGACAGGCAATCAATGCTAATATTGATCTGCTTGTACAGCATCAAAATAGCCTGAGTGCGCTATATGAATATCAACTTCTTGTAAGTGAAACCATTCCAGGTATTCAAGCTGAATATAACATTCTGGCTGATATGATGGCTAGAGCAAACAATTCAGCTATTCAAGCAATGATTGCCAAAAATCAAGTCTATATTGCGGGACGAATGTTGAGTTCTTTGCTGAAGTTAACTGATGTAAATTCTATTCATCCAGACGATTTAGATGACTTTTTAGCAGATTTTGAAACTTTCAATATTTTTTTGAAGGCTCAACTGAATGGTAATCCCGAACTCGGTGTAGAGCGCGTAAACAATGCTGAAATGCGTGAAAGTTTGCTCTCCATTCAGGCTGAAACTGAAGAAATGATGAAATCTGAAACAATGGCTTTGTTGAAACAAAGAGAGCCATTGCTCAGTGTAATTAACGCGGCTCGGGATAATGTGGCCAAGTCCGAAGAAATTTTTGCTCGCTTGAGTGAATTTGAATCAAGTCAGTAATCGTTGTAATAAACCTATGCGGAGAATTTTATGTATCAAATTAATGCCCTAAACCCAAAAGATGAAGGGCATCACACGCGTAAGCGGTTTGGACAGAATTTCTTACATGATCAACGTGTTATTGCCAAAATTGTACGTTCGGTAAATCCGCGTACTGGTGACAATATTGTCGAAATTGGTCCCGGTCTTGCCGCGCTTACATCGCCTTTAATTGGTGAATGTGATGCTCTAACTGTGGTTGAGCTGGACCGTGACTTAGCTGCAGGTTTGCCGGGCCGTGTGCCGCATCCTGAGCGCTTGACCATTGTTGAAACCGACGCGCTGAAATATGACTTTACCGAGCTGTTTGCCGAAGGCCGTCCTCTGCGCGTGGTTGGCAACTTGCCGTATAACATCTCGACTCCGCTGCTGTTTCATCTCTTGGAGTTTGGCGACAAAGTCAAAGACATGCACTTCATGCTGCAAAAAGAAGTCGTGGACCGTATTACCGCTTCACCGAATACTAAAGAATATGGTCGTTTATCGGTGATGATTCAATATTTCTGCAAACCGACGTTTTTATTTGAAGTGCCACCGGGCTCATTTAATCCGCCGCCAAAAGTCACCTCTGCGGTATTCCGTTTAGAGCCTTATGCCGTTAAACCGATTATGGCGAAAGATGAAAAAGCGCTTGCGCGTTTAGTTTCACATGTCTTTACTCAGCGCCGCAAGACCTTGCGTAACAGCTTAAAAGGCATGTTGGTTGAAGATGGTTTTGAAAATGCAGGGGTTGATCCAATGGCGCGTCCAGAAACCCTAACACTTGCAGAATTTGTCGCATTAGCAGATCAAATGGTGGCTTAAATAATTATGACTCGCAATATTCGCTATAACTATGTCATTGGTGATGTTCAAGGCTGTTTTGAAGCATTAAAAGCTTTACTGAAAGAGATTAAGTTTGATGCAGACCAAGATTTTATATGGTTTGCCGGTGATCTCGTCGCACGGGGTGAAAACTCGGTAGGCGCTTTGCGGTTCATCAAAAAATTAGTGGATAGTGAAGTTGCGGCGACGGTACTGGGCAATCATGATCTGACTTTGCTGGCATGCGCTCGCGGTATTAAGGATATCAATCCTAAAGACAATATCGATGATGTGATTCACGCTTTAGAAAGTGATGATTTGATTGATTGGTTACGCAAGCAGCCGCTGTGTCTATTTCCGAATGAGCAAACCATTTTGACTCATGCGGGTATTCCTTTGAATTGGACTGCGCAGCAAACCGCAGACTTGGCAAAGGAAGTGGAAGCGGTGATTGGTCATGACGACTTTGATGTGGTCGATGCGTTTCTTCAAGTGATGTACGGTAAAGAGCCGAACCTATGGTCGGATGATTTGTCTGGTCATGCGCGCTTACGCTGTATTACCAACTATTTGACCCGCATGCGCTTAACCGATGCAGAAGGTCGATTAGAGTTCAGTTTTAAAGATTCACTCGATGACCCTATGCCGAAGGGTTTTAAGCCATGGTTTGAGTTTGAGTCACAAGCAGCTCAGACCCATCAAATTCTTTTTGGTCATTGGGCTGCTTTACAAGGAAAAAGCATTTCAGCAAAAATCCAAAATGTGGATGGCGGATGTGTTTGGGGCAATCAGTTGATGGCCTATCGTTTAGAAGATCAGTGCATGTTTGCGGTCGATAATCCTGTAATGTAAGTATTTAAAAATAAAAAAGCCGCATTCGTGCGGCTTTTTTATTGGTGTGTGGATTAGTCTAAACGAATCCAAGTTTGGTTACGACCCAAGACTGAAACGCCAATACTTGCACGGATCGAAATACGTTTTCCTGTGCTGTTTAAGCGGACTTTAGCATCATAAACTTTGCCAGAAAGAGGGTCGATAATACGACCTTTTTCATAATTATTCGTATTATTAATTTGCTTTAAACCTTTAACAATTTCCATGCCGAGAATCGGTTGGTTGGTATAAGGCGCAGGGCACTTATTACAGTTTTTTTGCGGTGTATAGCCCGGACGTGGTGTAATTTTAATAATTTTACCGGTATAGGTATTATTTGATTCTTTGTGAATCGAAATAATTGCTTTTGCAGCTCCTGTTTTATCGTCAATTTGTTGCCATGTGCCAGCAATGTCATTTGCAAATGCAACATTCATCATACCCAATGTACATAGGCTGAATAATATTTTTTTAAACATGATCGCTTGTCCCCGAGAAGCATGATTTATGAGCACGTATGTTAGAAAGTTTATGAGAATAGTCAACTTTAATTTAAAAATAATTTGAAGATATTCGGAATAAGAAAAACCGCCATGTCGGCGGTTTTTTTACTTGTTTGGGGTTACTCTTGGCGAATCCAAGTTTGGCTACGACCAAGTGCAGAAACACCCATATAACCCCGTAAAGTTAGGCGTTTCCCACTGGCATTTAAACGGATTTTTGTGTCGTAAACTTTGCCTGAAAGAGGGTCAATAATACGGCCTTTGTCGTAGTTATTAGTGCCTTCAATATGTTTTAAACCTGTTAAGATATCAAGGCCTAAGATTGGCTTGTTTTTGTAGGGTGCAGGGCAGTTTACGCAGGTGTCGCGTGGTGTATAGCCCGGACGCGGCGTCACTTTGATGATTTTACCCACGAATGTGCCATTACTTTCTTTACGGATTTCAATAATGGCTTTTTGTGAACCTGTTTTATCATCAATTTGTTGCC
This sequence comes from Acinetobacter sp. YH01010, assembly GCF_013420775.1. Taxonomy (NCBI): domain Bacteria; kingdom Pseudomonadati; phylum Pseudomonadota; class Gammaproteobacteria; order Moraxellales; family Moraxellaceae; genus Acinetobacter; species Acinetobacter sp. YH01010. The sequence continues at coordinate 287,451 of NZ_VOYF01000003.1, read as the reverse complement.
AAGTCCCTGAAAGGTCTTGAGCAAAAGCTGAACCACTCATTACAGCAGCTAAGAATAAGAGGCTCACTTTTAATTTTTTCATCAGATATTCCCTGTAGGTGGTTCACCTATGTCAAATCAATTTACTGAATAAATTTAAAATTTATTCAGCGCGAATCCATGTCTGTGTACGACCAATCGCGGAAATCCCCAGATATCCACGTAAATGTAAGCGCTTACCATTGGCAGAAATTTTGCCTTTTAAGCTGTAAATTTTGCCTGCCAAAGGATCAATAATTTTCCCTTGAGAGTAGGTATTTTCCCTTTCAAGTTTCAGCCCCTTAAATACATCCATCCCTAAAATAGGCTGGTTGGTATAAGGTGCAGGGCAATTCACACATTTTTCCTTTGGTGTATAACCCGGACGTGGCGTCACTTTGACAATTTTGCCGGTATAGGTGTCTTTGGCATCTTTTCGAATTTCGATCAGTGCTTTAGGCGAACCGGTTTTATCGTCAATTTGTTGCCAAGTCCCTGTAAGATCTTGAGCATAAAGTGCAGAGCTTGTGACTACGGCACCGAATAATGCAGCCCATTTCAAACTTTTTTCGATCATATTAATAATCCTTTATCAATACACTTTGTGAGGGTTTATTGATCATACTAGGTAATATTTGAACTTAGAGCAACTACTCTAAGCATAAATATTTACATTTTATTCGGGAAAGTTGACATGTTGCACAAAAGTGACTTTACCAAAAATGTAACATCCACAGCACATCGTTCAATGTGTTGTGGCGTACCCTTGAATTTATATTAAGTTTATTTTTTATACAAAACAATCATTTAAAAGTGATTGCTCAGTCACATATTTTGTAGATAGAGTATGAAAGTTGGCAACCAGATTGCTGTGAAGACTGCATTTACCGCCATGCCAAATGCTGCATAGCGCCCAGCAATGCTGCCGCGCTGCCAAGCTTGAGCTGTGCCAATCGCATGTGCAGCAAGTCCTAAGGCGAGTCCTGATGCACGTTCATCATGAATATTTTTGAGTATGATGGGTGAAAATGCTGCGCCAATCACCCCTGATAAAATCACAATCAAAATCACCAAAGGAATCGGGGAATGCAGCAGCGTCGCAATGTTGATGGCAATTGGGGTGGTCACTGCCCGTGTAGCAAAAGCCATAATGGTTGGATCTGACAAATGCAATAAATAAGCCAGCCCCATAGGGAGGGCAACGGCACTGATACTGGCAAAGACTAAAATCCCGCCCACGGCTTTTAATGGCAAGTCATCGTAGCGCATTGCTGCTAAAGGAATGGCCAAGGCCACTGTGACATAGCCGAGTAAGTTATTGAACAGTGGATTGACCTGTGCCATATAACTTTCATAGGAAATGCCAAAAAGATAGAGCATACCAATGACGAAAAACATCCCAATCACAATCACGGGGATTTGCGGTAATTTTTTATTAATGGGTTTTGCGACAAGATAGGCGATCAGGGTAATGATGAATCCAGAGATGATTGAAAGCATGTTGATTCTCCTTATAGCCATTTCTTAGACATTTTTGCGTAGACCCACAGCGGTATGAGGGTGCTGACAAAGAGAACAATCAAAAACATTGGAATTTCATCACCTAAATGCATCATCATCAGCAATGAGCCTGCACTAATGGGTAAGAAGGCAAAGGCACTTTCTTTCATGATTTTATTATTGGTATCGACCAAACTGGCTGGAATTTTGTTGAATTTTCTCCAAAATGAAAGCACGATCAGCAAGCTAATCAGTCCGACGAGATTACCTAATTCTGGGTGACTGAATTGCTTCATGACCCAGACCGCACCTTCACGGAAAAGAATAATTAATGCAAGAGTGCCTATCCAGGCTTTCCAGTCGATGCGCTTGATCCAGTCCATTTTTGTCTTTCGTTAAAATTATACAAATCAAGTTTTAACCGATTTAATCTTTAATTTCAAATTCTTCAAGAGGATGTTGGAATTGTTGCGCACGTGTTCCCAAAATTTCATCAATGGGTAAATGCGCCTGTTTAATCAGTTGTTCTAACTTATGTGGGGCAATGATGACATGCAAAATTAAGTTGCCTTGTTCATCATAACTTTCATTTTGGATCACATTGAGCGCATATAGTTGTGTTCTTAATTTACCATAAGCCGGTTTTAGATGGACTTCAAAGCTTTGAATTTGACCCATTAAGCATTCTTGAACCGCTTGGCGTAATAAGGGTAGACCTTTACCACTATGTGCTGAGACATAGACACGTTCCGGCTGATGTGGCTTGCCATAGATGATTTTAGGATCTTCGCCACTGACATCAATTTTGTTATAAACGCGCAGAATCGGAACATCGACACCAATTTCTTTCAGTACTTTTTCGACAGCCTCGATTTGTTCCATCATGTCAGGACTGCTGGAGTCAATGACATGTAACAATAAGGTCGCCTCCAACGTTTCTTCTAAGGTGGCTTTAAACGACTCGACCAGTGAGTGCGATAAATTACGCACAAAACCTACAGTATCTGCGAGAACTAAGTTGCCGATACCATCCCAATGTAGACGGCGTAAAGTTGGGTCAAGTGTCGCAAACAGTTGGTCTGCTGCATAGACATCACTTTTTGCTAAATTATTAAATAAGGTCGATTTACCAGCATTGGTATAACCCACCAATGACACGGTTGGAACAGCAGCTTTTTGACGTGCCACACGACCTTGCATACGTGTTTGGCGGACTTTCTCAAGTTTCGCTTTGAGTTGTCCCATACGGAGCTTGAGTAGCCGACGGTCAGTTTCCAGCAGCGTTTCACCCGGTCCACGTAGGCCGATCCCACCTTTTTGGCTATCGAGATCGCCACGACTACGAATCAGCCGTGAAGCCATATGTTGTAATTGGGCCAATTCAACTTGCAATTTACCTTCATAGGTACGTGCGCGTTGGGCAAAAATATCTAAAATTAATTCAGTGCGATCGACCACACGACATCGCATGATGCTTTCAAGATTACGTGCTTGGGCAGGGGTGAGGGCATGGTCAAAAATGACCAATTCGGCTTCATGCTCTGCAACCACTTCTGCAATTTCTTCAGCTTTCCCTGAGCCGATAAATAATTTGGCATCAGGCTTAATACGCTGAGCATGCACATGTTGTAAAATATTGGCACCTGCAGATTGAGCAAGTAAGTGGAATTCTTCGGCATCAAGGTCTGCGAGCATTTGTACTGCCACACTGACTAAAATTACGCGTTCACCGCTCGCTTGATGTTGATTTAAATTTTCCACTCAGCACACACTCCTGTTTAAAGATTCATTTTAGGCGAAAATGCAGTACGAGGGTTAATCTAAGTGAGGGATTAATGGCTAAGTTCTGTATGTCGTGCTATTCAATTAGAGAAAGCTTCGAAAGCTCAGCGCCAATAAGAAAAGCACACAAACATATATCAATGAAAAACCAGCAATGGCTTTTAACGCTTGCCATGAAGAAATAGGGGGATTGTCTGAATATGAATGATTCATAATTTTAACCTTTAAAACCGATATAAAAATAATATTTGATTTTTAAAAACGATTAAAATAGGGAAATATTATCTTCGACTTCGGTTTTTATGATCAATGCAAAAAAACTGTCTTCGGTATATGATGATGAAAATTTACGCCAAATTGTGGCACCGTGTCCTTTTAGTGAACCGTTTATGAATCAACCTCAAATCGTCAATACACCGCAAATTAATGTGTTTTCAAAATTTTATTTGTATTGTAAAAAAGTCGGTGCAGCAGCTGTTGCCGTGACGCAGGGTTTTTATTTGGTTTATCGTCATCAATTGTATAAAGACCCGAATAACCCGCAAAATACCCGCTATGTGCAGTATTTTTGTCGCAAGTTATGCAAAGTATTTAATCTTGAAGTCAAAGTGCATGGCGAAATTCCACGTCAACCAGCCCTTTGGGTAAGTAATCATATTTCATGGTTAGATGTGGCAGTTTTGGGTTCTGGCGCACGTGTTTTCTTTTTGGCGAAAGCTGAAATTGAAAAATGGCCAGTGCTGGGTAATTTGGCAAAAGGCGGTGGCACCTTATTTATTAAGCGTGGCTCTGGCGACTCGATTAAAATTAAAGAACAAATTACAGGCTTCTTAAAACAAGATACGCCGGTACTCTTTTTCCCAGAAGCCACCACTTCAGATGGCAGCAAAATTAAAAAAATTCATGGTCGTATTTTAGGTGCGGCGATTGAAGCCGAACGTCCAGTCCAAATTTGCTTAATTTGCTATGTGAATCAGGACGGTGAACTCGATAATATTGCACCCTATGTCGGAGACATTAGCTTTGATCGACATGTCAAAAATGTCTTAGAAATGCCGAAAGTCACAGCGCATCTGATGATATTGCCCGCAATTGATTCGGCAGGTCATACTGTTGACAGTCTGACACAAGAAGTGCAGCAAAAAATGAATCAGGGATTAGCAGAGCTTCAAGCTAAAGTTCTTAAAGCGCCAGTTCCAGTTGAAGCTAAATAATTTAATGATACAGGCTGCAAGGGGATGCCTTTGCAGCACAATCCTTACATAAAGCCTTCGAGCGGCAACCAAGAGATAAATTTCACCCCCGCTTTTTGCCACCACTTGATTTTCGGTTCACGTGGATAAATACGCGTTTGACCATTTGACAGCTTAATTTTCCAATTGATCTGTTGGTCTGCATTGAGCACTAACTTATAGGCATATTTACTTAAATTTTCATCCATGGTGTAGTGGACGGCTTTGGCTAAGCGTGGGCTATTCAGTAATACCCCAATTTCAGTATTTAAATATGCTGAGCGTGGATCAAAGTTAAATGAGCCGATAAAGACTTGTTTTTCATCAATTGCCATCAGTTTGGCATGTAGGCTTGAACGGCTTAAACCTTTTAGACTAACTTTAGATTTTTCCGCCAACTCTTTGGTATTGGTGTTGAGGTTTTCTGCATCAGGTCTAGAGAGAAATTCATAGAGTTGAACGTCGTTTTCCAAGAGATCTTGACGATATTTGCTATAAAAAGCATGAACCAATGGCACGTCATTGGCCTGGAATGAGTTAGTCAAGACTCTGACTTTTACGCCATCTGCACGAAGATTTTTTAGGCGTTCAGCCCCTTTTTTTTCTGGGACAAAGTAGGCCGAAACGATATCGACACTTTGTTCCGGTTTATCTAAACGGTTGAGGAGCTGAAAGTTGAGATGCTCTTCTTTTTTAGCCTTAGATTTGATTTTGCTCGGGGAATCTTTGACCACTTCGGCTTTGACCCAATCAAATTGGATTTTATTGTTGAGCCAGTCATCAAAGGCATGTGAACGGTTAGCTAAGTCCAAATAATTGACCACAGTGGCTTCTTGATTATAGTCATCGAGTTGTTGTTTGAGACTGTCAAAGCGCAAACTATAGTGGCGTGGATTGACCAATTGACGTACTGGAAAGGCATAATCATCATTCCAATATTCGTCAAAAGAATGGATGATTTCATCGGATGCCGCACCGACCAGCATGACGTCAACATCGGAAAATTGATAATTATCACTGACGTTATAGTATTGGTTACTCATATTGCGACCACCAATCAATGCGATTTGATTGTCTGCAATAAAGCTTTTGTTGTGCATACGGCGGTTGATGCGTTTTAGATCCAGCACCATATCGACAGGGCGGAAATGTCGGAAGCGGTATGGGTTATACAGTTTGACATCAATATTGGCATGCTGGTCGAGTGCCATATAAATCCCTTCCATCTTTTTTGCATTGTTGTCATCGACCAATAAACGAATTTTCACCCCACGATCTGCAGCTTTGATCATGGCATGCAGGGCCAAAGCACCAATTTTGTCGTTATCCCAAATATAGTATTGTAGATCTAAACTTTTTTCGGCTTTATTGATCAGTTCGATTCGAGCCGCTAAGGCTTCTAATGGGTCATAAAGTACGTGGTAACCAGTTAAATTTGGATTTTGTTCACGTAGCGGCAGCACAATTTTCGCAAGGCTAGTATCGTCAGTGGGAGTATTAAAGGCATATTCCACAGGTTGAGTTTGCTGTTTAGGCAAGGTACTACATGCAGATAAAGTCAAAACAAGGCTACAACTCAGCAAAACCGCCTTAGTGTGGTTGTGTATGAAGGGCAAATTTTGCTGTTTCGGTGTAGCTGAGTTCATACTGTTAGACATACTAAAAAATTTGATTTGAGTATAAGTGTCAGCTGTGAAAAGATAAATATAGTGACCGAGTTTTCTCGTTAGGCAAATTGTAGAGCAAATGTATGTGGGAATTAGATTCCGTAGTGATGTATTTTTATATCGGGTTGGCTGTGCTAGGTGTTTGGGCAATTTCCCAAGCTTGGTTAAGTCAGTCGCGTACGGAAACGATTCATCCGTTTAAAGCCTTCGTACATTTGTTGGCATTTTATCTCTCGTATTTACTTATTCCTTTGTTCTTCTTTAGCTTTTATGCAGGCTGGAGTGGCTATTATTCACTGCATGAAGCGATTTTTGTCGGTGCTGTTACGGGCCTTTTATGCTATGCCCGATTTATCGAGCCGCACATGATTCAGGTGAAAAAATGTCAATATCAATTGCATGAAACACGACAATTATTAAAGCCTGTACGCATTGCTTTAATTGGTGATTTACATATTGGTTTATTTTCGGGCCATGAACGTCAGTTAAAAATGATCGTCGATAAGATCAATGCACAAAATCCTGATTTGGTCGTGGTTGCAGGGGATTGGACTTACGAGCCAGAAAATAAGTTAGCTGAAGAACTGGCCGTACTAAAAAAAATTATTGCTCCGATTTATTCGGTGAATGGTAATCATGATGAGCAATATCCCGGTCCGCCTATTCAAGAGTTGTTAAAGCATGCATTAGAAAGTAATCATGTGGTGGATATCGAAGGGCAAGTGGTTGAGTTTAATGAGTTTCGTTTATTAGGCGTTGGGGACTTATGGGCTGGTAAAGCCGATATGCGCTATTTGCCAGAATTGCCACAGGATAAGCCTTGGATCATTTTGTCGCATAATCCAGATACCGTCGATATGGTACCTAAACTTCCGGGACGACCATTGATGTTGTCGGGTCATACACATGGTGGACAAGTGGAATTGCCATGGTTGACCGATTATGTAATGAAAAAAGTGTCGATTTTAGGTCATAAAAAAGGGCTATATCAGCATGACAATGCAGATGTCTTTGTCACTGTTGGTACGGGCATGGTTGGGGTACCTTTCCGTTTTCTTGTGCCACCGACCATTGATATTATCGAGTTGGTTTAATCAAAAACTACCGTTCATTATCGCTAAACGGTTTGGTGAATGTTCTTCTTGATGTAGAGCTACAGGCCTTGTTTGGTTAATAAAATTGAATCGTGCCATTCATTTGCTGTTTGAAATTAAGTGAATGACCGTGTCTTGCAACATAAGATGTGTATTGCTACTCAGTGGGATCTAAGCTGCATGCATGAATTTAATTATTTAAAATGCTGTCAACTACAGAGTATTCATCAGTTCATTGACTCAATTTGAGACATAAAAAAGCCAGCAATATGTGCTGGCTTTTTTATTATGTACAGATTAAACCTGATTATTCACATCATCATTTTTGGTTTCGCGAATCATTAAGAACGCGATCAATGAAAGGATTGATGCCGCAGTTAGGTAGTAACCTACTGCATATAAACCATAGCCAGTTGCAAGTTTAGTTGCGATCAGTGGTGCGAAAGATGCACCAAAAATACCTGCCATGTTAAAGGTTAAAGCTGAACCTGTGTAACGTACAGACGTTGGGAAGATTTCAGACAATACCGTACCAATTGGACCATAGGTTAAACCCATGATCGCAAGACCGATACATAGGAATAAGAACACCATCGCAGTACTGCCAGACTCAAGCATGCTTGAGAAGACTAAGCCAAACAATGCAGATACAACACATACCGCAATCGAAGTCGTTTTACGACCAAATTTTTCAGCAAATACAGCAGAAAGTGGAATGAAGGCAGCAAAACAAAGTGTGGCAACCAGTTGAAGTTTTAAAAATTCTTCACGTGTGTAACCAAGCTGGGTTGTACCCCATTGTAAAGCGAATACTGTGGTTAAGTAGAACACTACAAATGTACAAATCGCGGCAATCGTACCGAGAATTAACATCCCCCAGTGCTTAGTGATCACTTCTTTGAACGGAATATTTACTTCTTTTTGCTTATCCAATACTTTTTGGAACGCTGGTGTTTCATGTAATTTTAAACGAATCCACAGACCGACAATAACCAATAGCGCACTTGCAATGAATGGAATACGCCAACCCCATTGCATAAACTCAGCTTCAGACATGAAGTGACCTAAGGTCAAGAATGAGCCTGTTGCAAGAATAAAGCCGATTGGCGCACCTAATTGAGGGAACATACCATACCAAGCACGTTTGCCTTCTGGCGCATTTTCAGTTGCAAGTAGCACGGCACCTGACCATTCACCACCTAAACCCAGACCTTGACCTAAGCGACAAAGTGCAAGCATGAGCGGAGCAGCGATACCAATTTGAGCATAGGTTGGAAGCAAGCCGATACATACTGTAGAAATCCCCATGGTGAGGAGAGCGGCAACTAATGTGGCTTTACGACCGATACGGTCACCTAAATGGCCAAAGAATGCTGCACCAATCGGGCGAGCAATAAAGGCAATCGCAAACGTTGCTAGAGATTGAATCGTTGCGGTTGTTGGATCTGTACTTGCAGGGAAGAACAGATGCGGGAAGATAATTACAGCCGCAGTTGCATAGATGTAGAAATCGAAGAATTCGATTGTGGTACCTACAAGACTTGCTGTAAGTACGCGGAATTTTGAATTTGTTGGTTGCTGTTCAGTCGCAGCAGCACTTGAAGACGCCATGGTGGACCTTACACTTACTAAAAATAATTGAACTTAGTTTTAAAAGCGTAATCTTTTTAAAAAAGGCGTAATTTCTTAAAAAAATACGAAATACCAACTTACGAACTGCGGGATTAGGGTCACTAAAGAATGCAGTGTCAGTGGGTTATATCACGTAGAGATAAATCGACAGGAAATGTGATCCTGCACCTATCAATACAAAAATATGCCAGATAGCGTGTGTATATCTTACCTTTTTTAAGGCATAAAACAATGCACCGATTGTATAAGATAGCCCGCCAATGATCAGGTAGGTTAAAGCTTGATCAGATAAAAAGCGTTGCATATCATCCATTACCAGTACCGCAAGCCATCCCATCACCAAATAGGCAATCAACGAAATCTTTTGAAAACGATGAATGAAAATTAATTTGAATAGTGTCCCAATTGCGGCAATCACCCACAGTGCAATGAGTAAATAATGCGCTTTTGCGGTAGGCAGTGCGATTGCCAGAAACGGGGTGTAAGTACCTGCAATTAGATAATAGATTGCAGTATGGTCGAGTTTTTTGTACCAACCACGGCGCTCAGGAGACTCTGCGAAGTGATATAGACTCGATGCTGAAAACAATAACAGCATACTGAATGCATACACCCAAAGTGCAAGCCATTGTCCAGTTGGAAGGTAGGAGCCTTTTAAAATCAGTAGGATACCTGCGATGGCAGACAAAGCCGCACCGAAAGCATGGGTATAGAAATTCAGTCTTTCTTCAGCTGGGTCATAAGCTAAAAGATGGGGAGCATTCATAACGTATCTTTTATAATAATTTAAATATACATATGTATAGTAATTCAATTTTGCTTTTGGTGTAAGAAGATTTAAAATTGTTTTGCAAATTTATCTAGGTTTATATTATGTCATCTTTGGCTTCTCCCTCTACGCAAGAGCAGCAATTTTTAGCAGCCTTTCAGCAAGCCATTGAAACACAGCGTTTTGATCGCATGATCTTGAGTCAGTATAAAGGTGAATTAGAGCAATTAGAAAAAATGACCTTGCGAGTCATTTCGCTGCAAGGAGAGTCATTTCTCAGCTGTTTATATCGTTACAAAACCCAAGACATCACCAAAAACTATCCAATCGCATCCGCATATCAACAAGTCGAAAGTTTATTGAGTTGTTGTAAGCAAGCCAACCTGATGACCTTGGATGAAGAAATTCAGCTCAAAAAAAATAAAAAGAAAGCGATGCTAAGCATCAGCAAAAAGCAGCCAGCCTTAGGGAAAATTCCTACGGAGCAGCAAGGACATGATCGAGCGAAACATCGCTATGTCGATCAAAACAGTTATTTCTTACAGCCACTCGGTATTACGGATGCAAAAGCACAAATTATTCCGAGCATGGCACGTAAATGGAAACAAATTAATAAATTTGTAGAAATTTTTTCAGGCGCTTTAAGCCAGATCAAAGAGACCGATCAATCTCTACATGTCGTGGATTTTGGTTCAGGTAAAGGCTATCTGACTTTTGCATTATATGATTATTTAGCAAAACACCAGCAAGTGCCTAAAGTGACAGGGGTTGAGCTAAATCCGAAAATGGTGGAATTTTGCCAAAGCGTTGCGCAGCAGTCGAATTTCAGCCAACTGGATTTTTTCCAAGGCGATGTTCGTACATATGCGCCTGAGCGCTTAGATGTCATGATTGCACTGCACGCTTATGATGTAGCAACGGACTTTGCGATTCATACCGGCATTCGATTAAATGCGCAAATGATCATGTGTGCGCCGTGTTGTCATAAAGAATTGCGTCCGCAATTGAAAGCGCCGCAAGTACTTGCACCGATGTTGCAATTTGGCATTCATTCGGGCCAGCAAGCAGAGATGCTTACTGACACGATTCGTGCACTTTTATTGAAAGCATATGGTTATGAAACCAAAGTCTTTGAATTTGTGGCACTTGAGCATACCAGTAAAAATAAAATGATCTTGGCAACCAAACGTGCAGACTATGTCGAGCCTGATCAAGCGGTATTGGCGCAGATCCAAGCTTTAAAAGACATGTATGGCATTCAAAAGCATTCCTTGGAATTATTGTTAAATGATCAATGGGACCAGCAAGATATTGGCTGTAAATGCTAAAGGATGAAGGGATGCAGCAGTTAAATATTCAATTCGGTCCGTGGGAGCAACTGGCATCTGCAGCTCGATCGATACGTGAACAGGTCTTTATTTTAGAACAGCAGATATCGCCCGAAGATGAATGGGATGCAGAAGATGAGATTTCACTGCATTTTATTGTTCATGATGGGATGAAAGCTATTGCAACTGCTCGTTTGTTGAAAAATAACAGTATAGGCCGTGTTGCTGTTTTAAAGGCTCATCGCGGTCAGGGGATTGGTAAAATCTTGATGCAAGCCATCATTCAACAAGCGACATTAGAGCAACGTGAATATTTAAAACTATCTTCACAAGTGCATGCTATCCCTTTTTATGCAGCGTTGGGTTTTGTTGTTGAAGGTGATGAATATTTAGATTGTGGTATTCCGCATCAAGATATGTATATGGCTTTGGCTTAAATACTTAAAATTGGACAGCTATAAATAAAAAACGCTTAATATTTTAAGCGTTTTTTATTTGCATAGATTGGGTCAAAGCTTAGTGACCATGATCATTCGATGCAGTAGGTTCAGGGCTCATGTCATCCATATGTGCATGTTGTTCTTCGGTCATATGCATGTCTGCTGCAGTCGGTGCAGATGCTTCACGAGCTGCTTGATCAGCTTGCGCCTTTTTCAACGCTTCTTCTGACATCACAGGGGCATTTTTAAATGCATGCTGTTGAGTATTGTCTTTTTTCTGTTGGCTCGGCATATAGTCTGGTTCATTGGTCACAGCAAGCCAGAAAATACCCATGAATAGCGCACCTAAAATACAGAAGATAATCAGTGCTTTCCAGCCCCATGGTGATTTTTCAGGAGAAGTATGATCTGTCATAACAAGCTACTCAATCGGATAAAAAGAAATCAAAAAACTTGTTACTTTATAACATAAAACTGATGAGAGTTCGCGTAAATTCTAGGCTTGTTTGCAAACACGCGACTGAGAAGGAAAATAAAAAGGAGCCGAAGCTCCTTTTGATGTGATTGAACAGCAAAATTTGCATGCTCAAAATGAATAATTAAATCTGCTCAGCTTTCGCCACTTTGTCTTTCAGCAATTGCGGTGCTTTGAAGCGTTCGCCATATTTTGCTTCTAGTGTATTGGCACGTAATAGCGCTTTTTCCAAACCATATTGGTTTAAAAATTGAAGTGCACCACCTGTCCAAGGGGCAAAACCAATCCCGAAGATTGATCCGACATTGCCATCAACAGTCGATTCTAAAACACCTTCTTCTAGGCAGCGTAAGGTATCGAGTGACTGTACAAACAGGAAGCGGTCAATCATTTCCTGTTCAGAAATAGTATTATCTTTCTGCCATTTGCTCAAGCCATCCCAAAGGTGCTTTTTACCGCCTTCAGGATATTCATAAAAACCTGCACCAGCTACTTTACCTTTACGTCCGAACTCATGAATCATCGTTTGAATAACGTCATCCGCACCTGAACGTGGTAGGTCTTTGCCTTCGGCTTGCAAGGCTTTACGTGTCTCGGCCGCAACATGCTCAGACAGCGTTAAAGACACTTCATCTTGAATCGCCAATGGGCCTACAGGCATGCCGGCTTTTAGTGCAGCCATTTCAATGCGGGCAGGGTGTACGCCTTCAGACAGCAGACGTAAACCTTCTTGCACAAAGGTGCCAAAGACACGGCTGGTAAAGAAGCCACGGTTGTCATTCACTACAATTGGCGTTTTGCCAATTTGCTGCACAAAGTCAAAGGCTTTAGCCAAAGTTTCAGCCGAAGTGTTTTTACCTTTAATAATTTCCACTAATTGCATTTTGTCGACAGGACTAAAGAAATGTAGACCGATAAATTTAGCTTGATCTTGAGATGCATTGGCCAAGCCTGAAATCGGCAAGGTTGAGGTGTTGGATGCAAAAATACCGCCATCTGCCAAATAGGCTTCTGCTTCTTGTGTCACTTTGGCTTTGAGTTCGACATTTTCAAATACCGCTTCAATGATCAAGTCGCAGCCTTGTAAGTCGGCAGCATCTGCAGTGGCATGAATCAGTCCTAAAACTTGATCACATTTTTCTGCACTTAAACGGCCTTGAGATACTTTTTTATCTAGCAGTTTTTGGCTATAGGCTTTGCCTTTTTCAGCAGCTTCAACAGAAACATCTTTGAGTACAACTGCAATGCCTTTTGATGCTGTGGCATAAGCGATGCCTGCACCCATCATGCCTGCACCTAAAATACCAACTTTGGTGGCTTGCCATTTCGCGACGTCTTTTGGACGGCTTGCACCAGACTTAATAGCGTTGAGACCATGCCAGAAGGTGCCGATCATATTTTTAGAAATTTGACCGGTTGCAAGGTAAGTAAAGTAACGTGATTCAATCGTGAGCGCCGTATCAACATCGACCTGAGCGCCTTCAACAGCAGCCGACATAATGGCTTCAGGCGCAGGGTAACAGCCCTTGGTTTTGTCACGCAGCATAGCGGGGGCAATGGCGAGCATTTGCGCCACAGCAGGAGTCGATGGCGTACCGCCCGGAATTTTATAGCCTTTTACATCAAAGGGCTGCTGTGATTTTGGATTGGCTTTGACCCACGCAATCGCTTTGTCCATCAGGTCTTCAAGGCTATCTGCAGTGTCTTGAATCAGCCCGAGCGATTTGGCTTTTTCGACACCAACTTGTTTGCCTTCCATCAAGAGCGGAAAAGCATTTTGCAGACCCAATAAACGTACCATACGTACAATACCGCCACCGCCCGGTAGTAAGCCTAAAGTTACTTCTGGTAAGCCAAATTTCGCCTTAGCATCATTCAGTGCGATTCGATAATGACAACCGAGTGCTAACTCCCAACCACCGCCCAGCGCTGTGCCATTTAAGGCTGCAACAACAGGAATGCCGCGTGTTTCGATATAACGCAGTTTGGCTTTCATTTCTTCAATCATATTGAAGAATTCAGTTGCATGCTCAGGTGTAGCTTGAATCAGTTCGTCTAAATCACCGCCTGCAAAGAAGGTTTTTTTTGCGGAACGGAAAATAATCCCTACAATATTTTCATCTGCTTGCAGTTTGTCTACCGTTTCAGCCAGTGCCGTGCGGAAGTCTGCATTCATGGTGTTGGCAGATTGGTTTGGAGAATCTAAAGTTAAAATGACGATATTGTCGGCATTTTTTTCAAATTGAATTGCGCTCATAAATTTTATCCAAATATTTTTATGACTTTGCTAGTGATTTTTGAGATTTAAATTATTCATCGTCACTACGGAGTCTTTACAAATTTGTTTATTACTGTTTTTTTCATTTCAGCTAAAGCAGTGCTTTAGCTTCATTCAGGTTCGACCTACTTTTGTTTCGGCAAAAGTAGGCAAAACCATTTGTCATCCACAAAACCTGTCAACTAATGTCTTTTTTCTAAAAGTTCGCAGAAACATTATTTTCAATTTTTGGTCAGGTTGTGGATGACACATACCAAGTATCAAATGCTGTGTACGGTTCGGTTAATTAAACTAGCTCAATAATCGTTGCGATGCCCATACCACCGCCCACACACAAGGTTGCTAAACCGCGTTTTTTACCTTGGCGTTCTAGTTCATCCATCAGGGTGCCTAAAATCATGGCGCCTGTTGCACCCAGCGGATGTCCTAATGCAATTGCACCGCCATTCACATTGACTTTGGTAGGATCAACCTTGAGTTCGGTAATAAAACGCATCACGACTGCTGCAAAAGCTTCGTTCACTTCAAATAGGTCAATATCATCAATGGTTAAGTTAGCTTTGGCTAAGGCTTTACGTGCAGCAGGTGCAGGGCCAGTCAGCATAATGGTTGGGTCTGCACCCACCAATGCAGTGGCAAGCACTTTGGCACGCGGTTTTAGGCCTTGTTCTTTGATCGCTTTTTCAGAGGCAAGCAATACTACGGCAGCACCATCAACGATGCCCGATGAATTCCCTGCATGGTGTACATGGTTGACTGCGCCGACTTCAGGATATTTTTGCAAGGCAATGGCATCAAAGCCCATTTGTCCCATCATGGCAAAACTTGGGTTGAGCTTGCCTAAGCCTTCTGCTGTGGTCGTTGGTTTAATAAATTCATCTTTGGCTAAAACTGTCACGCCTGCTTTGTCTTTAACAGGAACGACAGATTGGTCAAAATAACCATTGGCTTGAGCTGCTGCGGCTTTTTGCTGAGAGTTGGCTGCAAAGGCATCCACATCTGCTCGGCTGTAACCGTCAATGGTGGCAATTAAATCGGCTCCAATGCCTTGTGGAATAAAGTCACAGGCCATATTGGTTTCAGGGTCAAGCGCCCAAGGACCGCCATCTGAGCCCATCGGCACACGAGACATCGACTCTACACCGCCAGCCACCACAAGGTCTTCCCAGCCAGAGCGGACCTTTTGCGCAGCCATATTGACTGCTTCTAAACCTGAGGCGCAAAAACGGTTGATCTGAACACCTGCCACATCATTGTCCCAACCTGCTGCAATGGCTGCGGTTTTGGCAATGTCCGCACCTTGGTCACCAATGGGGGTCACGCAGCCCAGTACAATGTCGTCTACTGCAGCGGTGTCAAATTGATGTCGGTTTTGTAATTCGTTCAATAAACTGGTCAGTAGGCTAATCGGTTTAACGGCATGTAGTGAACCGTCTTTTTTTCCTTTGCCGCGCGGTGTGCGAATGGCATCAATGATGTAAGCCTCGCTCATAATCCTGTCCCTATGATCTATAAATTTTTATTGGTTTTTTGAGTGTACGGATTAATCAAGCCGGTGCAATGATGAGAACGGGCGAGTCGTTTGATATTTTTGGTCAACGCTTGCTGCTGAATAAGATAAAAATCAACCTGCACATTGAAAGCGAGGATCGGTTAAGATCAGTTGCTATCGATTCAGTACATATTGAAGATCTGCTTATGCATAAAAATGTGAAGCGAGTGTTGAAAGGTCTGGCTTGGCTTGTTTTTGCAGGCTGCTTAGGTTTTGTATGCTTGATCGGTTTTTATATTTATATGATCTATGGCATTCATCCTTCAGATGAAGGGACTGGCGGCTTAGCCTGTGAGTATGATCGAAATGATCATGTAACCAAGGCAGAAATGTATCGGATACAGGATGGCAAACGCGTGATCACGCCCGTCGATCCATTGCTTTGTCAAAAACAACGTGCAGATTTTCCGAAATAAAAAAACCTGATCGAGATCAGGTTTTAGAGAATGCTATTTTTGAATATTGCTTAATGATAACCATGTAATTGGCGATATAGGCCTGGTGTTACACCGGTCCACTTTTTAAAGGCACGGTGGAAAGTACTGGTTTCACTAAAACCGACTTGCTGTGCAACATCTTCAAGCGTTAAGTCTGGATTAAGCAATAAGTGAATTGCAGCATCACGACGTAAGGCATCTTTCACACCTTGGTAGCTCTTACCTTCAGCGGCTAAACGACGACGTAGTGTTTGCGGCGATAGATACAGCATTGAAGCAACATCGTTCAAGGTTGGCATTTCTTCGCCAATTTGACTCTTCAGCACATCACGGATACGAGATGTTAATGAATTAGTATTTTTAAATTTAACCAATAACTGTGCAGGAGCCGCTTTTAAGAATTCTTCAAGCGTTTCTTCGTTTTGACGAATGGGTAAATCTAAATAATCCGCTGCAAATGTAATTTCAGTTCGTGGTGTATCAAACTGCATGACAGGTGCAAAAAACAAGGCATCATATTCGTCAGCATGTTCAGGACGTTCATAACCGAAGTGAACACGCTCTAAAGGCAGACGACGTTCAATCAACCAAGAAGCGAGACCATGCCAAATCATCAGCATACTTTCTGTAATGAAATGGTCTGGGTCCATAGATTTTGGAATTTGAGGAACTAAACGTGCTTCGTGCTTATCACGTTCTAGTGTCACCGACCATTCATCGCCAAACAGTTTGTAGAACTGCGAAGACAATTCGAGTGCATCACCGAGGGTTTTTGCATGAATAATCAATTGGCACATAATGGCAAAAGTACCCAAGCGGCGCGGTTGAATATCAAAACCGACATGTTCGTCTTGAGTCACCATCCACAACATTTTAATAAAACGTGTGTATTGTTCAGGTGAAATACGCGCTTTGGGTTGGCGTAGAAGTTCAGCCTCAATGCCAACATGAGACAATAAAGTTTCGACATCCATGCCGAGACGTTTCACACCAGTTAAGGCTGCGTTGACGAAATGGATACTGATCGTATCACGACTCATGTTTAATCCTTCAGTCTCTTTAATGTTCACAAATGTTTGACCTAAATGACGCTAAAAAAAGAAATCATGGCAATTTACAACAGCGGTTTTGCCATTTTTACATGGTAAATTGCCGAAACTATCAAGGTAAATGGCTGAACATGACATTGTTTTAATCATTTTATATTTCTACCATGGATAAAAAATCTACACAATTAGAGAAAAATATCCATGGAAGCTGCTTTAAAAGGATTGAAAGTACTCGACTTTTCGACATTACTCCCAGGGCCATTTGCGACCTTGTATTTGGCTGACATGGGTGCGGAAGTTGTGCATATTGAGTCACCGACGCGTCCCGATCTGGTTCGTTTGATGCCACCTTATGCCAATGGGCAAGCCACAGCGCATAGTTATTTAAATCGCAATAAACAATCCATCGCATTAGATTTAAAAGATCCGAAAAGTATTGAATTGATCAAAGCCAAAATTTCAGATTTTGATATCGTGGTAGAACAATTTCGTCCAGGTGTCATGCAACGCTTGGGTTTGGATTATGCAGTTTTGGCCGAAATTAATCCGCGACTTATTTACTGCTCGATTACGGGTTATGGTCAAACTGGGCACTACAAAGACCGTGCAGGGCATGACATCAACTACTTGGCTTTATCGGGTATTTCAGGTCATAGCGGACGCCAAGATAGTGGCCCGCCACCGATGGGGATTCAAATCGCCGATGTGGCAGGCGGATCAATGCATGCGATTACTGGCATCTTAGCTGCGGTGATTGAGCGTTACCGTAGCGGCTTAGGACAATATATTGATATTTCCATGACCGATTGCGCTGTCGCATTGAACAATATGGCTGCAGCTGGCGTATTGGCTGCCAATGCGGTAACCGCGGCAGAGACGGCACATCTGAATGGCGGAAGTTTCTATGACTATTATCGAACCCAAGATGGTCGTTATCTGTCTATAGGTGGTTTGGAGCCACAGTTTTTACATGGATTGGCGCAAATTCTAGATTTACCCGCTTTAGCAACGCAAGGCATGTCATTTGATCCGCAAGACCAGACTGAAATTAAGCATGCAATTGCCCGAAAAATACTAACCAAAACATGGGCTGAGTGGAAAAAGATTTTTGCCTCTCAAGATGTCTGTGTGGAACCAGTTTTAAGTTTGGACGAAGCTCTAAATTCACAATTGGCCCAAGAGCGGCATTGGTGTGTTGAAGTTCCGCTACAAGAAGGCGACACAATGACACAAACTCAACTGGCATGTCCGATTAAATTTTCTAGATCAGCATTGATTTATACCCATGTGGGTAAAACTTTAGGTGCGGATAATTGGTTATGAAAGGTATAAAAAAAGGTGATAAGTTAAACAATAAAACCTTTAAAATCTCTTAATTAGATAAACATCTATGTAAATATTGAGAGTTGTTAACAAAAAAATAAATAAATTATACAAATGTGAGAGTATTATATGAGCTATTAACACAATTGGTATATAGGTCTCCAAATGAAAATAGCTGTGAGTAAACTTGGATCTTTATATCTTAGCCTCGGCATAATGCTTGCGGGTTCAGCAACCCAAGCGGCAACTACTGCAGATGCTTTCAGTTCTGAAAGCCCATGGATGTTCGGTGATTGGAACGGTCAACGAACAGCGCTTCAACAGAAAGGTTACGATTTTAGTTTTAGTTATGGTGGCGAATTAGCCACTTTGTTAGATGCAAAGCATGCTTCTGGTCATGGCACTGAATATGCGGACCAATTCGCGATCGGGGCACATCTCGATTTAGAAAAAATTGCGGGTTGGAAAGATACCGAAGCACAAATCAATATCACTGAACGTAATGGTCGTTCATTGTCTCAAACTTCAGATGCATTAAATGGTCATTTAAGTGCAACACAAGAAGTGTGGGGTCGTGGTCAAACTTGGCGTTTGACTGATTTTTGGATCAAGAAAAAATTCTTAGACCAAAAATTAGATATTAAAGTCGGTCGTTTTGGTGAAGGTGAAGATTTCAACAGCTTTGACTGTGACTTTCAAAACCTAGCACTTTGTGGTTCACAAGTGGGTAACTGGGTTGGTGACCAATGGTACAACTGGCCAGTTAGCCAATGGGCTGCTCGCGTGAAATATAACATTCAGCCTGAACTCTACGCACAAGTCGGGGTTTATGAATACAACCCTGAAAATCTAAAACGTGGTAAAGGTTGGAACTTGAGTACTGATGGTTCTAAAGGTGCGATTATTCCTGCTGAAGTGGTGTGGACTCCAAAAGTGGGGACACAAAAGCTACCGGGTGAATACCGTGCAGGTTACTACTACAGTACCGCTGATGCCGATGTCATTGATAGCCCAGTAAATGAAAAAGATCACCATCAAGGTGGTTGGATTGTGGCGAAACAACAACTGACAGCACACAAAGACGATGCCTCACGTGGCTTAAGCGGTTTTGTGAATGTGACTGTGCATGACTCAGACACCAACAATGTGAGTGATATGCAAAACATTGGCTTGGTCTACAAAGGTGCATTTGATGCACGTCCTCAGGATGAAATTGCGATTGGTTTAGGTCGTATCAGCATTAATGATGATGTGAATGATGCCAATATTGCCAATAACAGCGTTGATGCACGCGGTCTACAAAGTGAAGAGTATGACGCAGAAATTTACTACGGTATTCATGCAGCAAACTGGCTGACTATTCGTCCAAATATTCAATATATCCGTCACGTCGGTGCTTACAAAAATGGTGAGAATGCGTGGGTCGGCGGTATCAAATTTCAAACAGCATTTTAATTGATGTCAAATTAGAGTTCTTATAAAAGCAATTCGGTAATTCTGAGAAAAATTACGATATTTTCCCTTGAATTGTTTTTGTAACAACTTCTCTTTGCGACATAAAAACGGTGGTGTGTTGAATGTGTTTCACGCACCAAATACAACATTCGACAATAGAGGTGGTCAACATGAGCAACCCATCTACTGGAACTGGGATGCGAACATTTACCGTCGTTGTGATGGCAATTTTCGCCTTAGTTCTATTGATTGGTGGTATCTGGCTGGCAGTCCTTGGCGGTTCTTGGTACTACATTATCGCCGGCCTGTTAATGCTGGCTTCAGCAATATACTTAAGAAAAATTCAAAACAGTTCTTTATACATTTATGCAGCGTTGATGCTGGGTACAGTGATTTGGGGACTTTGGGAGGCAGGTTCTGACTTTTGGGCACTTGCACCGCGTTTTGATATTTTAGGCTTATTGGGCCTTTGGTTACTGATTCCTGCCGTGACACGCGGTATGGAAAATGGCAAAACTGCGAAAATTACATTATCAGGCACACTGGTGATTGCGATTATCGTGATGATCTATTCAATTTTTAATGATCCGCAAGAAATTCATGGTGAAATTAAAAATGCACAACCTCAAACAGCCAAAGCGATTGAGGGTATTGCTCCTGAAGATTGGCCTGCCTATGGTCGTACACAAGGTGGTGTACGTTATTCTCCACTCACCCAAATCAATAGCGACAACGTTAAAGATTTAGAAGTAGCGTGGACTTTCCGTACAGGTGAGTTACCAACAGAAAATGACTCAGGTGAAACCACAAACCAAGTCACTCCGATTAAAGTCGGCAATGACATGTTTATGTGTACAACTCACCAACGTTTAATTGCACTTGATCCTGCGACAGGTAAACAAAAATGGGCATTCGATCCTAAGCTTAAAGCGGACAATACCTATCAACATTTAACATGTCGTGGTGTGTCTTATTTTGACGCAGCAAATACCACTCAGTTTGCAAAAAGCTTAGAGAACAAACGCTCGACTTCAACTGAATGTCCGCGCAAAGTGATCTTGCCTGTAAATGATGGTCGTTTGGTTGCAGTCAATGCTGACACAGGTAAAGCATGTAGTGATTTTGGTCATAACGGCGAAGTCGATCTACAAAAAGATATGCCTTATCCGTATCCGGGCGGTTATATCCCAACTTCACCTCCAGTGATTACTGGTACAACTATTGTGATTGGCGGTTCAACTACCGATAACTTCTCGACTAAAGAGCCATCTGGTGTCATCCGTGGTTATGATGTCAATACCGGTGAATTATTGTGGATCTTTGATACAGGGGCGGAAGATCCAAATGCCATGCCAGGCGAAGGTCAAAAATACTCTGTAGCCTCACCGAATGCATGGGCACCTTTAGCATATGACGAAAAACTTGACATCGTTTATGTGCCAACAGGTGTAGGCACACCAGACATTTTTGGTGGTCACCGTACGCCATTAGATGAACGCTATGCAAACTCAATGTTGGCATTAAATGCATCAACAGGTAAATTAATTTGGAATTTCCAAACCACGCATCATGATTTGTGGGATATGGATGTACCATCACAACCTTCATTGGCAGATATCAAAGATAAATCAGGTAATACTGTTCCTGCGATCTATGTCTTAACCAAAACAGGTAATGCATTCGTCCTTGACCGTCGTACCGGTAAAGCGATTGTGCCAATCACTGAAAAAGCGGTTCCACAAACTGTAAAACGTGGTCCACAAACTAAAGGTGAGCATTATTCTGCAACTCAACCATTCTCTGATTTTGATTTAGCACCAAAAGATAAATTGACTGATAAACAAATGTGGGGTGCCACTATGTTTGACCAGTTGATGTGTCGTGTGTATTTCAAATCATTAAACTACGACGGTATTTATACACCACCTTCTGAAAATGGCACATTGGTATTCCCAGGTAACCTTGGGGTATTTGAATGGGGTGGTATGTCGGTGAACCAAGACCGTCAAGTTGCTGTGATGAACCCAATTGGCTTGCCATTTGTGACTAAGTTGATTCCTACAGATCCAAACCGTGAGCAAACTGCGAAAGGTGCGGGTACTGAACAAGGCGTGCAACCGATGTATGGCGTACCTTATGGTGTGGAAATCAAAGCCTTCTTGTCACCACTTGGCTTACCTTGTAAACAACCTTCATGGGGCTTTACTGCAGGTGTAGATTTAAATACACATGAAGTGGTCTGGAAAAAACGTATTGGTACAATTCGTGATAGTTTACCGAAATTGTTCCAATTACCTGCTGTGAAAATTGGTGTACCGGGTCTTGGTGGATCAATCTCGACTGCTGGTAATGTCATGTTTGTAGGCGCAACACAAGATAACTATATCCGTGCAATCAATGTAACGAATGGTGATACTTTGTGGGAAGGTCGTCTACCAGCAGGTGGTCAAGCGACTCCAATGACTTATGAAGCAAATGGTAAACAATATGTTGTGATCATGGCTGGTGGTCATGGTTCATTTGGTACAAAACTTGGTGATTACCTTGTTGCGTATGCTTTACCAGATAAAAAATAAGTGATTTTACATCGCTAAATAAAAAGCCCGATTTATCGGGCTTTTTATTAGCTGAAATTCTTTATGTAAATTTATGCTAAGTAATAGAAAAATAATTCAATATATTAATAAATAAAAAGTAAAGGACCGAAATCCGCTATATCAGTGAAATTGCGACAGTCTTATCAATAAAATCGCTATTAAATATGTAAAAAACGCATTTTCTTGATAGATAAAATCTCGTTATGCTGTGCATTGTTATAATAGAAATTACTAGCTGTACGCCATGTATTTATATACTGATTTTGACCAGCAACTGGTTAATGAACGTGTTGCACAGTTCCGTGATCAAACGGAACGTTATTTAGCAGGTAAATTGACGGAAGATGAATACCGTCCACTGCGTCTTCAAAACGGCCTTTATGTACAACGTTATGCACCGATGCTACGTATTGCAGTACCTTATGGCCTGATGAATTCTAAACAATTACGTAAAATTGCGTCATTGGCTCAGGACTATGACCGTGGTTATGCGCACGTATCTACTCGTCAAAACATTCAGTTTAACTGGCCTGCACTAGAAAATGTGCCTGATATGTTACAAGAGCTCGCATCTGTTCAAATGCATGCGATTCAAACTTCGGGTAACTGTATTCGTAACACAACCACTGACCAATATGCAGGTGTGGTTGCGGGTGAAATTGCTGACCCACGCCCAACGTGTGAATTGATTCGTCAATGGTCAACTTTCCACCCAGAATTCGCTTTCTTGCCACGTAAGTTCAAGATTGCAGTTTCAGCACTGGAAGAAACTGATCGTGCGGCAACGTCTTTCCATGATATCGGTGTGTATATCGTGAAAAATGAAGCAGGCGAGATTGGCTATAAAATCAAAGTTGGTGGTGGTTTAGGCCGTACACCAGTGATTGGTAGTTTTATTCGTGACTTCTTGCCACGTGAAGATTTGATTGCTTATTTAGAAGCGGTACTTCGTGTATACAACTTACACGGTCGTCGTGATAACAAATATAAAGCACGTATCAAAATTTTGGTGAAAGCATTAACACCAGAAGTATTTGCAGAGAAAGTGGAAGCTGAATTTGCACATACCATCAAAACTTTAAAAATTGATGCTGATACCTTGGCGAAAATGGATGAGAACTTCACACCATTTGATTACCAAGATTATGCGGATGAAGATTTTGCAGAGCAATTTGCCGCAGAGCCGAAATTTAAACAATGGTTCAACATCAACACCAATGCACATAAAGTCAAAGGTTACCGCATCGTTACGATTTCTTTGAAACGTGCGGGTATTGCACCGGGCGATATGACTGTTGAAGAAATGAACCTGATTGCTGACTTGGCTGACAAATATACCTTTGGTGAGTTCCGTACCACACATGAGCAAAACATTGCGCTTGTTGATGTACCGCAAAAAGATTTGTTTGATCTATGGAAAATCCTTGATCAACATAATCTTGCACGTGCGCATATTGGGTTCTTAACCGACATCATTTGCTGCCCAGGTGGTGATTTCTGTTCATTGGCAAATGCGAAATCGATTCCAATTTCTGAAGCGATCTCTCGTCGTTTTGATGACTTAGATACCATTTACAATTTAGGTAAATTGGATCTGAACATCTCTGGTTGTATGAATGCATGTGGTCACCACCATGTCGGTAATATCGGTATTTTAGGTGTAGATAAAAAGGGTGCTGAGTTCTATCAAATCACTTTGGGTGGTAATGCCGACCATGATGCATCAATTGGTGACATCTTAGGCCCATCATTTGCAGCCGAAGTTGTACCAGACATCATTGAAGAAATCTTAAATACTTATCTAGACCTTCGTGCTGAAGGCGAAGAGTTTATTGATACTTACCGCCGTGTTGGCATCCAACCATTTAAGGAGCGTGCATATGCTTAATACAGCACTACAAGTCCTCTCTAAAGATGGCTCGATTGCAGACAATACTTACCAAGTCATTGGTGAAGATGGTGTGTTGCCACAAGGTGACGTGGTTTTAACAGTTGAGCAGTTAGATCAACTTGCGAATGTGTCTGGTAAAAAAGCACTTTTCGTAACGGTGGATGCTTCACCTGAAACCAATGAATTCCCGCTTGACCAGTTAGATGCTATTTTCATCGAATTTGCCGGTTTTAACGATGGTCGAGGTTACTCATTTGCTGCATTGTTACGTCGCCAAGGTTTCCAAGGCGAACTACGTGCGACAGGTGATGTATTCAAAGATGTGTTGAACTACATGAAGCGTTCAGGTTTTGATACATTTGTGGTGAAAGAAGGTAAAGATATTGCTGAAGCTGCTGCTGGCTTAGGTGATTTTACCAATCCATACCAAGCTTCAACTGCTGTGCCGCAAGCGCATTATCAAACAGGTGCTTAAGTGCCTTGATCAATAAAAAAGCCTCCATTCGGAGGCTTTTTTATTGATCGAAATACTTTTAATGAGTGATTATTCATTTTTAAGCTGGCAATTGACCATCCATTTAATACCGAACTGATCGGTAAATGCGCCATACAGCGCACCCCAAAAGGTCTTTTCGAGAGGCATTTCTATAGAGCCTCCTTTGGACAAGCCATCAAACAGTCGTTTGGCTTCAGCTTGTTCACTGCTGTCTAAATTAATCGAAATATAATGATTGCTGCCTAAGGTAAAGCGTTGATTGGATTGCGCACAGAATTGTTCGTTGACATCTGAGGCCATCAGCACGGTAAATTCATTGATCGGTAGGGAAATATGCATAATCTTTTGCTGATCTGCATCGGATAGTGAAATGCCTTCCTCAGCAGGCATATCACCATAACGCATCACATTGAGGAATTCTCCACCAAGTACAGAGCGATAAAAATTAAAGGCTGCTTAGATATTGCCTTTAAAATTCAAGTATTGATTGAGCTGCATAAAGGTCATCCATTTTTATTATGTCGACATTTATTTTTATGAGCCCTTGCTGAGCAGTATGGGAACAATTTATGTCTAAAATGTAAGCATAAAAAATCCCTCTTACAGAGGGATTTTCAGTCTCCCTCCTTTATTAAAGGAGGGGTTAGGGGAGGATTAAAGAATATTCCCTCTAAATCGTCCTTTGTGAAGGGAGTCAGCAGAGGATTAAAGCAATTCAATCGCCACAGCAGTCGCTTCACCACCACCGATACATAGCGCTGCAATACCACGCTTACCACCTGTACGTTTTAATGCATGGATCAACGTTAAAATAATGCGTGAACCGGTAGAACCAACTGGATGTCCTAGTGCACAAGCACCGCCGTTGATATTTACTTTTTCAGCATCTAATTTAAATTCATCAATTGGGCACATCGTGACCATAGCAAAGGCTTCATTGATTTCCCATAAATCTACGTCAGCAACATTCCAACCCGATTTATCTAGAACTTTTTGAATTGCGCCTACAGGTGCAATAGTAAATTCTGAAGGATGCTGTGAATTTGATGCATAAGCCACAATTTTCGCGAGCGGATTTAAACCTTTTGCTGAAGCTTGCTCTGCTGAAGTTAAAACTAAAGCAGACGCACCATCAGAAATAGAACTAGCATTGGCAGCGGTAATCGTTCCATCTTTAGCAAAAGCAGGGCGTAACGTTGGAATTTTTTCGATATTAGCGTTAAAAGGCTGTTCGTCTTTATCGATAATCACATCACCTTTACGACTCGAAACAGTGACAGGCACGATTTCGTCAGCAAAATAACCCTCAGTAATTGCAGTTTGTGCACGTTTAAGCGAGCGAATGGCGAAGTCATCCATTTGTTCACGTGTATAGCCTTTTGTATTTGCCATATCCTGCGCAAAAGAACCCATGAGTCGGCCCGTTTCTGCATCTTCTAGGCCATCTAAGAACATATGATCTTTAACATCACCATGGCCCATACGGTAGCCAGCTCGTGCTTTGGTCAATACATACGGCGCATTGGTCATTGACTCCATACCACCTGCAACCACGACTTGAGCCGAACCTGCCTTAATCATATCTGCCGCTTGCATCACGGCCTTCATACCTGAACCACACAGCTTGTTGATGGTTACGGCACCAGTTGAATCTGGAAGACCGGCTTTACGCATCGCTTGACGGGCAGGACCTTGTTTCAGGCCAGCCGGAAGCACACAGCCCATAATGACTTCTTCAACATCTGTCGGTTGTAAACCCGCGCGTTCGATGGCTGCTTTAATCGTAACTGCGCCTAATTCTGGTGCAGTGACAGCGGCTAAACTCCCTTGAAAACCACCCATTGCTGTACGGGCACCATTCACGATGACGATATCAGTCATTACATGTCTCCATTTTCTTATACATTAATTTTTGAATACGTCAGCAGTATAAGTAAAATTGAACAGGAATAAAGCAAATTTAAAAGGCTGCTTTGGACTCACCGGTTCTCAAATTAGCAACTGGTTGGGTTTTCAAATCGGATATGTCCCATTCGACTTAAGACTGCTCGGATCGGTTGAAGCGTTGATTTCGAACAGTAGTAGAAACTGCCATTTGAACCATTGGGTAAACCGGAGCTAGCCTGAAAGGTGAGACTTGGAATGTGTAGAGTCCCACGCCAAGACAGATCGCCATATTTTAAGTTGAGTTTGTCTTGCAGTAATATTTTTTCATTTGCATCAACTTGACGGTTTTTATTACTGTCAATAAATATAATCAGACCACTGTTCCAGTTGTTAGGTTGGCAAAGTTTAAAGTCAAGACTAGGACAAATCACAATATTGGAATGATAAATAGTGGCATGAGCCCGTGCGAATGCATTGTGATTTTGAATAGTCGATTTGATGTTATTCGCTTCTCGCTGCGCCATTAAATTGTTGAAATGTGGTAAAGCTATCGTCACGATAATGACAATAATCGCAATTGAGACTAAAAGTTCAAATAAAGTAAAGCCAGTTTCTTTGTTGTAAGACATTGATTTAATCCAAAATTTAATATTATTTTTATATGTTTAGTGTTATATGTGTTTTTAATGGCGATATTAATTTTGAGTATAGAATTTTATTACTCAATTTTAGATAAAGCTGTTAAAATGAAAATAGCAAGTGACAATAGGCGATTCACTGCTCAAAATTGAGTAAAAATTTACCGAATTACAACGGAAATTGTAAGTAATTTTGTCAATAATTTACTTGATTAGATTAATCAAGCACTTGGAAAAAGAATAAAGTGTTTGTATGATTCAGCGTAAATAGCTTAAAAAAAAACTGGGGTATTAAGAAAGCCTATCTCAGGATAGCCAATTTTTCGGCTTGAGCTTGAACAACAATTGTTATCTCTGGAGGATAAATCCATGAAAATGAGTCGTATTGCATTAGCAATGCTCGTAGCTGCTCCTTTAGCAGCTGCAAACGCAGGCGTAACTGTTACTCCATTAATGCTTGGTTACACTTTCCAAGATTCTCAACACAACAACAGCCGTGGCAACCTTACTGAAGGTCCAGAGCTACAAGACGACTTGTTTGTTGGTGCAGCACTTGGTGTTGAATTAACTCCATGGTTAGGTTTCGAAGCTGAATATAACCAAGTTAAAGGTGATGTAGACGTTGATCACGGCGAATACAAACAAACTCAAATCAACGGTAACTTCTATGCTACTTCTGATTTGATTACTAAAAACTATGACAGCAAAGTTAAGCCATATGTATTGTTAGGTGCTGGTCACTATAAATACAAATTTGACGAAGCTCTTGCTCGTGGTGTAAACGGTACTGATCGTGGTACTACTGAAGAAGGTACTTTAGGTAACGCTGGTCTAGGTGCTTTCTGGCGCTTAAACGATGCTTTATCTCTACGTACTGAAGCTCGTGCTACTTACAACATCGATGAAGATTTCTGGAACTACACAGCTTTGGCTGGTCTTAACGTAGTTCTTGGCGGTCACTTGAAACCTGCTGCTCCTGTAGTTGAAGTTGCTCCTGTAACTCCAGTTGCTCCAGTTGCTCCAGCTCCTCAAGAGTTGACTGAAGATCTTAACATGGAACTTCGTGTGTTCTTTGATACAAACAAATCAAACATCAAAGATCAATACAAACCTGAAATTGCTAAAGTAGCTGAAAAATTAGGCGAATACCCTAATGCTACAGCGAACATCGAAGGTCACACAGATAACACTGGTCCACGTGCTCTAAACGAACGTTTATCACTAGCTCGTGCTAACTCTGTTAAATCTTCGCTTGTTAACGAATACAACGTTGACCCAGCTCGTTTATCTACTCAAGGTTTCGCGTGGGATCAACCAATCGCTGACAACAACACTAAAGAAGGCCGTGCTATGAACCGTCGCGTATTCGCTACGATTTCTGGTAGCCGTACTGTAGTGGCTCAACCTGGTCAAGCTCAATAATTTGAGTTTAACTTCGGTTAGAAAAAAGCGGCTCTTTTGAGTCGCTTTTTTTTTGTTAAAAATTTAAAAAAGGAGATTTAAATTTGGCTAAAAGGCACTAACGCAAAAGCGTTGTTTACTTTTAAATAATCGTTGGATGTAAAAGGATTTATCTATTCATGTGGCAATTAAGCATGTAAAAATTCAAACTATTGTATATTAATTAATCATCTGTTTGCCTAAGAGCTTTAATTGAACATAACCAGGTTGTATTTTTATTTTTTTATAAAAGCAATAAAAAAAACAATTATTTACATTTGTCTTATCTACAATTTATAAAAAATGAATATTTATATTTTTCATTAAAAAAATATAATCATCGGGATTCATGATGCAGTTAAGAATTATTCTAAATATAATAATGATTCTTATTCAAGTAAAACTAATCTTGAAATGATGAATAATTTTGCAAAAACACACTTAGTACGTTCTATAACTATGGTGCTGCTCGGTGTTGGAGGGGCTACATCTGTGTTTGCAGCGGATACAACGGTACTTGAGACGATTGAGGTTGAGGTACCTGCAGAAAAGCAACTTGCAAATGGTAAGTTGAAAGCCAATACAGACCTAGGTGCTTTGGGAAATCAAAAAATTGTTGATACGCCATTTAGCGTAACAGCATATAGTGAAAAACTGATTGAAGAACAGCAAGCGTCAACTGTAGCACAAGTTTTAAAAAATGATGCGAGTATTCGTATGACCACGAATCAGGGGCATTTATATGAAAATTTCCAAATTCGTGGATTTGGTGTGCATGGTGATGAAATTGCTTTAGATGGTTTATACGGAATGGCACCGGTCAGTCGTGTACCCACAGAAACCTTAGAGGCTGTAATGGTCTTGAAGGGGCCAAATGCCTTGGTCGCTGGGATGGCACCTAATGGAGGGGTTGGTGGTGTGATTAATATTACGCCTAAACGTGCACATGAAGATTTAACTAGACTGACTTCTACTCTGGAAGATGAAGGTTATTACCAAAGTCATCTTGATGTTTCACGCCGTTTCGGTGAACAAAAAAAAATTGGTGTTCGCACGAATTTAGTCTATGGCCAAGGTAAACGTAATATTGATGGAGAAGAAGATACTAAAGCACTGGGTTCAATTGCTGCAGACTATACTACAGATCAATTACAAGTAAATTTTGATGCCTATGCAATACATGAAGATCGTGAAAATGGTTCACCAGCCATGGTTTCGTTTGCAAAGATTAAAAAAGTGATTGCGGCACCGGAAGGTGGGTTAAATTATTTTAATGATTCAGATACTCAAATAGATAGTAAGTTTGTTGGTTTAAAAGCGAAATATGCATTAACACCGAATGCAAATATCTTTGCTGGTGCTGGTTATGCAGATAAAAAATATAAAGGCTTTGTATTTGGCACACGTATGGTTCTGAATAATGAACAAGGTGATGCGACTACACAGACTTATGGTCAATACGCGCACTTTAAAAATACATCCGCAAATATTGGCGGTGATTATAAATTTAATACGGGTATTGTTTCACACAAATTAGGTCTTCGAGCAGATTATCTTAATATTCAGACAGATCAGCATAACCCTGCTACATCCAGTGGATATTCAACTAACTTATATAACCCCGGTCAAAATGGATTAATGGCGGTCGCACCAAGTGTCATGCCATTAAATGACAATACGTTTGCAAGTTATACTTTGAGTGATCAAATTTCATTACTTCAAGACAAACTTCAATTTATTCTCGGTTTACGTTACCAAGATATGGATTTGAAGAATTTTAGTTCACAACGTAAAAATAGTGCTGATTGGCGTTATGAAGAAAATGCTTGGTCACCTAGTTTAGGTCTTGTAGTTAAACCTTTTGGTGAAAATCTTTCTTTATATGCCAATTATGTAGAGGGTTTGAGTCAAGGTAAAACAGTTACAGATGAAAGTGATCTGAATTTTGGAAAAACTTTTGCACCTTTTAAAACCGAACAATATGAAGTGGGTGCTAAATACCAAAATGGATCATGGTTAAATACACTTGCTTTGTATGAGATTAAAAAGCCTGACACTATGGTAATTGATGGGGCGACTACTGATGGTGCAGAAACACGTGCTCGAGGCATTGAATGGAGTTTCTCAGGACAAGTTCGTGATGGTTTAACGATATTAGGTAACATGGCTTATCTTGATACGGAATATACCAAAGCATTAGTCAATAAAGGCAATGAGCTTCTAGGTATGCCAGATCTTACAGCGACAATTGGTTTGGATTATGCGTTACCTTTACTCGACGGTTTATCTGTGAATGGTCGAGTAAACTATGTAGGTGAACAATATGTTGATTCAGCAAATACCTTACAATTACCTGATTTCACGACAGTGGATTTAGGTGCACGTTATAAAACAAATTTAGGTGGTGTATCTACAACATTTATGGCAAATGTCGACAATGTGACCAATAAAAAATATTGGGAGGGCGTATTTAATGAAAACTTTGCCACGATTGGTGCAGACCGTACCTATAAAGTTGGTGTGACTTTTGATTTCTAAGTTAGATTAGTTTTTTTAATATAAAAAGCCACCTATTTAAGGTGGCTTTTTTTGTTGATGAGGGATTCACGGAATATATTGCTTCACCACACCATCATCGAGGAGTTGTTGGAAATGCTCAACCACACTGTTTTGAATATCACGGTATTCGATCCCTAATTCTTTCTTGCTCTTATCTGCATTAAAGTAAATTGGGTAACCCATATTGAGTTCAACAAATTTACGTGGGAAGCCGGCAAGAGGGCCAAATGTCTTAAAGGCAAACTTCGGTAAGGTATTGCGCGGAAATGGAAATTTATTCCCAAAATGTGCGCGTAATAATTTGCCCATGTCTAATAGGCTTAGTGTTCCACCACTAATAATATAACGTCCGCTTGCTGCGGGATTGAGAGCTGCTTGTACGTGCGCATCGGCAACATCGCGAACATCGACGATACCATTCCACATTGGTGGAACACCGGCCAAAGTTATACCATTGGCAAACTGTTGTAGCACTTCAACGCTTCCTGACTGTGTTGACGCAGTTAAAGATGGCCCCATGACCAATGCTGGATTGACACAAACCAGATCCCAACGGTTTTGTGCTTTTTGCATATCCCACGCTTTGCGCTCTGCCATTACTTTTGAATATGGATAAGGCTGATGAGTTTCTGAACTGGAGGTATTCCAGTGAGACTCATCAAATTCATTATGCTCGGTCTGTAGAATATCAATGGCATCACCATAGGTTGATGCGATGCTTGAAGTCACGACAACACGTTTTACTGACTCAGTTTTATTGACACTGTTGAGCACATTTTCAGTACCTAAAATGGCCGGCTCAATAATATCTTTAATCGCGTCTTTATAGTTGGTCACTACAAATGGAGATGCCATGTGGATCACAATGTCACAACCTTGCATGGCTGAATCAAATGCACCCTCATCCAATAAATTGGCTTGAAACAGTTTTAAAGTGCCAGTTGTATCAGCTGCAATTTTTTCGAGGTGTGCAAAACCTGATGTTTTATTGAGATCGCGAACAGTGGCATGTACTGTATGCTCTAATTCAAGTAAGTTTTTAATGACCCAACTGGCAATATAGCCTGTCGCGCCTGTGACGAGTATCTGTCTTGTTGTCTTGCTATTCATATTCTTCAACTTTAATTGACGCATTTTTTTATCATATTGAGAATATTTGGTTTTGTCTTTGATTGATTTGAAAAAATATATGTTGATGATTGGGTTTAATACGCTCTAAATTCAGCAGAGAATGCATTAAATGCTGTAAAAGTAATTTTTTATTGATTTTAAAAATGCGAATATGGGATGAATGTTGGATAGATGTATATTCTTATGATTACGGACGCAAAATCTCACAAATAAATGGACAAAGAGTCATATCTAACTAGTACGCTTTAATTTAAAGCCTAGATCTTCGGTCTAAGCTTCTTCTGCTATTCACCAATTAAAATGTCTATGCGATAAACCATTTAAAATGTCCTGTTTTTAACTGCAAGAGTCAAGAACAGGATTTAAATATCTTTGTTCAATAACAGCTTTCTGAGCTTTACGACTCGGCATACTTTTCTTGAGACGGGAACGTTTATTCTGTTTCTCCAACTCCTCATGTTGCTGCTGGATATGGGCCAGAACCGAGCCTAATCTTTTATTCTCAACAACTGCATTTTGCTGTAGTCCAGCCAGTTTATTGAAGGTGCTATAGTTGATCTTCCGTCCTTCATGCATGATCGCTACAGTGCCATCCAGATACTCCAGAAATGAAATGTATTGCCCAACAAGCTTATGATTCAGTGCTGTTGGCTCAAGTATATAAATACACTTGTCATACGTGATGGTCAGGTTCTTCGTGACCTTACGCGGTTCTTGCCAGGTGAAAATATCCTCCAGTTCAGCATCAAACTCTGTTAAAGGGCGATGTAAGTTCTTGGAATTTCTCGCACACTTGACAAACTTCTGATTGAACTGCTCAATGAAGCAGGGTAGTCAGGCATTGGCTTCGGCAATCGAACTGATGCCTTCCAGACGCATCTCCTTGATCAGACGATCCTGAAGTGTCCTGTTGGCACGTTCCACACGACCTTTGGCCTGCGGTGAGTTGGCAAAGATAATATCAATGTTTAACTCGTTGAGGATCCGCCCAAATTGCGTGATCTTGCTGTCTTGGCAGGATTTCTGATTGACTCGGAATACCGAGTGTTTATCGCTATAAAAGGCCAACGGCTTGCCGTATTGCTCAATGTAGGCTCGGGTTGAAAGCATATAATCAAAGGTTGTTTCAGCCTCACAAAAGCGCAGATGCAACAGCTTTCCAGTGGCATCATCGATATAAACCAGCAAGCAGCATTTGGCGGCTCGTCCTTCAAACCAGTCATGATATGAACCATCAATCTGGATCAAATCACCGAAGCAATCCCGGTTATATCGAGGCTGATATGGCCGTTTCAGACGCTTGGATCGCGGAATCCAGAGCTCATTGGCAGTCATCCAGCGACGAACCGTTTCCACAGGAATATTCAGACCAAACATGCTCATCAGCTTCTCATGAGCCAAGGTTGGGCCAAAGCCCAGCAGATGTTCAGAAATAATGGAAAGGCATTCAGACTTTACGGCTTCATCATGGCGACGATGGCCAGGTTGACCACGACTGGCATGTGTCAGGCCTGAAACACCGTCTTGCTTTAGCTTCTGTAATAATCGGGTAATTTGGCGGGTAGAAAGATTCAGGATTTCAGCAGCACGGACTTGTGTAATACGTCGATCGCGAACGTCTTGTAGAACTGCAAGACGTTGTATTTCCTTGTCAGACATAGTGATCAGCATCTCAAATTATATCCGGTCCATGATGTTGATGTACATCATAGACTAAACATTTTTATTGGTGAGAATACAGACACTTTAAATGGTTTCTAACATCTTTTTATTTATCTTTAAATTACAAGATTTTATCTTGATGTAAAAAGCCCAATCATGTGTGATTGGGCTTTTTACGAGATTCTTTCCGTTCCATGCTTAAATTTTGAGTAATGTTTCACAGTTTTGTTTAATGAGATTGAATGCTATAGCAAACAAAAATGTCCAGATAAAATAAGAATAGGCTTCCAAGTGGTTATGGATTTTGCAGATAGGCAAATAAAAGGATTGGGGCGTCATTGTCAGTTAAATTCACGTACAATATCGATTAATTTGCAGGTATAGATCCTGCCTTATCAGATGATTCTGTTCTCCCGTTGATTATTGGCATTCATATGGCGCAAGCAAAGAAATCTTTTCCGCAACAAAAATCGGAACTACATGCACGAAATCTGCATCGCAGTCGTTACGATTTTCCGCAGTTAATCAAGAGTTGTCCGGAACTTGCGCCTTTTGTCAGCCCAAATAAATATAATGATTTATCGGTAGATTTTTCTGATCCGCACGCTGTGAAAATGCTCAACAAAGCATTGCTCAAGCATTTTTATGGCATTCAATATTGGGATATTCCTCAAGATTATCTTTGCCCACCTATTCCGGGTAGAGCGGACTATATCCACTATATAGCTGACCTGTTGAGTGCAAACAATAAAGGGCAGATTCCAACTGGACACGCCGTTCAAGTCTTAGATATTGGGGTTGGCGCGAACTGTATTTATCCGATCATTGGTCATCGGAGCTATGGTTGGAAATTTGTCGGCTCAGACATACATGCTGCATCGGTTAAAAGTGCTCAATTTATTGTGGAGGCCAATCCGAATCTGCG
The DNA here is from genome assembly GCF_013420775.1 of Acinetobacter sp. YH01010. Taxonomy (NCBI): domain Bacteria; kingdom Pseudomonadati; phylum Pseudomonadota; class Gammaproteobacteria; order Moraxellales; family Moraxellaceae; genus Acinetobacter; species Acinetobacter sp. YH01010. The sequence continues at coordinate 252,194 of NZ_VOYF01000003.1, read as the reverse complement.
TAAAGGGATTCAGATTCGATTGCAGAAGACAGCGAGCAATATTTTCAATGGTGTGATTAAACCTTCAGATCGTTTTGATTTGACCATGTGTAATCCACCATTTCATGCCTCGCAAGATGAAGCCAACGCGACAGCAACGCAAAAATTAAGAAAACTGGGTAAGCCAGTTAATCGGACCAAGGTGGTATTGAACTTTGGTGGTCAAAAGAACGAACTCTGGTGTGATGGTGGTGAAGAACGATTTGTCTGCCAAATGGTGCAAGAGAGTATTCATTTTGCTGAGCAATGCCTTTGGTTTAGTACGCTGGTTTCCAAGAAAACAACATTGCCCGTGCTTTTAAAGGCCTTAGCGAAGAGCGGCGCAGTGGATGTGAAAACCATTAAAATGACGCAGGGACAAAAAGAAAGCCGTTTTGTCGCTTGGACTTTTCTAGATTTAAGGCAACAGCAAGCGTGGAAGAATGCACGTTGGACTTCAGCTTAAGTCTGTCTTCGTTGGAGATTTTCGCCTTGTCTTTGACAGCAATGCATAGGGCATCAATATAAAGTTTCCCATAGCGATAAGCTCAGTGTGTTGAATCAATCAGGAGATATTTTTGCTAAACAAGACGCATTGTTAATTGTTACAAAAAACAGCATCCAGCGATTTTTGATTATTTCGTGTTCTAAATGCCTTAAATTTTCTGCAAGGGCTTCTTTTATATGTGAAAAATGCGCGGAATTGAACTGCAAATGCGTATGTTTATCATTTAAATTTTATATAAATCATAAACTTACAAAAATTATATTTTGCATTCATTTTGAAACTTGTCCATAATATTTGAAAAGGGTATGGAGTGAAGAAAATGCGTGGCAATCCAGAAGTCGTAGACTACTTAAATATGCTGATCGGTGGCGAACTGGCTGCTCGTGATCAATACTTAATTCATTCCCGTATGTATGAAGATTGGGGCTTAAGTAAAATCTTTGAACGTATCGATCATGAAAGCCAAGAAGAAGGCTCACATGCAGATGCATTGATTCGGCGCGTATTGTTCCTTGAAGGAACGCCGAATATGAATCGTGATGATATTGAAGTCGGTACAGACGTTGTGACTTGTTTAAAAGCGGATTTGGCGCTTGAATATCATGTTCGTGAGAAACTTGCACAAGGCGTAAAATTGTGTGAAGAAAAGGGTGACTATGTGACCCGTGATATGCTCCGTCAGCAAATGTCAGATACTGAAGAAGATCATACTTACTGGCTTGAAAAGCAAATGCGTTTGATCGAACTTATTGGTCTACCAAACTATATTCAGTCTCAAATGTAATTTAAAAAATATCCAAAAAACCCAGCTTCTGCTGGGTTTTTTATTGGGCCATGAAAACTATTGTTGTAGTTTTTTAATATCTGCCAAGACTTGCGCCGCATGTGTCTGTGTATTCACACTGGTGTAGTGATAAACAATAATGCCTTTCGGATCAATCAGAAAGGTTTCACGTTTGGCAACTTTCAAAATCCCTAAGTTTCGTACAATACCTAACTGTGTCGCCAGCTTATGTTGGAGGTCGGCAAGAATTGGAAAGGGAAGTCCGAGTGCTTTAGAGAACGTTTGATGTGATGCAACATCATCTAAGCTTGCGCCCAAAACAACCGCATTAGTTTTTAAAAATTGTGGATATAGGGTTTTAAATTGATTGGCTTCTTCTGTACAACCGGGTGAGTTGTCTTTGGGATAAAAGTACAGAACGAGCCATTTCCCTTGATATTGCTTCAGTTCGTGCCATTTTCCATTTTGATCTTGCAATTTAAAGTTGGGTGCGGGTGTGCCAACCCATTGTTTTTGTTTGTTTTGACTGGTGCTGAGTATTGATGTTTCGGCAACTGTGATTTGGGTCGTTGCTATTAAAGCACATGTCATTAAACAGATTTTAAGCAATGAAGAAACTTTCATAGAGCATCAGTTTATATTGTTCTTTATTCGATCTTAACAAATTTTAAAGCGCTGTAGGCTGGCTGATTTTATATTTATTGAAGTCGATTGCGAATGTCTTTTGGCAAATCGGTTGATGTGCTGAAATGCCACTATCAAACTTGCTTTGAACTTTTATACTATGTGGAATCGTTTAATTTTAGAGTTTGTATTGAATCAACATATTTTACTTATTACTGGCTGGGGCGGCGGTCGTAAATTACTTGCTCCTTTACAGCAGGCATTGATCGCACAAGGTTATCAGGTTGAATTATGGAATATTTTTGATGCCTTAAATTTAGAAGTGCTCGAACAGAAAGTTGAATTTGCGCAGCAATTTGATGTGATTATTGGCTGGTCTCTTGGTGGTCAATTGGCGACGATTTTGGTAGATGAAATTCAAAAAAAATATCAACAACAGAAAGTGCTGATCACATTAGGCTCAAATCCAAGTTTTGTGGCTGATGAACAGTGGCCTGTTGCGATGGATCAAGCAAGTTTTCAAAGCTTCAAACAATCTTTCGAGCAGGATGCGATTTCTACCTTAAAGAAGTTTGGTTATATGGTTTGTCAGGGTACTGATAGCACCAAGCAAGATTTCATCATCTTGCAAAGTTTGATTCAAGCGCAAAATTTAGATGTGCTTCGAGCTGGATTGAATTGTTTGGAGAAGCTCAATAATGTCAGTATCTTGAAAAACTACACAGGTCATCAATACCATATTTTTGCTAAGCAAGATTATTTGGTTAGTTACAAAGTTGAGCGATTATTGCGTAATTTGGCTGTAAAGTTTTTGGAGACAGAATTGGTTTCTGGCTCACATGGCTTTCCATTGTTTCAATCTGAAGTCATAAGTTGCAAAATATGCCAATATTTAAAGAAAATAGAACAAATCTCTGACTAGCTGGGCTTTATGGCAATTTATTTTTTATTGCCGTGGGTTTAACATCTTGCCACATTGATGTTTTAGCCTGATACATGGAGTGAGGGATGGCCAATTTAACCGATCTACAATTTGATCAGCAGCATATTTGGCATCCCTATACATCGATGACTCAGCCCCTTCCAACGTTTAAAGTGAAACGTGCGCAAGGGGTGATGATTGAGCTTGAAGATGGTCGTCAATTGATTGATGGTATGTCTTCATGGTGGTGTGCGATTCATGGTTATAACCATCCTGAGCTAAATCAAGCTGTGACCGATCAACTGCAACAGATGTCTCATATCATGTTTGGTGGATTGACACATGATCCCGCGATTCAACTGGCTAAATTACTGTTAAAAATCACCCCGCCCAGTTTAGATAAAATCTTCTTTGCCGATTCAGGTTCGGTTGCTGTCGAAGTAGCCTTGAAAATGGCAGTGCAGTATTGGGCGTCTTTGCATCAACCGAATAAAACCAATTTTGTCACTCCACGTTCTGGCTATCATGGCGACACTTGGAATGCGATGTCTGTGTGTGATCCCGTGACAGGGATGCATCAAATTTTTGGCCCAAGTTTGCCAAATCGAATTTTTGTTCCTGCGCCGCAAATTGGCTTTGACCAAGCGTGGAATTCAGCGGATATTGCTGAACTAGAAAAGACTCTGATTGAACAGCATGAAAATATTGCGGGATTGATTCTTGAGCCGATTGTACAAGGCGCAGGAGGTATGCGTTTCTATCATCCTGAATATTTGCGTCAAGCTAAATTACTCTGCAAGCAATACAATATCTTGCTGATCTTTGATGAGATTGCGACTGGCTTTGGGCGAACAGGAAAACTCTTTGCTTGGGAATGGGCTGCAGTCGAGCCAGATATTATGTGTATTGGTAAAGGGCTGACAGGCGGTTATATGACCTTGTCTGCAACCCTGACTACGCAGAAAGTCGCAAATACGATTAGCCAAGGCGAAGCCGGCGTGTTTATGCATGGCCCAACCTTTATGGCAAATCCTTTGGCTTGCGCTGTGGCTGTAAAAAGTACCGAACTGCTGCTTTCTCAAGATTGGCAAGCCAATATTCGACGTATCGAAACTCAATTGAAGTTTCATTTACTAGCACTTTCATCGCTTGAACATGTCAAAGATGTGCGAATACTTGGTGCTATTGGTGTGGTGGAATTGACCTTCAATGTAGATATGAAAATGCTACAACAGGAGTTTGTCCGTCGTGGCATTTGGATTCGTCCATTCGGTAAGCTAGTTTATGTGATGCCGCCATATATTATTTCTGAGCATGAATTAAAAATTTTGCTAGAACAAATGGTTGAGGTGGTGAAAAACATGGAGCAGCCAGCATGAATCTGCTCAACCATTTTTCAGATCAGCTTGATCAACTAAAACAGCAAGGCAACTTACGTCAGTTCACTTCAAATCATCAGCACGATCGTTACATTAGTATTCACGATCACAACATGTTGAATTTAGCGTCAAATGACTATTTAGGTTTGGCTTCAAACCAACATCTACGTGAACAATTTTTTGATGAAACCCCGAACGCACAGCGTTGGATGAGTTCATCCTCTTCGCGGTTGCTGACGGGGAATTTTCCAGAATATGAGCAACTTGAATCAACATTAAGTGATGCCTTTCATGGCCGATCAGCACTGTTATTTAACAGCGGCTATCACATGAATATCGGGATTTTACCTGCACTGGCAGACAGTAAAACCTTGATATTGGCGGATAAGCTGATTCATGCCAGTATGATTGATGGCATCCGATTATCGAGTGCGAAATATGTACGTTATCGCCATAATGATTTGGCGCATCTATTTCAGCTTTTATGTAAATACCATGAAGATGAGGCTTTTGAGCGGATCATTGTGGTGACTGAATCGATTTTCAGTATGGATGGTGATGAAACTGATTTGGCTGAATTGGTACGGATCAAAAAACAATTTTCCAAAGTGATGTTGTATGTCGATGAGGCGCATGCAATCGGTGTGCGCGGTGAGCGTGGTTTAGGCTGTGCTGAGCAATATCAGGTGATGGATGATATTGATCTTTTAGTCGGTACATTTGGTAAAGCACTGGCTTCAATAGGGGGGTATCTCATTTGTCATTCGATTATTCGTGACTATTTGATTAACTCGATGCGACCGTTGATTTTTAGTACTGCACAGCCCCCGATCTGTATGGTGTGGACAGATTTTATTTTCAAGAACGTTTTAAATTTAAAAGCAGAGCGTCACCATTTACAGCAAATCAGTCAAAATTTGCAACAAGCGGTGCAATCCCAAGGTTTTGATTGTCCATCTACATCACATATTGTGCCCGTCATTATTGGCGAGTCGAATAAAACTGTTGCTAAGGCTCAAGCTTTGCAAGCGGCAGGTTTTTATATCATGCCTGTACGTCCACCCACTGTGCCGCAGCATAGTTCGCGCTTACGCATTTCACTCACTGCTCAGATTGCACAAACAGATCTTGATCAGTTGACTCAATTGTTGTGAGTGACTTGTGAATAATTTTGAGATTGATAAATCCCAAGTGGCGTTACGCTTTGCTCAGGCAGGGCACAGCTATGCTGAACATGCCGTAGCACAAAAAGAGATTGCTCAACATTTATTTGAGTTGATGCAGCAGTATTATCCAAAGTTGCAAAATCATCCTGTGGAAACGCTTTTTGAAATTGGATGTGGCTCGGGGAATTTAAGCCATTTAATGCTGGAAAATATGCAAATCAATCGTATGGTTTTAAATGATCTATATGCAGAAATTCAACAGCATTTTCCGTCAAGTCCACAGATTCAGTACAGACTTGGAGATATCGAACAACTTGAATTTCCACAGCATATCGACTTGATCGCATCGAGTTCGGCTTTGCAATGGGTAGGGAACTTTGCGGGCATTGTCGAAAAAGCCTTTCAAAGTTTAAATCCAGAGGCATATTTTTGTTTTTCGACCTTTGGACAGCAGAATTTACAGGAAATAAAAGCTTTGACTGGGCAGGGTTTGGACTACCTCGATATCGACATGCTTCAAGCTATATTAAGTCAAAATGGTTTTGAAATTCTGCATCTTTCAGAGCAGACAGCGGCATTATATTTTGATCATCCAAAGCAGGTTTTGCAGCATTTAAAAGCGACAGGTGTGACTGCGACAGCCTCACATTTTCGTTGGACGAAACAATCGCTCTTTGATTTTTATTCAGCATATCAACAGTTTTCTTTGCGTGATGAATCTGGGCAGATGCGTTATACACTGACCTATCATCCGATTTTTTGTATTGCACGGAGAATGCCATGACAGGGCAAGTTTATTTCATTAGTGGGATCGATACAGGCATCGGTAAAACATATACCACGGGCTATTTGGCTAAAATATGGAATGAACAAGGGGCGCGAACGATCACGCAAAAGTTGATCCAAACAGGCAATGTCGATATTTCTGAGGATATAGAACAACATCGTCAAATTATGGGTACAGGGTTGTTGGTCGAAGATGAAACCAAACTTACGATGCCTGAAATATTTAGTTATCCTGCGTCGCCACATCTCGCCACCAAACTCGATGGACGTGACATTGATTTTGCTAAAATTGAATACGCGACAAAACGTTTAACTGAAAAATATGACAACGTTTTACTCGAAGGTGCGGGAGGGTTGATGGTGCCATTGACTACGGACCTTTTAACCATCGACTATGTTGTAGAGAAGCAATATCCCGTTATTTTGGTGACTTCGGGGCGTTTGGGCAGCATTAACCATACGATTTTAAGTTTGGAAGCACTAAAAAGTCGTGGCTTGGCGCTTTATGCACTGGCTTATAATTTAAATGATGAATCGCAAGATGCATTGATTTCTAAAGATACTGCTGAATATTTAAAAGCATATTTAGCCAAACTCTTTCCAGAGGCGTTATGGATTGATGTTCCTGTATTGGCATAATGGGCTAACTCTATATATTGACAATGATTGGGTGTAATTATGACGGATCATGCGTTTATAGAACTTGCGATTCAACTTGCGAAAGAAAATATTGAGCAAGGTGGGCGACCATTTGGTGCTGTGATCGTTAAGCATGGTGCTGTGGTGAGTACAGGGGTGAATGAAATATTAATCTCAGGCGATCCGACATCTCATGCCGAGTTAAATGCATTAAGACAAGCCGCACAAAATTTAAATACGACGTCTTTGAAGGACTGTGTCGTTTATGCGAGCGGACAACCGTGTCCAATGTGTTTGGCAGCTCTGCGAATGGTTGGAGTTGAAAAAATTGTGTATGCCTATTCAAATGCTGATGCAGAAGCCTATGGCTTATCTACAGCAGAGATTGCCGAAAAATTAAGACATGAACCTCATGAACAGCAAGGGTTGAGTTTTAGTCAGTTAAAGCCAAATTGTGATCATGAGCTATATGAATTTTGGAAGCAGAAAAATACTTAATAAATACTAAGAGTTTCTTTCTGAGTCACTAACTGTATAGATTTCTGTGAAGAATTAAAAAAGCCAACTGAGGTGATCAGTTGGCTTTTTTTGTTGGGGAGCAATTATTGATTTGCTGAGACCCCAATTTTTTTGACATTCAAACGTTGTGCTGCTGCCATCACCATAGCGACATCTTTATATTCTGTCATTTTGTCAGGTTGCACTTTGATCGTATCTTGATCTGCTTGTTGTGCAACACCAGCAAAAAGTGTTTCTAAAGCTTGCTTATTGGCAACGGGTTGACCATTCCAAAATAATTTACCTTGCGCATCAATCCGTAAAGTGACCGGCTCAGGCGGCTTTTCATTGGTTGGCGGTGGCGTACCGTTTGGCAAATCAATATTGATCGAGTTATTTGGAATTGGAATTGTGATAATAAACATAATGAGCAAAACCAACATCACATCGATCAATGGCGTCATGTTGACGTCCAACATAACATCATCGTCTTTATCGGAACCGACATTCATTCCCATACCTTGTCCCTCATCCGATTATGGTGCGGCAACAGGGGTGGTGACAAAAGCAATTTTGCCAATTCCTGCTGCTTGTGTTGCACTAATGACTTCATCAATCGCTTCATATTTTGTCACCTGATCGCCACGGATATGAACTTCAGGTTGCGGACGCTTTTTAGCTTCCGCTTGTAGTCGACTGATCAGCGTATCTTTATCTGCAATGTATTTTTCATTCCAGAAGATATCGCCATTTTTATTGACAGCAATCTGAATATTGATCGGTTTAGTTTCATAAGGCGTATTCTTTTCCTCAGGCAACTTCACCGGAACTGTATGGATTGCAACAGGTACTGTAATTAAGAAAATAATGAGCAGCACCAACATAATATCAACCAAAGGTGTTGTGTTAATGGCTGAAATTACATCATCTTCGTCACCATCTGAATTGACCATCATTCCCATGGCTGATGCCTCTCTTATTTTGTGTCGTTATTATTGTTTTTGATCTCACCGCTTAAAAGTACGGTGTGTAGATCTGAACCAAAGGTACGAACATTATCTAGAACTGCTTTATTACGACGTGTTAACCAGTTATAGCCAAGAACCGCAGGTACTGCTACAGCCAAACCAATTGCCGTCATAATTAGGGCTTCACCGACTGGGCCTGCAACTTTATCAATAGATGCTTGACCTGAAATACCAATTGCCGTTAAAGCATGGTAAATACCCCAAACTGTACCGAATAAACCCACAAATGGTGCAGTCGAACCTACAGTAGCGAGGAAAGCTAATCCACCACTTAAATGGCTTTGAATTTTATCGATAGCACGCTGGATTGAAATAGTTACCCATGTGTTGAAGTCAATACGTTCCAGCAGATTACCGCCGTGTTTTTTGGTTGAATTAATGCCTTTTTCTGCAATAAAGCGGTATGCACTCGATTCGTCTAAGGTTTCTGCAGCGCTATCAATTGAAGCTGCATCCCAAAATTTAGCTTCAGCTTCTTTGCCTTGGCGCTTAATTTTAGCTTGTTGAATAAATTTAGTGACCATGATGTACCAAGTTCCAATCGACATCAGGACCAAGATAAAGAGTGTCGATTTAGCAACGATGTCACCTTCACGCCATAGTGCTTCTAAGCCATACGGGTTGTGGACTTCTTGGGTTGCTGCTGGTTTTGGTGGTGGCGTGTGTGTTCCATCATCGGTATTTTGAATTTTATCTTCACTGATTTCGACTTTAACCATACTTGGCGGTGTTGCAGATTCTTCAGCAAATACAGATTGAAGCGGGAGTAATGTAGTTGTTGCTAATACAGTTGCTGATGCAAAAATACGTGCTGATTTCATCATTTTATTCATTCATATTCTCCAAATTTTTGTAGATTCATTAATCAAGTTTAAATTCGTATTCAATATCAAACCAATCTTCAACTGGCTCACCATTTTTGAGTGCAGGCTTAAATGTACATAAGCTGAATGCTTTGCTAGCAGCCTTATCTAGAGATTTAGTACCACTCGATTTTTTGACCTTCACTTGTTTCGCACTGCCGTCAGGCCCAACCAATACAGAGATGCGGACAGTTCCTACTTCTTCTGCCATTGCAGCTTCACGAGGGTAATCTGGTTCTTTACATCCAACGCTACCCTCAGATGCACCACGTGTTTCCCCAGCTGGTTTTGGAGCAGGGGCAGGAGCGGGTGCTGCCGCAGCGATTGGTGCAGGTGCTGCAACAGGGCTAGGAGATGGAGAGGCTGTAGGCGTAGGTGTTGAAACGGCTTTCACTGTTTGTGTTGGTGCAGCTTTTTCAACAACCTTTTGTTCAGGTTGAGGGTCTGGTGTTTTGAGCACTTCCTTAACGAGTTTTGGTAATTCAGGTGGTTTTTCAATTGGTTTCGGTTTTTCTGGCTCAGGTTTTTTATCTTGAATAATGATTAATTCAACAGGTTCTTCTACAGTTTTCTCACCTTTTTTGGACAGGCCAGTAATTAATCCGTAGAGTACAATGAGATGCAGAAGAATGACTGCCCCAATTCCGATCAGGCGTTTGCCGGAATTATTTTCTAATTCGGAAAAGCTTTTGCCCATTACTACTCCTGAAATGTGAGACAAACAATCAATAGTGAAATTGGCACTTGAGATATAAGTGTTTTTTGCATTTTTTATGTTTGACTAATTAAATAAATTAACGCTACTAACACGGTTAGACGAGTAACCGTGTTAGCAAAGTTATGTTTTAGAAGAATTTATATGTACCACGTACAAAGTAAGTACGTCCTGTTGGATCGCTGTAGCGAGGGTCATAACCATACTGTGCATTGTTTTTTGCGTCAGATGCAGCTGGCTCGGCATCAAACATATTTTTGATACCTGCTGTAAGCTCTAGATTTTTAAAGCCTTTGTAAGTACCTGCAACGTTATACAAGGTATAGTCAGCAACATCACGAGTTTCAGATGCGTCTTCATAACCGCGGGTGAATTGTTGTTCGAAACGCAATCCCCAGTTTTCATATGCCCAATTTAGGTTGGCCGTATGTTTCCAGCGGACAACTGCAGGGTCATCATAAACACCGACTAAGCCTTCCCATTCACCGCCTTTTTCAGTTTGGTAATCCATTTTGATGACATAAGTACCATCAATACCGAAGCCCCAACGTCCTGTAGGTGTATTTGGAGTTTGATAATTTAGACTTAAATCAACACCAGAAGTTTTTAAACCACCCATGTTTTGCAGTGTTGTATTTAAATACTGAATTCGGCCATCTGGTGCATATACAATTAAGTTACCGTATTGACTAAGATTGTCGAAAATCATGTCAGGTGTAATTGAACCAACAAGATCTTCAATTTCAATATTGTAGTAATCAGCAGTAAAGACTAAGTTTTTGATTGGTTCAAAGACGAAACCAGCTGTATATGATGTTGATTCTTCAGGTTGAAGATCTGGGTTACCACCTTGCTTGCGTTTGAATTGCATACCACATTGGTCGGCGTAGTTAACATCATTTGGCTTGCCCTCAGCATCACAAAATCTTGGATTGTCGAAGCTGGCGCTAGTGTATGTTTCGCTTTGTGGAGCGTTGATTTCCCAAAGGCTTGGGGCACGGAAACCAGTGCTATATGACGAACGGAACATCAATTGCTTTGTCGGTTCCCAACGTAATGAAACTTTCGGGTTGAATGTATCGCCGAAATCACTGAAATCATCATAACGCGCTGCAAGTTGAGCTTCTAAGGTTGGTAAAATCGGAATGTGGAATTCTGTAAAGAATGCTGTATTTTCTCGATCACCTTTACTGATTGGTTTATCAGGGTCTATACCACTACCAGGAACTAAAGCGACAATCGGTGAGTTTACTTTAGCCTCCCAATCTTGCTTAGTGAAACTACCACCGAATGCAAAACCAACTTCACCCGCAGGTAGTTCGAAAATTGGTCGGCTAATTGTGAAGTCAACAGAAGTTGATTCTAAACTCGCGACGTTTGTTTTACCTCTAACATCAAAAGTCGACCATTTCCCTGCATCTTCAGGTGCTTGCGCACCAAATGGATTAAGTGTTCCATCATTCAGCGCATCTTGTACTTTCTCCATGTTGAGATAGCCGCTCTTGAAGCTGTCACTTGATTCACCTTTGGCATATGTCACCCCAGCATTCACATCCCAGCCTAAAGCTTCACCTTCAATTCCGGCAAAGACACGATTCGATTCATTAATGGTGTGTGATACACGATTACCAGCTTGAGAACGAAGATAAAGGGCAGCTTCATCATCTTTTAAACCAGTTATACCTGGAGTTATGCCATTGCCAGGGTAGTATTTACTTGTATTCGGAATAGTTAGGCTACCACCCCAAACATCTGGAGCAATAGAAGTGGTGACTTCGCTTTTTGTATAGATGTATTCAGCAACAGCATTGATATTGTCATTGATTTTAATTGTAGCTTTACCAAGAGCAGATAGTGTTTCTTCTTCCGGAATAATACCAATCAATGCTTGGGTATTAAGTAAACAGCGTGTACCAGAGACAAATGTATTTGGTGCATTATTACAGTTATCGTTGATATACGGGTTAACAATACCAACGCCTGAATCACCGATATTTGCAGGGAATCCAGCTGTCGATCCAATTGCCATACCGAGTTCAGGAATTAAACCGCCACGTTTACTGACTTTACGATCTTTAGCCCAGATTGGGTCGGTTTTACGATAATCGATAACACCATAGACATTAAAACCTTGTTCATCTAAATCGCCATAACCACCAAAAATAGAGACGTCCTTTTTATCGCCTCCAGCTTCTTCAGGTGCAAATATACCTCCGCTAATACCAGCGCCTGTATATTGTTTTTTAGTGATAAAGTTGATTACACCTGCGATTGCATCTGCACCATAAACGGCAGATGCACCATCACGTAGGACTTCGACGCGGTCTACCATTGCCAATGGAATGATATTCAAATTGACTTCTGAAGTACTGAATGGACTATTTGCCAGACGGCGACCATTTAAAAGGACAAGTGTTTTATCGGTACCAATACCACGTAAATTTGCTGAAGAACCAGAGGTATTACTTTTACCAATATTCTGGGAAGTCACAAAGCCAGCCTGGTTAGCACTGACTTTATTCATCGCTTCTTCCACAGTGGTAACACCCTGTTTAATTAATTCTTCAGCTTTAATCACCGTAATTGGTGATGCACTCTGTGCTGCTACCCCTTTAATTGAAGAGCCTGTTACGGTCACTTTAGCTACTTTTGGCTGAGCTTTCTCTTCTTCGTCCGTATTATCTGCTGCATGCGCTAAAGATAAACACAGCATACTTAAACTAAGAGTACTTAATTTAAGTATTGTTTTGCTAAATGGTGTGCCCCCCACAGATTTAGCATTTTTTTTCTCTTTCATAGTAAAAGTATTCCTTTTTGTTGTAGTTAGCGATATTGCTTGATTCTTTTTAAGCAATTCAAGTGCCATATTTATATTTAAATTTTATTTTCAAATATAAAATACTGATAAATATCTACATTATTGATTTTAAATTGGAGAAATTTAAGATGAACGGTAAGTATATTTTTTAAAATTATCCTTTTGATTGGGGTTTGTTGGGAATTTAACATTTGATCAAAAAAAAATTTAAAAACATGATTAGGTGCAAATTAAACCATAAAAAGTGTGATTTAATTCATATTTATGTGTTTGATTTATAAGGCTAATAAGAGAAATAAATAAAAAATAAAAACCATAAATTCAGTGGCTTAGTTGTCTGTTGTCTGTCATTTCATCTGAACATGATCCATTATGAATCAGGAATGTATTATATTTGTGCAGAATGTGCATGGATGAGTACACATCCAAGAGTTGAATTTTTGATAAAAACGAGCTTTACTCGGAAAGTCGCTATTAGTATAAATTTATCTTAAAAAATGAATTTAAAAGGATATTTAATTCAGATAACTTTCAACCAAGGAGTGGTGGCATGAATTTCGCTTTATATTAATTGCTGTATTAAGTTCTACGTTTAAAACTCAATTTAAACTAGATTGTTTTATTTTAGTGAGGGTGGCTTTATTTAAAGTCTGCTTGCGGCTTTGTATTATTAAAAAATCATCAGAAAGGAAAAGGTTTGGAAACTAGAAAATTTAAAATAGCGCTCCTTGCATTATTAATTTCAACAGGGATGATGGCCGAGGTTCAAGCTTCTGCACAATCGAATAAAGTTTTAAATATTGCATTTGAAGCACCTGATGATGGTTTTGATATGGTCAAAACCTATAATTATTATAGTGGCAATATTGCGGAAGCCATTTTTGAACCCTTATTGAAATATGACTATCTAGCACGTCCTGTTGTTCTTGTTCCAAATACCATTGAAGCGATGCCAAAGATTGAACAAGAAGGAAAAGTCTATACCTTCAAAATCAAAAGAGGCATCCATTTTTCAGATGATCCAGCCTTTAAGGGAAAAAAACGCGAGCTAGTTGCGCAAGATTACATTTACGCGATTCAACGAATTTTAGATCCAGCTAACCGTTCTCCGACCTATTCATTTATTGATGGCAAAATCTTAGGAGGGGATGCGGTCGTTGCGGATGCAAAGAAGTCAGGAAAATTTAATTACAATGCGGCTATTGCCGGCCTAAAAGCGATAGATCCTTATACTTTGCAAATTACTTTGACGCGCCCTGACTATAATTTTCAATATATTTTGGCCTATGTTACGTTTGGTGCAATTTCAAAAGAAGTTGTTGAATTTTATGGCAATAAAATTGCACAGCATCCTGTGGGAACGGGACCGTATCAGCTCAGTAAATATGTGCCACGTAGCAAGATCGAACTGGTTGCAAACCCGAATTATCGTGGTTTTGTCTGGAATTTTAAATCGACAGGCACAGCTTGGGACAATCAGTTAGTTAAAGAAATGAACGGGAAGAAAATGCCGCAAATCGGCAAAGTTTCCGTCAGTATTATTGAAGAAGAACAGTCACGGTGGTTAGCATTTAAAACAGGGCAGCTGAATTTTGATAAATTGACCTCAAATGCAGTACCGCAAGCCTTAGATTCGCAAAATAAACTTAAGCCTGATATGCAAAAGCTCGGCATTAAGCATTATCCAAATAAAGATGCTGAAATCACCTACAGCATGTTCAATATGCAAGACCCGCTTGTCGGTGGTCAAAGCCTTGAAAAGATTGCGTTACGCCGTGCTATCAGCATGTCATACAATCAAGCTGAAGCGATTAAACAGTTATATCAAGGGCAGGCCGTAAAGGCTGAAATGTTTTTGCCAGAAGGTGTGAGTGGCTTTAATCCAAAATATCGCAGCAGTTTGGGATATAACCCATTGCTGGCCAATAAATTACTGGATCGATTTGGGTATAAGAAAGGTGCTGATGGTTATCGAACCTTGCCCGATGGTAAAGCGTTGACCTTAAAAATAAATACTGAAAATAGCTCTAAATCAGTGATTCAATCTGAGTTGTGGAAAAAAAATCTCGATGCCATTGGGATACGGGTACAGTTTAAGGTCAGTAACTTTGCTGATAATTTAAAAGAAGCAATGCAATGTAAATATATGATGTGGTCAGGAGCGTGGATTGCAGATTATCCTGAAGGGGAGAACTTTGCTCAATTACTATATGGGCCAAATTCAGGACAAGGGAATTTAAGTTGTTATCAATCTAAAGCTTATGACGCTTTATATAAACAAGCAATTGTGTTGAAACCTAAAGATCGTGAACCTTTTTATGAAAAAATGAACCGTCAAATTGAAGCGGATAACCCTTGGATTATCCATTCTACACGGATTCGTAATTGGTTAATTCACCCTGAAATTCAGGGGTATAAAACACATCCAATGATGAACACCAGTTGGCAATATCTCGATATTCAGCCTAGTAAAAAATAATTGAGTCAGGATTACAATGAAGCGAAATTCGAATTTTACGCTAACCAAATTTGCTACAGCGTGTTTGATGGGGGGAGTGCTATTCAGTGCGATGCCGACATTAGCAATGGCAAAGAATCCAGCAGATCCAAATAAAGTTTTACGTCATATTTTCCCTGTCGCAGAAACAGGTTTTGACCCAGTTGGCGTACATGATCTGTATTCTGCACATGTGAATACCTCAATCTTTGAAACCTTATATACCTATGACTATTTAGCATCACCAGCAAAGTTGGTTCCTAAAACGGCGGCTGCGATGCCAGAAATCAGTGCTGATGGTTTGACTTATACCATTCGCCTGCAAAAAGGCATTTATTTTGCTGATGATCCTGTGTTTAAGGGCAAGAAAAGAGAGTTAACCTCGGCTGATTATGCATATACCTTTAGACGTTTAGTCGATCCACAACTTCGCTCACCAAACAGTTGGCTACTCGATGGCCGCATTTTAGGCATGGAGAAGGTTTTAGATAAGGCGAAAAAAACAGGTAAGTTTGACTATGATGCACCAATTGAAGGCATACAAACTCCTGATCGTTATACCCTTGTCATTCGTTTAAATTCTCCAGATCAAAACTTTCCAATGTTATTGGCTCATCAACCTGCATCGGCTATGGCACGTGAAGTGGTCGAAAAATATCGAGACAAAGCGGGTTTTGTGATGGGTAAACCGGTGGGTACAGGGCCATATATTTTGACGCGCTGGACACCTGGCTCACGAATTATTTTAAAGGCCAATCCCAACTATCGTGGTTTTGTCTGGGACTTCAAGGCATCAGATGCCAAAGATGAAAAGATCGTAAAAGCCATGCAAGGCAAAAAAATGCCACAAATTGGTGTGATTGATATTCAGGTGATGGAAGAATCACAATCACGTTGGTTGACCTTTGCAAAAAATGAAGCTGATTTGTTGGTGCTCGATGGAGATTTGTCGGTACAAGCCTTAAAAGATGGAGAGCTAAAGCCTGAGTTGGCTAAAAAAGGCATCCAAATGTCGCGCATTTCTGACCCCTCTATCGACTATCACTATTGGAATATGCAAAACCCTGTGGTTGGTGGTTTTAGTAAAGAAAAAATTGCATTACGTCGTGCAATGGCGATGGCTTATTCAGCAGATAATCAAATCAAAATTTTGATGAATGGTGATGCGCAAAAATTACAAAGCCCAATTCCACTCGGTGTTGTCGGCTATGACCCGAATTATAAGTCGAGTATTCCATATTCGGTCAAAGCGGCAAATTTATTGCTCGATCGTTATAACTATAAAGTCGGCGCAGATGGTTGGCGTACTCAACCGAATGGTAAACCGCTAACGATTGAAATGACGATAGCGGGCAATAGTAGCCGTAGTCAGCAGTCGGGCGAATTTTGGAAGAAAACTTTAGATAGCATCAAAATAAAAATGACAACAAAGTCGATGCCATTTGCAGAAGCTTTAAAAGCCGAAAAACAGTGTAAAACCATGTTTAAAGCATCTGCATGGATCGCAGACTATCCAGATGCAGACAATTTTATGCAATTGTTCTATGGCAAAAATATCAATGTCACCAACAACGGCTGTTCAAAAATACCTGAATACGACCGTTTATATGAACAAACACAGCGTATGAAACCGGGACCAGAGCGGGATGCAGTCTATCGGAAAATGTCACGCATATTAGAAGTGTATATGCCTGTCCAAATTAATTATGCACGTTACCGTAGTGTGTTGTCGCAACCACGCGTGATTGGTTATAAAAAGCATCCAATTTTGGCAACAGAATGGATGTACATCGATATTGACCCGAAAAAATAAAATGGAACAAAACTGGAGAAATTATGAAAAATAAAGCTTTGAAACTCACCACCCTCAGTATGTTGATGATCGGCGCTAGCCAATTCGTTCAAGCCGAAGATTCAATACGGAGTACTTTGCCAAAGTTCCAAGCCAAAGAAATACCTGCGCTGTGTGATGCCAAAATTCAGCAAGTGAAAACAGATTTAGCGGCATTTGAGCAAAAAAAGATAAAAAATAATGCAAAAGCAGCACCTGTTTTGGCGGAGTGGGATCAAATTTTTGCCAAATTTGAAGATTTTTATGGACCAATCGGACTATATAGCAACGTCGATCCTGATGAGGCTTTACGTAAGGCTGCGGAAGATTGTGAAATTAAAATTATGGAGTTTCAAACTTCGGTTTATCAAAATCCAAAACTTTATGAGCAAATTAAAAAACTCAAAACCAATGACGAAATTGATAAAAAAATGCGTCAAGACATCTTGGATGGTTTTGAAAATACAGGGGTGCAATTTACACCTGAAAAACGTGCACGTTTGAAAGCTATCTTTGATGAATTGGCAAAAATTGAACAAGAATATGCGCGTAATGTACGAGATAATAAAGAAAAACTGGAGTTTACACCGGCGGAGTTGAAAGGCTTGCCAGACAGCTATATTTCGGGCTTAAAGAAAAATGAAAAGGGCAATTATTTGCTCGGTTTTGAATACCCAGAATACCGTCCATTTATGGAACTAGCAGAAAGTGATGATGCGCGTAAGCGTTACCAAACTGCATTCACGCGTCGTGGTACTGAGAAAAACTTAGTATTGTTAAAGCAAGCAATGGATTTACGTTATGAAATTGCGCAGCTCTTTGGCAAAAAAAGCTATGCCGAATGGGTGTTGCAACACCGTATGGCAAAAGACCCTGAAACAGTGAATAAGTTCTTAGCCGATGTTCATCAAACGGTGGCACCTTTAGAGAAAAAAGAAGTTGAGACTTTACGTGAGTTCAAAGCGAAAAGCCTGAAAATTCCACTCGAAAAAGCTGAAATCAATCGCTGGAGTGAGAGTTATTGGAGTGAAAAACTTCGCAAAGAAAAGTATCAAATCGATCAAGAAAAATTGCGTGACTATTTCCCAACCCAAGCATCTCAAGAATGGATTTTTGCCATTTCATCTGACCTTTATGGCATTGAATTTAAGCCTGCGAAAGTTGATGTTTGGCAGTCAGAAGTTGAATATTATGATGTAAAAGATAAAAAGACCGGTGAGCTGCTTGGTGGTTTATATATCGATAAATACCCACGTGAAGGGAAGTACGGTCATGCAGCTGTTTGGGGCGTAAAAGGTGGTAGTACCTTGACTAAGCGTAAACCGATTTCTGCTTTAGTGACCAACTTTAACCGTAAAGGTTTAAATAGTGATGAACTTGAAACCTTTGTTCATGAGTTTGGTCATGCTTTACACGGTATTTTGTCCAATACACGCTATGCATCTCAATCGGGGACTTCAGTAGAGCGCGACTTTGTAGAAGCGCCTTCACAAATGTATGAAGAGTGGGCACGTCGTAAAGAAACTTTATCTACGCTTGCAAATTACTGTAATCCAGCGTGTCCACCTGTAGATGATGCCCTGATTAATAAATTAAAAGCAGTTCATAGCTATGGACGTGGTTTACATTATGCACGTCAAGCCTTGTATGCAAAATATGATATGGCACTTCACTCATCAGATGCTTTGAGTGTTAAACCTTTAGATGTTTGGAAGAAAATGGAAGGCGAGACAGCTTTAGGCTATGTCCCAAGTACTGAATTCCCAGGACAATTCAACCATATCATGGGCGGTTATCAAGTTGGCTATTATGGCTATATGTGGTCTGAAGTGATGGCACTCGATATGTTGTCTGCTTTCGGAGATAACCTAAATAACCCTGAAGTGGGACAACGCTACCGCAAAACGATCTTGTCGCAAGGTGGTCAATATGAAGCAGAAAAATTGGTGCATGATTTCTTAGGTCGTAAACCTGATAACAAAGCTTTCTTTGATGAAATTACTGGACAACGAGTGAAGTAAGGACAACTTTATGCTGGCATATATCATACGGCGTATATGGCAGATGATCCCAACGATGTTGGGGGTTGTTCTGCTCATATTCTTCTTATTTAACTGGGTAGGTGGGGACCCTGCATATATTCTAGCAGGCAAAATGTCGAACCCAGAGCAAATTGAAAACATCCGTCAACAGTTGGGGGTTGATCAACCCTATTATGTACAATTGTGGATTTTCATTAAGCAGATTTTAACTTTTGATTATGGAATGAGTTGGAGTACAGGTGAGTCGGTGTCAGATATTATTTTGACCCGTCTAGGACCGTCACTGACGATTTTAATTCCTTTAACTATTTTGCAAACGATCATTTCAATTGGTTTGGCACTTGCTGTGGCTTCAGTTCGTGGCACATTAACCGATCGTATGATTATGATGCTTTGTACGATTGGTATGTCGATCAGTATTTTGGTTTACATTATTGTTTTCCAATACGTATTTACATATCAGTTGAGTTGGTTTCCGGTTCAAGGCTGGAGTGATCACTTTAGCGAAAACTTATTTAAATACGGTTTACTGCCTATATTAATTATGTTGGTGGTGAGTATTGCGCCAACTTTGCGCTTATACCGCAGTTTTGTATTGGATGAAGTCAATCAAGACTATGTTCGAACTGCGCGCGCAAAAGGTGTGGGTGAAAGCCGTATTTTAGGTGTACATGTACTGCGTAACGCCTCAATTCCAATTATTACCGATGTCATGTCGAGTCTACCGGCACTGCTGATAGGCGCTTTCCTGATTGAACGATTCTTTGGTATTCCGGGTATTGGTCGTGAAGTCATTATTGCTGTTGAACGCAGTGACTTCCCTGTCATTAAGGCGATTACAGTCTACGTTGCAGCGGCTACAATGATTTTTAACTTAATCGCGGATTTGATTTATAAACTTGTCGATCCTCGCGTTCAGTTGAAGTAGGTGGCCTATGCTAGGAATATTCAATAAGACCAAAGCAACGGCATCAACACCTGCATCGACTGGCTTGTGGAAGTTGGCGATGCGACGCCTAAAGGCCGATAAATTAGCGATGGTGTCGTTGTTCGTTGTACTGTGCTATTTCGTGGTGTTGCTATTGTCGATGACAGGCGTGGTTGCATCCAATTGGAATAAAGAAGTGGCAGTTAGTTATGCACCTCCAAGTTTTATTGGGGCGGAACTCAATGAAACAGCCAAAACCAAAGCATCAGCAGAAGATATGGCATTGCCTGAAAATCCTGTTGATCCTTTAAAGGATGTAATTGCTGAACTGAATGCAGAGATTGCGACTGAGCAAGGTGGTGCCAATGCAATTGACTACTATGGCGTTGTCGATCCATTAGCAGAAGATATGAAGGCGATTGATCAGCAATTGGGTGGTCATTTGTTAGATCAACAAAGCGAGCTAAAACAAACTTTACCGTTTGGTGCGGATAAATGGGGGCAGGATGTCCTGCAAAAAACCATTAAGGGTGCTGAAACATCTATTATTGTTGGCGTGGTAGCTGCATTACTTGCTGTCGTGATTGGGACAATTTTAGGGGCAATTTCTGGCTACTTTGGTGGTTGGGTTGATGATATTTTAAACTGGTTCTATAACATTTTTACCTCGATTCCGTATTTGCTCTTGGTTCTTGCGATTGCTGCTGTACTACAGCAAAAGGGGATCTTATCGATTGTCCTCATTCTAGGGCTTACTGGATGGACGGGGGTGTATCGTCTGATTCGCGCAGAGTATATGAAACATACTTCGCGTGAATATGTACTCGCTGCCAAAGCGATAGGGGTGAGTCATTTCCGACGCATCTTTGTGCATATCTTTCCGAACGTCAGTCATATTGCATTGGTGCAAATCTCGATTTTAGTGGTGGCCTTTATTAAGTCAGAAGTGATTTTGAGCTTCTTGGGATTTGGTGTTCCTGTTGGGGTTGTGTCATGGGGAAGTATGCTTAATGAAGCACAAAGTGAATTGATTTTAGGTAAATGGTGGCAACTTATCGCAGCATCTGTAGCGATGGCGGTTTTGGTTACGGCATTTTCAATGTTTACTGATGCATTGCGTGATGCATTAGATCCAAAATTGAAATAAGGAGGAGTAAAGGATGACGGAACAAAATCAAACTGTTAAACCAACGCTCCTCAGTGTTCAAAACCTGAAAGTGAGCTTTAAAGCTGAAGATAAAAGTTATATCGAAACGGTCAAAGGAATATCTTTTGACATTCCTGCCAATACAACTGTGGCGCTTGTGGGAGAATCTGGCAGTGGCAAGTCGGTGACCTCGTTGGCAACCATGGGGCTGTTGCCACGTGATCAAAGCCGTATAGATACGAGCAGTAAAATAGTTTTTGAAGGGCGGGATTTACTGAGTCTGTCACCAAGAGAAATGCGCAATATCTGCGGTAAAGATATTGCGATGATTTTTCAGGAACCGATGTCGTCACTCAATCCTGTCTTTACGGTGGGTGATCAAATTGCAGAAGTATTACGACTTCATCTAGGTATGGGACGTAAGCAGGCAAGAGCACGGACTTTGGAATTATTGAAGGAAGTGGGTATTCCTTCTCCTGAAACGAAAATTGATGCCTATCCTAGCCAAATGTCAGGTGGCCAACAACAGCGGGTCATGATTGCTATGGCAATTGCATGTGAGCCGAAGTTATTGATTGCAGATGAGCCAACCACAGCACTTGATGTGACGATTCAAAAGCAAATTTTAGATTTACTCGAAGCCTTGCAAAAGAAACGTGAGATGTCGATGCTGTTCATTACACATGATTTAGCATTGGTAAGTGAAATTGCCGATCAGGTGATTGTCATGCGTCATGGAGAAATCCGTGAACAAGGCTTGGTCAATGAAGTGCTGGATCATCCTAAAGATATTTACACACGCGCTTTGCTCAAGTGCCGTCCTCAGATGTCTGAGCGTCCTTATAAATTGCCAATGATCAGTGATTTTATGCGTCAAAATGGTGATGAGCTGATTGAGGATGTGCATTTATCTGAGGAAACCCGTAGACAACGAACGCGTGGTCTTACGGGTAACGAACAGATTATTTTAGATGTCAAAGACCTGAAAAAATCTTTTTATAGCCGCAAGGGTTTATTTGGTAAGGATGAATATCAGGCGGTCAAAGGTGTCTCGTTTCAACTGGCGAAAGGTAAAACGCTCGGGTTGGTTGGAGAGTCTGGCTCAGGTAAAACCACAATCGGCCTTTTACTGATGCGTCTACAGGAAGCGACAGGTGGTCAGGCGCTGTTTGAAGGTCATGATATTTTGGCGATGAGCGAAAAAGAATTTACCCAATATCAGCGCAAAATACAGATCATTTTCCAAAACCCATATGCTTCACTTAATCCACGTTTTACTGTGGGTCAAATTCTGATGGAGCCGATGCAAGTGCATCAGATTGGGAAGGATGATGCAGAACGAGAGCAAATGGCGTTTGATTTACTTGAACGTGTCAGTTTGCCTGCACAAGCATTTTATCGCTATCCACATGAGTTTTCTGGTGGTCAGCGTCAACGTATTGCCATTGCACGATGCTTGACCTTAAAGCCAGAAATTTTGATCTGTGATGAGTCTGTCTCTGCATTAGATGTTTCGGTTCAAGCCCAAGTTCTGAATTTATTGCAAGACTTACAAGATGAGTTTGGTTTGAGCTATATCTTTATTTCACATGATTTATCTGTAGTGAAATATATTTCTGACCAAATCATGGTGATGAACCATGGTGATATCGTTGAAATTGCAAACTCGGATGAGTTGTATAGATCGCCGCAGCATGAATATACCAAGCGTTTGCTGAGTGCGATTCCACAAACCACTGAACAATTTGCTTAGTAATCATAAAAAAAACCGCTCAAATGAGCGGTTTTTTTATACTTAAGAAATTAAAATTTCTTAAAGCCTTTGTTGTTTCCGCTAAATGCGCGACTTGGCACAGAGTCATTACGACGCTCACGATTGCCAAAATTGTCGTTACGACGTTCACGGTTACCGAAGTTTTCACTGTTGCGATCATTACGGTTATTGTTGAACCCTTCGTTGCGACGCTCTGAACGGTTAAATCCATTGCCTTGGAAAACACCTTCAGTACGACCAGTACGACGTTCGCCACGGTTGTCTTGATAACCATTGCTTTGTTGTGGCTGGTTTTCGTCACTGTCACGACGTTGTTGGCGTAAGTAACCACCACGACGTGCTGCCATTGGTTTATCTTGCATACGTTCAGTACGACGTTTCGCCATACCAAACAGGCCAGTACCTTGACGTGGTTTAAGCTCAACGGACTTGGTTAAGTTGTCGATATCTTGTTTATCTAGCTCGATCCAGCGACCAGTACGTAGTTCGCGTGGCAGAATTACTGAACCATAACGTGTACGTAAAAGACGGCTCACTTTTAAGCCTTGAGATTCGAAAATACGACGAACTTCGCGGTTACGACCTTCTTTTACGACCACTTGATACCAACGGTTAATACCGTCACCACCAATTTCAGAGAATGACTCAAATTTTGCAGGGCCATCATCTAAAACAACGCCTTGTAACATGTTGTTTTTTAACTGAGGAGTGACTTCACCCATGACACGAACGGCATATTCACGTTCGATTTCGCTAGAAGGGTGCATTAAACGGTTCGCCAGTTCACCATCATTTGTGAACAGCAATAGACCTGTAGAGTTGATATCTAGACGACCTACCATTACCCAGCGATCACCGGTAATTTGAGGTAATTGTTCAAATACCGTTGGACGGTTTTCAGGGTCATTGCGTGAACAAATTTCGCCTTCTGGTTTATAGTAAATCAACACACGGCGACGAATTTCGTCTTCAATTTGGAACTGAACTTTACGACCATCGATGCGAAGCTCATCACCCGGTTCAATACGTTCACCCACTTGGGCAACTTGCCCATTTACGCTCACACGACCAGCGGCAATGACTTCTTCCATATAACGGCGAGAACCCAAACCAACGCGTGCGAGCACCTTTTGCAATTTTTCACTCATGACAGCATAACCTTAGAAATTATCATCAACAGTTCACCTATTTATGACTTCGGTGCATTCGCATCGAGGGCCATAAAAGCTTCCTTGGCATCCTGCAGGGGAGGCAATTGGCCCAAAGAGGTTAGACCAAAAGCATTTAAAAATTGAGGCGTTGTAACTAACAACGCGGGTCGTCCTGGGAGTTCACGAAAACCAGATTCTTTAATCCAGTTCCAGTCAAATAACGTACGTAAAATTTGACTATTGTTGGTCACCCCACGGATTTGCTCAATATCTGCGCGGGTTACCGGTTGATGGTAAGCAATGACAGAAAGAGTTTCGAGCAAGGATGGCGATAAACGAGTTGGTCGTTCAGGCCAGGTCTGTGCAATAATATTACGATATTTTGCACGTACTTGAAAACGGAAACCTTGAGCGGTTTCAACAAGTTCAATTGATCTGCCGTGTTGCAGCATTGAAAGTTGCTGCAAATATTGGCGTAATTCAGTTTTACTGAAACGGTCTTGGAAAGCCTCTTTTAAACGGGCAATACTCACTGCCGCTTCACTGGCAAAAATAATGGCTTCAAGCTGCATCAAAATTTCATGCAGATTATCTTCTGAAGTCACCGCAGTCATTTGTTTAAGTTCAGTGTTCATGCACGTGCTCCCTGAATTGCAAGCGGTGCTTCTACACCTGATGCGACAATTTGAACTTTTTGTTGGCGTGTCAGTTCCAATACGGCCATAAATGTCACGACAACACCCATGCGGCCTTGGCTTGGTTTGAGTAAGTCCGCAAAGTCTAATACTTCACCTGACTCAAGCTTAGTTTCAATATAAGCAATACGTTCTTCGAGTAAGACAGGCTCTTGCAAAATTTGGTGGGTAACTGGTTCTGGTCGATTAAAAACACAGAGTATGGCATCACGAAGTAATTGAATGTCATAGCCATCATTGGTTTCGACAATAGTTCCTAAACTGACATTGGTATCGAAAGTATCTCGATCCAATACCGACATTTGACCTAATCTTTCCGCAGCTTGTTTGATGCGCAAATAGGTTTCTAAACGGTCAATCAATTCTTGTTTAGGATCTTGTTCATGTGCTGCGGTCGATTTAGGTTTTGGCAATAATAGACGCGATTTTAAATCGGCCAATAGGGCTGCCATCACCATATAGTCTGCGGTTAATTCAATATCTAGAGATTTCATTGTATCCATATAGGACAAATATTGGGATGCAATCGGGGCAATATCGACTTGTAATAAGTCGAAGCCATTTTTTTGAATCAGGTAAATCAGAAAGTCGAGTGGTCCTTCGAAATGCTCTAATAGAATTTCAAATGCAGCGGGTGGAATGTACAAATCTTCTGGAATAGCTTCTTGCCACTCATCCAAAACACGAATGTGTGGAGCATCTTCCATAGAATTATGGACAGTTTGGTTCATTGCAATTATAGGCCACGCGAATTTTCAAAGGCATGCAGACAGCTTTCGCTTCGATCTCACATCGAAAGTAAAAGCACAAAAGTTATAGGGAATAGTGTAATGGAAAAATGCGTTTAAAGAAATTACTGAACGGTTGAATTGGGTAAAAAACTTAAAATTTATAGGGAATAGGCTTTATTTATACACATGTAAAATTTTAAAGCTGTGATATCGATCACATCTTGTGTTAATTGTAAAAAATACACTCATCAATCCATGAACTCATTTAAGCTGTGATATCTGGATGATGGGCGTCCAGCATGAAATGATTTGAATGAATTGACTAAAAGTATATTTGCTATGCCACAACAATATAATCAATGGGGTCAGGCCGTAGGGATGACGTTGGCGCAGTTTGAACTATGCCAGTTCAGATGTAAAACCGAAGTGGGGCAATCTGTTCGACTTATTCCGATGTTGCCCGATCAGCTTGATGATAGTCTTTTACAGCGGCTATGGCAGACAGTACAACAAGAACCCGATGAACGCTGTTGGACGTATTTGCCTTATTCTCAAATTCAAAGCATGCAGCAATTGCGTGATTATTTTCAGCAATCCTTTCATCTAGCAGGTTCGATGCATTATGTCATTGAAGTTGGTGATGCCATTGTAGGATGGGTTGGTTTGCTCAATGTACGCCCAGCACATGCTGTCATCGAAATTGGCAATGTCTATTTTTCAAGTTTAATGAAGCAATCAACCGCAGCAACAGAAACCATTTATCTATTGTTAAAAGCGTGCTTTGCAGCAGGTTATCGACGGGTGGAGTGGAAGTGTGATGACTTGAACACGCCTTCGAAAAATGCTGCTTTGCGTTTTGGCTTTCAATTTGAAGGGTTGTTTCGTCAACATGTGATTGTGAAAGGTCGTAATCGTAATACCGCTTGGTTTGCGATGTTGGATCAGGATTGGCCAATGTTGTCTCAAGCTTATGCAGCATGGCTCGATACAAATAATTTTGATGAGCAAGGGCAACAAAAAATTCATTTAAAAGAATTTATGCAGCTTTATAGCGCTTGAGGAAAAGCGCACTATCAAGGTTTTGAGCCTGTTGGTAAGACTCTCTGCTCAAGTGCAAATTCGATGATGAGTTGGCACTGCGCTTGCGAGCAGAGATTTTGATTAGCTTTACGTTTAAACAGTGATTTGACCGTTGATGCATGCAGAAAATAACGAAAAACCTGCGGCGGTGTTGTCGCTATTGGTGAAATTAAATTTTTATCTATTGCCCTTAGTTGAGCCGTGGATTCTAAAGTCCAAGGCTCAGTGGCATATATAGCAAAATGATTGAGACTGCTTTGCTCGGAGACACTGAGGTCTGTCGCATTTTGCAGCTTGAGTAACATTTGAAATAAAGTCATCAGGTCGATTCCTTTATCGAAAGGTGCTTTAACCGCGTTTTGAGCAGAGGACTTTTACATGCTGTGCCTCTGATCGGTAACAGCATGTATTTAACAGTACATGCTATTCAAAGGCACTGACATCACCGACACCACGGCGAATCACTTCAGGGTATTCACCTGCAAGGTTTACAACGCTAGTGGTATTTAAAGTACCTAAACCGCCATCAATTAATACATCTATTCTTTTGCCGATTTGCAGTTCAATTTCGTAAGGATCATCAATCGGTTCTTTTTGGCCCGGTAAAATTAAGGTCGATGTTAATAAAGGTTCACCGAGTTCTTTGAGTAACAATTGGCAAATCGGGTTGCTCGGAATACGCAGTCCAATGGTTTTCTTTTTAGGATGCATTAAACGGCGAGGAACTTCACTGGTCGCAGGCAAAATAAAGGTGGTGACCGCAGGGGTGTTATTTTTCAATAAACGATACATGGCATTGTCGACTTTGGCATACGTGGCAATGTCAGATAAATCTGCACAAATAATCGCATATTGATGTTTAGCATCGAGCTGACGAATTTGGGCAATGCGTTCCATGGCATTTTTGTTCCCAATCTGGCAACCGATGGCATAGGCGGCATCTGTGGGATAAACCACCACATCGCCGGCACGAATCCGTTCAACGGCTTGCGTAATTAAACGGGGTTGAGGATTTTCCGGATGTATTCTTAAATGCAACATGTCGTTTTCCTCTTATTATTAAAAGCTCTAGACATTATGTCGCGGTCTATTCGCTTTGTGCAACGTGAAATGCAGTCAAATTGTATAATTTAATCAAGCATTTCACGTTGAAATTCATTCGCCTGTAACATTTTGCCAGCACGTGTACAGTGGCAAATGCATTGGATAAAGCGCCAAGCATCGCGTGGAAGTTTGGCTTCACCTTTAAAATAAGCCTGTAATTGTGCATAGACATTATCTTTAAAGCTGCTGCCATCTCCTCCTTCACCAGTGAGGTTATCGAGTGATACACGAAACTTACGTCCAAAGGCTTTGGCAAATAACCATTCGATCGCTTGGGGCTTAATTTCTACCTGTTCAAAGAGGGCTTGTTGCTCTTTGCTGCGACCATCTGGTGCATACCAATAGCCTAAATCGGGAAGTAAACGGCGTTGCTCGCCAGCAATAGTCCAATGGCTAATTTCATGCAAAGCGCTATTGAAATAACCATGAGCAAATTGAATACGGGCAGGGCCGTTTGAATCAGCAGGAAAGTACTCGGGCTCAAAGTCACCTTTCACTAAGCTCACATTCAGGTGGGAAAACCAATGATTAAAGTGTAAGATGAGCCAATCGACGTGTTCTGTTTCTGTGGAAAGTTTCTCCCAAGCCGAGAGTTGCACTTGGTCGGTTGAAATGTCAGAATCAAGCGTTGAAATTGTGCTCATAAGTGATGAAATATTCACTTCTGTTTGCGGCTGCAACAGATGCATAACTTAAGTTACCCAAATGGTCTGTCTAAATAAGTACAAAATTGTATCTTAATCTTTGACAGAGTACTGATGAATTTGTAGAATTGCCGCCTTAATTATGTCAGCAAATACCTTTCCGGCACAGATTGAGCCGTTTAAATGGGCTGAACAGGGCTTTAAATGGTCAGGAACACTGCCATTATCTCGCTTTGTTCGTATTGCTCGTGAAGCTGTTGGATCAATTGATGATCAATTGATTAACATAGACTGTAAGCTATCAATGGATGCTTATCATCGCATTGTATGGCTAGATGGTCATGTTGAAACAAATGTTCCAATGGAATGCCAGCGTTGTCTGGATACTGTTGAGATCCCGTTTGTTTCAAGTTTTCATCTAGCTCTTGTAGATGACGAGTCACTGATAGAGCGCTTGGATGAGGATGCTGATTTCATCGTTTTAGGTGAAAGTGAAGCAACAACCAAAGGTTCATATGATGCGCCTGCGACTGCTGATTTACTCTCACTGATAGAGGATGAATTGTTATTGTTGATGCCTTTGTCACCTAAGCATGACGCTTGTGAACATAAGCATCAACCTGCCGCTGAAGAGCTTGTTGAAGAAAAACGGGACAACCCGTTTGATGTTTTGGCAGGTTTGAAGGGTAAACTTAACTAATTTTTGTGTTATACTCTTGAGTATAAGACAATCGAATTTGTTCTGATCCATTTTTTCGATCTTTGTAAGGAGCCATCATGGCCGTTCAGCAAAACCGTAAAAGTCGCTCTCGCCGTGACATGCGCCGTTCACATGACGCTTTAACCGAGAATGCATTAACTGTAGACCAAGCTACTGGCGAGACTCACCGTCGTCACCACGTATCTAAAGATGGTATCTACCGTGGTCGTCAATTATTCGCTAAAGCATCTGCTGAATAATTGGTGATGTATTAAGCGTCAAGCTTAGTAGAAAAAATGGGAGCGTTAAGCTCCCTTTTTTTGTACCGATTTTTTGTTGCATTTGGCAATTACCAAGACAAAAATTAAGTGTTAAATTTCCGTCCCTGAAACAAGCTTACATGGGATTGTGTTGAATAAATGTCCAAATAGCATAAATTCACCAGTCTTGATAAAGGATTTTTTTATGTCTGCTAAACAACTCGAGCAAGCAGCTCAAGCTACTAAAACTGCATTCGTGTTCCCGGGTCAAGGGTCACAGAAAGTCGGCATGCTCGCTGAACTTGCAGAACAGTTTAGTAGTGTGCAAGCAACATTTGCAGAAGCATCAGAAGCGGCTGGCTTTGATCTTTGGCAAATTGCGCAAAGTGGTGAAGGGTTAAACCAAACAGAATTTACTCAACCTGTACTACTGACTGCCAGTATTGCTTTATGGCGTGTGTGGTTAGAGTTAGGTGGTGTTGCACCGAAATACCTTGCAGGTCACTCATTAGGTGAATACAGCGCCTTGGTTGCTGCGGGAGCGATGAGCCTAGGTGATGCCGTTAAACTGGTGAACCTACGTGGTCAGTTGATGCAAAGTGCTGTACCTGAAGGTCAAGGTGCAATGGCGGCAATTTTGGGTCTAGATGATGTCAAAGTCATTGAACTTTGTGCTCAAGCAGAAGGCCCAGGTTCAGTAGATGCTGCAAACTACAATGCACAAGGTCAAGTTGTCATTGCGGGTGATAAAGCCATGGTTGAAGCGGTTATGGCTGCTGCTAAGGAAAATGGCGGTAAGGCAATTGCACTTCCGGTTTCTGTGCCATCGCATTGTGCATTGATGAAACCTGCTGCTGAACAGTTTGCGACAGCATTGGAACAAACTGCCATTGAGCTGCCTACTATACCTGTAATACAAAATGTAGGCGCTGAAATCGCGACTGATGTAGCGCAATTACGTCAGGCGTTAACTGCACAGTTATACCAATCTGTACAGTGGACAAAGACCATGCAGTATTTGCAAGACCAAGGTATTCAGTACATTGCTGAATGTGGTCCGGGTAATGTCCTTGCGAATCTCGCAAAACGTTTGCCAAATATTGAAAAAGCATTCCCACTCGACACGAAAGGTCGTATGGAAGATGCACTGAATGCCATTTTAGTGGCAGAAGGGAAAATTGCATGACACAAGAACGCAAAGTTGCTTTAGTAACAGGTGCGAGCCGAGGGATTGGAGCAGCAATTGCTCAGCAATTGATTCAAGACGGTTATTTTGTTGTAGGTACTGCAACTTCAGAAGCGGGTGCGGAAAAATTATCTGCTGCTTTTGCTGAAAATGGTGCGGGTAAAGTTCTAGATGTACGTGATGCAACTGCAATCGATGCATTGGTATCAGACATTGAGCAAAACTTTGGTTCTGTATTGGTTTTAGTGAACAATGCGGGTATTACCAAAGATAATTTGTTACTTCGTATGTCAGAAGATGATTGGGATGACATTCTCAACATTCATTTGAAAGCCGTTTATCGACTTTCTAAACGTGTTTTAAAGGGCATGACCAAAGCACGTTTTGGACGAATTATTAATATTAGTTCTGTGGTTGCACATTTTGCTAACCCAGGACAAGCAAACTATTCTGCTGCAAAAGCAGGGATTGAGGCCTTTGGTCGCAGCCTTGCAAAAGAGATGGGAAGCCGCCAAATCACTGTGAATGCAGTGGCTCCGGGCTTTATTGCAACAGAAATGACAGAACAGTTAAGCGAAGAAATTCGTAAAAAGATGAGTGATCAAGTGGCTTTAAACCGTTTAGGTGAGCCGCAAGATATCGCAAATGCCGTAAGTTTTCTTGCTTCTGAAAAGGCAAGTTACATTACCGGAACTGTATTACATGTAAATGGTGGTTTATACATGAGCTAAGCGCTCAAGTATAAACTTTCAAAACGATTTAGATTCAATTAAACTAACGGCATTAAAAACGCCACAAGCAATGAGGAGAATTCCTGTGAGCGATATCGAACAACGCGTAAAACAAGCAGTAGCTGAACAACTTGGTCTTAAAGCAGACGAGATCAAAAACGAAGCTTCTTTCATGGATGACTTAGGTGCAGACTCTCTAGACCTAGTTGAATTAGTTATGTCTTTCGAAAACGATTTCGACATCACTATTCCTGATGAAGATTCAAACGAAATCACTACTGTACAATCTGCAATTGACTATGTTTCTAAGAAACTAGGTTAATTTTAGATTTCAGCGATGCTGATTTAAAAAGCCACCATTCGGTGGCTTTTTTATGCCGAATATTTTGTTTTTACATTAGCTTACGTTTCTGTCACCAACAACAACTCAAAAGCGGTTATTTTTTAGCTATAAAAATAGAGTTTGAACAATAGTTAAATTATTTAAAACAGTAAAAACAACGGAGAAAAACATGGGTCTTTTTGATTTTGTAAAAGGTATCGGTAAAAAAAATACAGCACCTGCAGAGCCTCAGGCAGCGCCAGCAACACCTTCTGAACCATCTGCACAAGAAATTGCCAATAAGTTATTGGGTCATATTAAAGCACTGGGCTTGCCTGTAACTGGTTTGTCTGTGAGTTATAACGGTACTTCAGATCTAGCGACAGTGAAAGGTCAGGTACAAAGCCAAGCGGATCGTGAAAAGATTATCTTGGCGGTAGGGAATATTGATCATGTGGCGCAAGTGGATGATCAGTTAACAGTGACGAGTCCTGAGCCTGAAAGTAAGTTCTATACTGTCAAGTCGGGGGATAACCTGTCTAAAATCTCTAAAGAATTTTATGGTGATGCAAATCAATACAATAAAATTTTTGAAGCAAACCGTCCTTTGCTAAAAAATGCCGATGACATTTTCCCAGGTCAGGTGCTTCGTATTCCTGCATAAATATTTGTGTTTAAAGTAAAAAAAGCCATCTTGTGATGGCTTTTTTTTGTATGCGTGAATGGTGAAGTTGAATATAATGCGGCTGAAATAATTCAAAATAAGAAATCAATGAAACAAAAAATCATCTTTATTTTCTTGCTGTTGCTTGCAGTTGTTGTGTGTTTTTGTCTTTGGCTGCGGTGGGATGAGCGTATTGATCCTCGGGTGCTCAAGTGGCAGCAGTCTGAAATTTCTTATCATTCAAATTACACACAAGAGCCGTATTTTAACTTGCTTGGGCTGAATGCCGCAGATCGGTTTTCGGCATTGAATGTTGGGCGCTATCGTTATCATCAAGATTGGGCATTTAGTTTGTTGGGGCAAGAGCATCAGAATGTATTGGGCCAGCCATTGAATGCGAAGCTAACACGTGAAAAGTGGTCAGAAGAACAGACGAATTTAGTTGCGGAGTTTCAGCAATTGCTGGTCGATGATCCTAAGGCAGCTAGCGCATTTGTTGTTGAGCATCATCAGGTGCTTGATGCGTTGATACAGCAAGAAAAGGTGCCGTTGCAGCGCTTTAACACATGGTTGCAGCATGCAGACCAATACCGCAGTTTAAGTATGCCGAGTAATTCCGCATATCCAGACTTTAAGTATTTAAATCAGTTAGCGATCCTTTATCAGATCAATATTGCGTTAAATAAAGAGGATAAGCTGGATGCTATATGGCTGAATATCACAGATTGCAGCAGATGCTTGAGCGCCCGAACTCATTGGTTGAAAGGATGTTGATTCAAAGCTGGCTGGCACGTTATGTTTGAATTATACGTAATGAGCAGTTAAAGACTGGACAAGTAGTTTATTTGGAGCCTTTAAGTGCCAGTCAGTTGAGTTTGCGCTCAGCAGCACAATTGGAAGCCTATGGCATATATGCGGTGTTGGATCAGGTGCAGCAGTCATCGGGCTGGAATACCTCCTTGATGTATTGGTTGTATTTGCCAAATCAAACTGCAAATCAATTGTTTAAGCAATATGAAGAGGCGGCACAGCTATCTGAGCTTTCTTATGATTCGTTTAGGATGCAGGGTGGTTAAAAACAGGGACAGTATTCATCTTGGCATATCAAAAATTATTTGGGCAATACTTTGTCCAATATAGAGTGGGTGCCTTGGGAGCGCTATGTACTTGCGGGGCACATTTTGAATGATCGAATTATGATTTTTAATTTGTTGAATCAGGGTGCGACTGATTTAATGCAGTTGAATCAAAATAGCCACGGTCGACGTTTCTTTAAGAAAGAGGGGATGTTGTGTGCTGAAGTGCCGTATCCGCGTGAGCAATTTAGAGCACACAATTGGAATATTTTAGATAGCTGTGTGCAGTTGTAGTTTTTGTATATAAACATTTTGATATAGAAATAAAAAAGCCCCAATGAGTAGGGGCTTTTTTTACAGTCGTTTAGAAGCTTGGCTTCACTACAACTAAAATGACAACCGCAAATAAAATCAAAGTGGGCATTTCATTAAAATAACGCCAGAATTTATGCGACTTATAATGTGCATTTTCGATAAGCTTTTTACGGTAATAACCACAAACAAAATGATAAATCACCAATAGTCCAACCAATCCAACTTTTAAATAGAACCAAAGCGCTTCATGGTAGTGTCGTGTTGCATCGCCCCAATCGACGAGGAAGTGCGCCGTGATCAGTGTAGCAATCATAGCGGGCCACATAATGCCGCGGTATAGCTTACGTTCCATGATTTGAAAGCGCTGATGACTCGTAGCATCATCACTCATAGCATGGTAGACATAAAGGCGAGGGAGATAGAATAGCGCTGCGAACCAGCAAACAACTGCGATGATATGCAATGCTTTTACCCAGAGGAAAGCATCTGATGGAGCATCCATATATTAACCCTTAAAAGGGCGGTGGGTATGTGCTTTGGCACCGAAGCGCCAAAGCAGCAAACTTTATATTATGCTTCCCATTTTTTGAAAACGAGGCAAGCGTTTACACCGCCAAAACCAAAACTGTTACTCATCACAGTATTCAATTTTGCATCACGTTTTTCAAGTACGATATCAAAAGGTTTTGCACCTTCGTCAAGTTCAGTCACGTTGATATTTGGTGCTATAAAGTCATTTTGCATCATTAAAATAGAGTAAATCGCTTCTTGTACACCTGCAGCACCCAGACTGTGACCGGTCATCGATTTGGTCGAGCTGAGCGGAGGAACTTGCCCTTCACCGAAAGCACGCTCCATCGCTTTAAGTTCAGTGACATCGCCTGCCGGAGTAGATGTACCGTGTGTATTAACATAGTCGATGGTATCTACACCATGTTGTTTAGCTTCTTCTAAAGCCATAAGGATACAACGCGTCGCACCTTCGCCCGATGGTGCAACCATGTCAGCGCCGTCAGAATTTGCTGCATAGCCGACAACTTCAGCCAAAATGTTTGCACCACGTGCTTGAGCATGTTCAAGTGACTCTAGTACAACGAAGCCACCGCCGCCAGCGATCACGAAACCGTCACGGTCAGCAGAGTAAGGGCGTGAAGCAGTCTCTGGAGTGTCGTTATATTTTGAACAAAGTGCGCCCATTGCATCAAATAAAAGACTTTGTGACCAATGGTCTTCTTCACCACCACCGGCAAGCATTAAGTCTTGTTTGCCTAATTGAATCAAATTGTATGCATAACCAATGGCATCTGCAGATGTTGCACATGCGCTAGTAATGGTGTGTGCAATACCTTGCATTTTAAATGCAACACCCACGTTTGCAGTAATGGTGTTGGTCATATTACGTGGTACAAAGAATGGACCAACTTTACGTGCACCTTTGGTGTCTAGAAGTTCTTTCATTTCAACAACAGATGCAGTTGAACCACCACCTGACCCACCCGCAATACCGTAACGTGGATTACCACCGATTTGTTCTGCTGTTAAGCCTGCATTTTCTACCGCAGCCAAAGCTGAGTTGTATGCATACATTGCGCATACGCCCATAAAGCGTTTTAAACGGCGGTCAATACCGTCAAAGTTTTGTTCTGCAGCCGCACTGACATGACTTTTAAAATTAAGTTCAGCATAACTTGGGTTGAAACGTGTTCCAGAAATCCCGTTTTGCAAAGAATGAGTGACATCTTCTAATGTATTACCAATGCATGAGTTGATGCCCATACCAGTGATTACAACACGTTTCATCTACAGATCCTTTATAGGTAGTGTGTGAGCAAGCTATAGAAAGTATACGAAGGAAACTTTCTAAATAGGCGAACTCATATAATTTGATTGGAATAATGATAGCAGAAAGCTTTTTGAATTCTTATGGCAAATCCTATGCCTATTGTTGACTGAGCTAATTTGCAACTTTGCAGCAAAAAACTTAACTTAAAGATACATATTCAAGTTGTGATAAAGTTTGACTACACCTAGTATTTATCAATAATTTCAAGAATAGTTTTAATGAGGTAGGGAATGGTGAAAACGAATAATAAACCAACGGCAGGTCTACTCTCAAACGCCTTTGGAGTGGCTAAAAAGTTCAGTTCTACTGGGGTGTCCATCATTAATCATGTCGCACCCGAATCCGTAACTAAGGTCATTCAACCTCAAAAAAATGGTCAAACCTTGGAGGGGCAGTCAAGGCAAGCGGGCGTATTTGATGTAAAAAAATATGATAATCCGCAGCAAATCTTACGTGAACACGTTCCAAATGTTTCTAGACAATTATTCGGTCGACATTTTAATACTGTAAATAATGTGGCTAATTTTGTTGCTCCTCAATTTAGTGACAAAATTTCTGATTATTTATTTGATCGACTTAATCATTTTAGTTCGGATATTTCATCTGTAGATGCTGTACTGGATGAAGCTGGGGTACGTGATTTAGAAGAGTTGACACAAGATGTCGATCGTTCGCGTCGTATTAGTCAGGCTCTGGGTGAGCAAAATAAATGGATTGCTTCGATTCAAGGGGCTTTAACAGGTGCGACAGGTGTCATTGGTTCAAGTATTGATATCCCTGCTTCACTGATTATGACTCTGCGAGTGATTTATCAAGTTGGACGTTCTTATGGTTTCGACTTAAGCAAAGAAAGTGACCAAGATATTGTTCAGTTTATTTTTAAACAGGTCGACTTGAGTTTAATTGCAGAAAAACAAACTTTGCTTATGGCAATAAAAGCTCTGAGTAGTACGCTACAAAATAGTGATTTACATCAATTGCAGCAATTGGTGGGTTCAGATACTGATGCAGCAGCATTGAAAAAATATGTACTAGATGAAAATGGTCAGTTTAAGTGGGCATGGCTCAATCAAATGCCAAAAGTTTCATTGTTAAATCAGCTATCACGATTATCTCCTGTGGCGAGTGTTGGTGTAAGTGTAGTGTATAGTCGCCGTTTAGTGGATGAAGTGAATCAGAAGGCACAGCAAGTCTTTTCTAATGCGCGCCAATATATTTTGCAGCATCAGGATATTAGCTTGTCACCTTTACATGCCTATGAGCGTTCTCTTGAGTTGCTTGCTCAAGCAACACCTAAATTACTAGAAGGTATTAAGGCGAAAGATATTGATTTGGCTGAGCCGGTACTAGATCAGACCATAGATGTTGCAGGTCATGAGAGTATCCGCGCAGTAAAAGTCATCAAAAAAGCACAAGTTAAAAACTCTGATGCAGCCGAAGTGGAAGTAGAGCAGGAACAAAAAGTCTCAGAAGGTTTGGAGGCACTTGCGGAGAAAGTTGTTGAGCCTCATGCACCCGGGGCTGCGCAAAAACCTACTTTAGCTGAAAAAGATGAGTTTGATGTGTTGGAATCTGTACAGCAGGAGGATGTCCCAGTGGAAAAAGCTGCACCCAAAACTAAGCCGCGTAAAGCCAAAACAGCAGCCGTAGATAAAGTTACAAAAAAATCAGCAGATTCTTCTGAAAAATAAACTATTTATTTGTGGCTGAAAAATTGCGCAAATCACGATGAATAAATGTTTTCGATGATCGTATATTGTTGACCAATTTTAAGTCTTCGCTTACAATTGCATGCCCTCAAAAAGTAGTATTTTTTGGGGCTTTTTATTAACGGGAGAATTGCCAAATGGCAACAACAAATCAGTTGATCCGTAAGGGTCGTACAACTTTAGTTGAAAAATCTAAAGTTCCTGCGTTGAAGGCTTGTCCACAACGTCGTGGTGTTTGTACACGTGTTTACACAACTACACCTAAAAAACCTAACTCAGCAATGCGTAAAGTTTGCCGTGTTCGCTTAACTTCAGGTTTCGAAGTTTCTAGCTACATCGGTGGTGAAGGCCATAACCTACAAGAGCACAGTGTTGTTCTTATCCGTGGTGGTCGTGTTAAAGATTTACCGGGTGTACGTTACCATACCGTTCGTGGTTCTTTAGACTGTGCTGGTGTTAAAGATCGTAACCAGTCTCGTTCTAAATACGGTGCTAAACGTCCTAAGAAATAATCTGAAAAGATTAACTTCTTAGTTCGTTAGAACTGCAATCCTTTATCGTCTCGCTTGTCTGATTTCTGCATTTTTTGTGAAAATTCCAAGCGACGTATAGTAAGGCCAGCGAAAGCACATGACACTTTGTGCACCTGCTGGAGTAACCTGAAGTGTCATATTTATTAGGTGTATTAAAATGCCAAGACGTCGCGTAGTTGCTGCCCGTGAAATCCTTCCGGATCCTAAGTTCAGCAGCCAAACAATCGCTAAATTCATGAACCACGTAATGCAAGATGGTAAAAAATCTATTGCTGAAAGTATCGTTTACGGTGCTTTAGACCGCGTTCAAGAAAAATCTAAAGTAGACCCAGTTGAATTTTTCGAGACTACTCTTGAAAAAGTTCGTCCTATGGTCGAAGTAAAAGCACGCCGTGTTGGTGGTGCTACATACCAAGTGCCTATGGAAGTACGCCCATCCCGTCGTACTGCCTTGGCTATGCGTTGGTTAGTAGATGCTGCTGCTAAGCGTTCTGAAAAAACTATGGCTTTACGTCTTGCTGGTGAGTTGCTTGATGCAGCTGAAGGTAAAGGCGCAGCGATCAAAAAACGTGAAGATGTGCATCGTATGGCTGAAGCCAACAAAGCCTTCTCTCATTACCGTTTCTAAGCGGATAAAACAGCCCCTATTCAGGAGGGTGACAAATCAGTTGTCACTGTTTTGTCATCGAATCGCTTTAAGTTGCTATGCAGCTTAAAGCGTCCTGTTTTAAACAACAAAATTTAGGAATGCTAGAAATCATGGCTCGT
Source organism: Acinetobacter sp. YH01010 (assembly GCF_013420775.1). NCBI lineage: Bacteria > Pseudomonadati > Pseudomonadota > Gammaproteobacteria > Moraxellales > Moraxellaceae > Acinetobacter > Acinetobacter sp. YH01010. The sequence goes on along the minus strand of NZ_VOYF01000003.1, from coordinate 213,715 downwards.
CAAACCCCAATTTCTCGTTATCGTAACATTGGTATCTCTGCGCACATTGATGCTGGTAAAACTACCACTTCAGAACGTATTTTGTTCTACACAGGTGAGAGTCACAAACTTGGTGAAACTCACGAAGGTTCTGCAACTACAGACTGGATGGAACAAGAGCAAGAACGTGGTATTACTATTACCTCAGCGGCAGTAACATGCTTCTGGAAAGGGATGGGTAACCAATTCGAACAGCACCGTATTAACGTAATTGATACCCCAGGACACGTAGACTTCACTATTGAAGTTGAACGTTCTATGCGTGTTCTTGACGGTGCATGCATGGTTTACTGTGCTGTAGGTGGTGTACAACCTCAGTCTGAAACTGTATGGCGTCAAGCAAATAAATATAAAGTTCCACGTATTGCATTCGTGAACAAAATGGACCGTACTGGTGCGAACTTCTTCCGTGCTGTTGAACAAGTTAAAACACGTCTTGGTGGTAATCCAGTGCCAATCGTTGTTCCAATCGGTGCAGAAGAAAACTTCCAGGGTGTTGTTGACCTAATCGAAATGAAAGCGATTATCTGGGACGAAGCGTCTCAAGGTATGAAGTTTGAATATGGCGAAATCCCTGCTGAATTAGTTGAACTAGCTAACGAATGGCGTACTAACATGGTTGAAGCTGCTGCGGAAGCATCAGAAGAACTCATGGACAAGTACCTTGAAGAAGGTGAGTTAACTAAAGAAGAAATCGTTTCAGGTTTACGTGCACGTACATTGTTGAATGAAATTCAACCAATGCTATGTGGTTCAGCGTTCAAAAACAAAGGTGTTCAACGTATGTTGGATGCTGTAATTGAATTCTTACCTGCGCCGACTGATGTCGAGGCGATTAAAGGTATCCTTGACGACAAAGACGAAACTGAAGGTTCTCGTGAAGCGTCTGACGATGCTCCGTTCTCTGCGCTTGCGTTCAAAATCATGAACGACAAATTTGTAGGTAACTTAACATTCGTACGTGTTTACTCTGGTGTGCTTAAAGCAGGTAGCCCTTGCTATAACCCAGTTAAAATGAAGCGCGAACGTGTTGGCCGTATCGTACAGATGCACGCAAATGACCGTCACGATATTGAAGAAATTCGTGCGGGTGATATCGCAGCATGTGTAGGTCTTAAAGATACTACGACTGGTGATACATTATGTGATGAAAACAATGTAATTACACTAGAGCGTATGGAATTCCCAGAGCCAGTAATTGCGCTTGCGGTTGAGCCTAAAACTAAAGCTGACCAAGAAAAAATGTCTGTTGCTTTAGGTCGTTTGGCGAAAGAAGACCCTTCATTCCGCGTACGTACTGACGAAGAATCTGGTCAAACAATTATTGCTGGTATGGGTGAGCTTCACCTTGACATTATTGTTGACCGTATGAAGCGTGAATTCAACGTTGAAGCGAACATTGGTAAACCAATGGTAGCTTACCGTGAAACGATCAAAAAATCAGTTGAACAAGAAGGTAAGTTCGTACGTCAAACTGGTGGTAAAGGTAAGTTTGGTCACGTATACGTACGTTTAGAACCACTTGCTGAAGATGCTGGCAAAGATTACGAGTTCGCTGAAGAAGTTGTAGGTGGTGTAGTACCTAAAGAATTCTTCGGTGCGGTTGACAAAGGTATCCAAGAACGTATGAAGAATGGTGTCCTAGCTGGTTATCCAGTTGTTGGCATCAAAGCGACATTGTTCGATGGTTCTTACCATGACGTCGACTCTGACGAATTATCGTTCAAAATGGCTGGTTCTTACGCATTCCGTGACGGTTTCATGAAAGCAGATCCTATCTTGCTTGAACCTATCATGAAAGTTGAAGTAGAAACTCCAGAAGACTACATGGGCGATATCATGGGTGACTTAAACCGTCGTCGTGGTCTTGTTCAAGGTATGGACGATTTACCTGGTGGTACTAAAGCTATCCGTGCAGAAGTTCCACTTTCTGAGATGTTTGGTTACGCAACTCATATGCGTTCTATGTCTCAAGGTCGTGCAACTTATTCTATGGAATTCGCTAAATACGCTGAAACACCACGTAACGTGGCTGAAGGCATCATCGCTAAGTTCCAATCTGGCGGTAAAAAAGGTGACGACGAGTAATCTTTCGATTACTATAAGCCCAAACTAATTCATAGTTAAAAACCAAATGCTCATGCAGTATCCCTGCATGAGTAGTTTAAAAAGGAAGATCTCATGGCTAAGGCTAAGTTCGAACGTAATAAGCCACACGTTAACGTGGGTACAATTGGTCACGTCGACCACGGTAAAACTACTTTAACAGCTGCAATTGCAACTGTATGTGCAAAAAAATTCGGTGGTGAAGCGAAAGATTACGCTGCAATCGACTCTGCACCAGAAGAAAAAGCACGTGGTATTACAATTAATACTTCACACGTAGAATACGATTCTCCAATCCGTCACTACGCTCACGTAGACTGCCCAGGTCACGCCGATTATGTTAAAAACATGATTACTGGTGCTGCGCAAATGGATGGTGCGATCCTTGTATGTGCTGCGACTGATGGTCCAATGCCACAAACTCGTGAACACATCCTTCTTTCTCGTCAGGTAGGTGTACCTTACATCGTTGTATTCCTAAACAAATGCGACCTTGTTGACGACGAAGAGCTTCTTGAATTAGTAGAAATGGAAGTTCGTGAACTTCTTTCTACTTATGACTTCCCAGGCGACGACACTCCAGTAATCCGTGGTTCTGCTCTTGCAGCGCTTAATGGTGAAGCTGGTCAATACGGCGAAGATGCTGTAGTTGCTCTTGTTGAAGCTCTTGACTCTTACATCCCAGAACCAGAACGTGCTATCGACCAAGCATTCCTTATGCCAATCGAAGACGTATTCTCAATTTCAGGTCGTGGTACAGTAGTAACTGGCCGTGTTGAAACTGGTATCGTGAAAGTAGGCGAAGAAGTTGAAATCGTTGGTATTAAAGATACAGTTAAAACAACTGTAACTGGCGTAGAAATGTTCCGTAAACTTCTTGACGAAGGTCGTGCGGGCGAGAACTGTGGTGTTCTTCTACGTGGTACTAAACGTGAAGACGTTCAACGTGGTCAAGTACTTGCTAAACCAGGTACAATCAAACCGCATACTAAATTCGACGCAGAAGTATACGTACTTTCTAAAGACGAAGGTGGCCGTCATACTCCATTCCTTAACGGTTACCGTCCACAGTTCTACTTCCGTACAACTGACGTAACTGGTGCGATCGCGCTTAAAGAAGGCGTTGAAATGGTTATGCCTGGTGACAACGTAGAAATGTCAGTAGAATTAATCCACCCAATCGCAATGGACGCTGGCTTACGCTTTGCGATCCGTGAAGGTGGCCGTACAGTTGGTGCTGGTGTAGTTTCTAAAGTAACTGCATAATCACTAAATGTGTGTAAAAAAGCGCCTCTTTGAGGCGCTTTTTTTTATGCTTATTCAATGTGATAGGGGAAATTGTCTGACAATATTTTTTAAAGCTGTCCTTTAGTGATAATTCACTGTCCTTAACTGAAATAATTACGCTTCAATAAAACCGTAATATGAACTCAAGAAAACCAATAAAAAGTTTGAGTATTTAATAACTCAAAAAGGAGTTAGGCATGAACGCTAAAGTAAAGATTACTAATCGAGCAGGTGCAAGTTTCCCTGTACGTCGCATGAATTTTGAATTTGATGCAGTACCAGAGTATTGGATGAACGGCTCAGCTGGTTTGACACATTTTATGACCGCATTATCTGCTTTATTTCCAGCGGGTGAAATGTTCTTTATTGATAGTGTGCGTGCCGTACGTAAACACCCAGCGATCGCAAACAATGAAGCCTTACAAAAAGAAATTAGTGCTTTCATTGGTCAGGAAGCCATGCATACGCAAGAGCATGAAGGCTTCAATGCTTCTGCACAAAAATACGGTCATGATGTCGAAACGCTTGATAAGGCAACGGGTCGAGTTATCCAAGGCGTGCGCAAAGTCTTTGCACGTATTGGTAAACCTGTTGGTATTACTCAAGAAATGGTGGATCTAACCGCAACTACGGCACTTGAGCATTTCACTGCAACGATTGCTTCACAGTTATTGGTTAACCCACATATTCAAGTTTTAATGACAGATGAAACCATGAAAAATATGTGGTTGTGGCATGCGATTGAAGAAAATGAACATAAAGCCGTGGCTTATGATGTTTTTGAAGGTGTCTTTGGTCAGGGAATTAAGGCCTACGCACTCCGTACAGGTTCATTGATTGGCGCAATGGTGACTTTATTCTTCGTACAAAGCTACTTTGTTGCTCGTTTATTAAAAGAAGATAACAAGCTTAATTTTGAAGCATTAAAAGATATTTATACCTATGGTTATAGCCCTTCAAAAGGCATCATCACTGGTATGGGTAAAGAAATGCTGATGTATTTTAAACCTGGTTTTCACCCGAATGATTTAGATACTTCAGGTTTGTTAAAAACGTGGAAAGCTTATTTGGGTCTCTAATCACAGCGCTGTGGTGACTTTTTGAGAAGGGCGATGTAAATCGCTCTTTTTTTTATTCAACTTTAGAGACAAACTTTTTATAATGCGCATACCCTAGCTATAGAAAGATAAACGAAGATGATTCGTTTGATGCAAGACGCTGATGTACAGCAGGTTTACGATATCGAGCGCCGCGTACAAAGCCATCCTTGGACCATAAAACAATTTCAAGAATCGATTGCTGCCTATCAAAGTACGGTGATTGAGCGACAAGGAAAAGTTGTAGGTTTTTGCATTTTACAACCCGTTTTAGATGAAGCAAATTTATTGCTGATGGCGATCGATCCGGGCCAGCAAGGCAAAGGCTTAGGTTTTCAAATGCTCGATGAATCTATTGCTTTACTCAAAAATAACCCCATTCAAATCTTCTTAGAAGTACGAGAAGGTAATCAACCTGCGATCCGTTTATATGAAAAAGCGGATTTTCATCAAATCGATTTGCGAAAGAATTATTATCCAAATGCCGATGGAACACGAGAACATGCCATTATTATGGTGAAGGCTTGTAGTGATGATTTTGCAGCTTTATTTAAATAAAAGTGGTGAAGCGTAGTCAGATTTAAAGAAAGCATTCGTGAATAAACGGATGCTTTTTTATTGAATATCTTTTGTTGATCCCTTTTATTTAATAATAGGATTATTCCAACCAGAAGGCAGGGTGGTCATCAGGGAATCCCCCAGTTGGCTGATTTCTTCTTGGGTCAGTGGTCGGTTGAGTCGACGCCATTGTCCATCAAGCAGAAGTTCCAGTGGAATGTACTGAGATTTATAATTCATTTTTTGCGAATCGGGCACCCAATAGCCCAAGTAGACATATTGCAGTCCAAGCTTTTGTGCATGCTCGATTTGTTTCAGAATGGCAAAAGTACCTAATGAGCGACGGCTTTCATCAGGATCAAAAAAGGTATATACCGCTGAAATACCATCATCGAGTGGATCACAGGTAGATACACTGATCAGTTGCTCATCCAACCACAGCTCTAAAAAGAAACTGTCAGTGCAGCTATTGATTAAAAATTTTTCAAATTGATCTTGGCTGGGTGGGTACATATCACCATCAGCATGCCGTTCATTGATATAGCGTTCGTACAGGGCATAATGCTTTGCATCGGTATCTTGAGGGCGGCTAATTTTCACCGTTAAATCTTGATTCCGTTTCCACGCTTTTTTTTGCACGCTGTTCATTTGAAATTCAAGAACAGGCACACGTGAGGACAGACATTGGCGACAAAGATGACATTCAGGGCGATAGACAAAATCACCACTACGACGAAAACCCATGCGGGAAAGTTCAGATAACGTGACCACATCAATACGATGGACAGGGTCAAGAAAGACCATCCGGGCAGATTTATTTTCTAAGTAGCTACAATCATGCGGAGGCGTGATGTAGTACTGTAATTCGTTCAACAGGGACTTCGGTTGATAGGAATTCATCGTAATATCCCTCTTTTATTGTCATGCGCTGAGACTTGCCCATTGCGCTATTGTTTTACTTGAAAATACACTGTCCTGATACTTTTTCCAATCGATAGAGGGTTGTTTAACAACATCTTGTAACGAATTAAGGTATTGTTGGCGAGAAAGTGTACTCGCACCTAAGCTTAAGAGGTGATCGTTGACCAATTGGCAATCAATCCATGGCAACTGATTCTCTTGCCCGATGAGCATTAAGGTGTAAAACGCCATTTTAGAGACATCTGTTCGTGTACTAAACATAGACTCGCCAAAGCAGCCATGACCAATATTGACCCCATAGAGGCCACCTACAACAGTCTCGTTTTCCCAAACTTCAATGCTATAAGCATAGCCTGCGTCAAACAGCGCAGAATATCCCTGAATAATATCTTCTGAAATCCATGTTTCATTGGCATAACTACGCGGCAAAGAACATGAGCGAATCACAGTTTCAAACGCATGATTAATGGTGATCTTATAGTCTATTTTTTTCATGCTGCGTAATAACGATTTACTCGGATGATAGTCATGCGGTCGAATAATGCAGCGGGGTTCAGGACACCACCAACAAATTGGATCACCTTCACTGAACCATGGGAAAAGACCGTGACTATAGGCTTCAAACAGTGTGGAAGGGGAGAGGTCAGCACCGATGCAAATTAAGCCTTCACCATCAGGATCGCATTCAACTGGATCGGGGAAAGTAAATTCAGAAGGAGGGAGTATCGGCATGCCAAGCTTCTTATTGAGGTACACGGATATTTATCATACATAAAAAAGCCGACCATCAGGTCGGCTAATTTTTTAAAACTATTTAGCTAAGCAAATGACTGAAGCAAAAGATTATTCGCCGAGTGCATCAAGGTATTTTTCAGCATCGAGTGCAGCCATACAGCCTGAACCTGCAGAAGTAATCGCTTGACGGTAGATACTATCGGCAATATCACCCGCAGCAAATACACCGGGAATAGACGTTTGTGTTGCGTTACCCGCTGTGCCACTTTGAACTTGGATGTAGCCGTCACGTAAGTTTAATTGGCCTTCAAAAATACCGCTGTTTGGTTTGTGACCAATAGCCACAAACATACCAGTGACATCAACATTTTGAGTTGAATCATCTTGCGTAGATTTAATACGTACAGAAGTCACACCCGTCGTATCACCAATCACTTCATCCACTTGGTGATTCCAGATGATGCTGATTTTACCTTCTTTTTCTTTTGCAAAAAGATGATCTTGCAGAATTTTCTCTGATCGTAAAGTGTCGCGACGGTGTACAAGAGTGACATGAGAAGCAATGTTTGAAAGATAAAGCGCTTCTTCCACAGCAGTATTACCGCCGCCGACAACCATAACTTTTTGGTTTTTGTAGAAGAACCCGTCACATGTTGCACATGCACTCACGCCTTGACCCATGAAAGCAGCTTCTGATTCAAGACCTAAATATTGTGCAGTTGCACCTGTACAAATAATCAATGCATCACAAGTAAACTCTTCCATATCGCCTTTAAGCACGAACGGACGAACATTGAGGTCCACTTCGTTGATATGGTCATACACAATTTCTGTACCAAAACGTTCAGCATGAGCTTGCATTTGTTCCATTAGGGCTGGGCCTGTTAAACCTTCTGCACCACCTGGCCAGTTGTCTACTTCTGTCGTTGTAGTCAATTGACCGCCTAATTGAATACCTGCGATGAGTGTCGGTTTCAGGTTCGCACGGGCAGCGTATACCGCAGCGCTATAACCTGCAGGACCAGAACCTAAAATAATTAGACGTGAGTGACGAGCGCTCATCCGTAGAATCCTTTTTTTATATGATAATTTGTGGAATTATACGTCAAAGTTTGAAACGATTGTGTGAGATTAAAGTCGATATTATTGATCATCAAAATCGTTTTGAGCTATATACAATAAAGTTAACAACTATACTTAAATTATCTTGCATCTTTTTTATTGAACAGGTGCATAATAACAGGTTTAGATTCAGCCCATTTTTGTTGTGGGTAATGACAAAAACATTGAAGAATTGGTTACAGGAACGTATATGACAGCGGTGTCGGGTGCATATGCACAGCGCTTAATAATGACATTATTCCTTGTTTCATTTGGGATATATCTGTTCCTTGCAACAGTCACATATACGCCATTTGATCCGGGATGGATGCATTTATCCAGTGATACTCAGCAAGTTTCAAATGCTAGCGGCGTCGCAGGCGCATGGATAGCTGACTTACTCTATGGATTTTTAGGTTGGGCAAGTTTGCTGATACCTGTCTATTTATTTCTCGAAGCAATTCAAGTCTGGTGGCCACGTAGTTTTCTAAACCGTCCATTTCGCTATGCCGCTCAGTTCTTTATTTTGCTGGCAACTTCAAGTTTACTTTTCCTGTTTTGGAATGTTCCCGAAGATACTTTAGAAAATGCATCGGGCGGGATTATTGGTTATGAACTGGGTCAAAGTCTTGAACAAATTTTAACGGTCTATGGTGCAGCAGTATTTCTCATTGCATTTTGGATCATGTTGTTCACTTTGGCCTTTGGTATCAAGTGGAATAAGACATGGGCAACCATGAAGTCCACACCGGCTTATCTCCAAGATTTGTTCTATCGCAATGTCCCTGAAGGAGATACTGCTTTTGACCGTACCGTACCATCTACTAAAAAAGGCAGTGTGGCTACTAATGTATCAAAAGTGATTGCACCAGTCACACCCGCCCATGAGCATCATGCTGTAGAGGTTGACCCTGTAGTACGTGATCGTGTTGCTGAGCGTTTATTTGATGATATTGCTGATAAAGAATGGGCAGACAAAGAAGGCAATGCACAGCATTTATCTAAGGTAAATTCGCCGGAGACTGCTACACCATCCGATGAAGATTTTGAACATACTTTGGCGAAAGTGCGTCAGCTTGAGCAAGATCAACAACGTGTTGTTGCGACGGGAGAGGTTTGGCGTGCCTTGCATTCAAATGATGACCAACGGCACAAACAAGATATTGATGCTTTACTGAAAGCTGCAGAAGAAGAGCAGCCTGCCAATCAAACTGAATATTTCAACAAAGCAGCGGATGTGCATTCGACTTCTCCGACAGAAGCGGTGCAACCTGCTAAAAAATCAGTGGATTGGGATGATGATGAGATCTTCGATGAGCTGTTAGCCGCTGTTCCAAATGGTAAAACAGCGACTGATGTGCATAGCCCATTTAATACAGCACAAAGTGAAAGTCCTGCAACGCATTCAAATGATTTTGCAACAGGTACTGCTGCAACTGTTGTAGGATTAGGTGTGGCAGCTGCAAAAACGACAACGCTCACCACACCGAAAAATATCAGTGCTGAAGCTGAATTTAATGATCTCGATGATTTGCTGGTTGAAGAAGCAGAGCGAGCAATAGAACAGGTACAGCCAGTTCGTACAACCAGTAGTTATGCGCAATCTACGCCTTTGGTTCGTGCTGAAATCAATACACAGCCGCAGACTTTTGTATCTGATGATGAAAAAGCCTTAATCAGCTCGAATAAAGATGCATTCCGTGAAGTGTGGCAAGAAACGGCAGGTAAACCTGAAGACATCGATTTAGATCTCGAAGATGATTTTGACTTTGATGCGCCTTTAACCGATGCCTCTGGTCGTCCAATGTCTCGTGCGATGCAAGTGGCACAAAAACGTTTGGATTTACCGACTTTGCCGGGATTGGAAATATTAGATCCTGTAGATCCGAATAAGAAAGTTAATTTCACTGCAGAGCAATTGTCTCGTTTGTCTGAACTGTTAGAAATTAAGCTGCAAGAGTTTAATGTCAAAGCTAAAGTTGTAGAGGCACAGCCGGGCCCTGTCGTGACACGTTTTGAACTGGACTTGGCACCCGGTGTAAAAGCGTCAAAAGTGACCAATATTTCACGTGACTTGGCGCGTTCAATGTCTATGGCCTCTGTACGTGTGGTGGAAGTGATTCCAGGTAAACCCTATATCGGGATTGAAGTTCCGAATAGTTCACGTGAAATGGTTCGACTTATTGAGCTGTTAGAAACGCCGGCATACCGTGATCCAAATGCCTTACTTAGTATGGCGATGGGTAAAGACATTTCCGGTAATCCTGTCTTGGCAGACTTGGCGAAAGCACCACATATGTTAGTGGCAGGTACTACAGGTTCTGGTAAGTCAGTCGCAGTCAATGCCATGTTGCTATCGATGTTGTTGAAATATACACCTGAGCAACTGCGACTCATCATGATTGACCCGAAACAGTTGGAACTTGCCAACTATAACGATATTCCACATTTATTAACGCCTGTTGTAACCGACATGAAAGATGCGGTGAGTGCATTGAACTGGTGTGTCAATGAAATGGAGCGTCGTTATAAGCTGATGTCCTTGATGAAAGTGCGTAAGCTGACTGACTTTAACCGTAAAATTGAAGAAGCAATGGCCAATGGTGAAGATCTCATCGATCCAACTTGGAAGCCAGATGACTCTGCAACCCAAAGTCGTGCGCCACGTTTACAGCCAATGCCGTTGATCGTAATTGTTGCCGACGAATTTGCTGACATGATCATGCAAGTGGGTAAAAAAGCCGAAGAAATGATTACCCGTCTTGCACAAAAATCACGTGCAGCAGGGATTCATTTGCTGTTGGCGACACAGCGTCCAACCGTAGATGTGGTGACGGGTTTGATCAAAGCCAATATTCCAACCCGTGCTGCGCTACGTGTGAACAGTAAACTGGATTCACGTACTATCTTAGATGCTGGTGGTGCGGAAGACTTACTGGGTCATGGTGATATGTTGTTCCTCGGACCGGGTAAAATTGAACCTGAACGAGTACATGGCGCGTTTATTTCAGACGATGAAGTGAACCGTATTTGTGATGCATGGCGTGAGCGCGGTGAACCGAATTATGTCGATGAAATCCTCACGCCTTATGATGAAGAGCCGACATCTCGCGGTTTTGAAGATGGTGATGGCGGATCAGACCGTGATGCGTTGTATGATCAATGTGTTAGTTTCGTTTTAGAAACACGTAAAGCATCGACGTCATCTTTACAGCGTAAATTCAGTCTCGGCTATAACCGTGCTGCACGGATTATTGATCAGATGGAAGAAAATGGCATCGTCAGTGGGATGGGGCCAAATGGTAAACGAGATATTTTGGTCTAAGTCCTAAAATAAAAAACCTGCTTCGGCAGGTTTTTTTATTTTTAGATTGAGAACTCATCTTGGTAGAACATGGACTGGGCCAATTCGATAAAAGCTTTGCAGGCAGGGCTCATGAGTTTTTGATTTTTTACGGCGAGTCCAATCTGCCGTTGGGTATTTGGAAAGAGTGGACGTTTAACCACATGTGGATGTAGCGCCAACAGCTCAGTAGGCATCGCCATATCCGCAACAATAGCAATCCCTTCCTGTAAATTCACCATGTTTAAAATGGTTAGCAGTTGCGACATTTGATAGGTGATTTTAGGTTGTATGTGGTGTTGTTTAAGCAGTTTTTCCACATGGGACTGGCTGCCTGCACGGGTCATAATAAAGGGGTAGTTTTGCAGGTCTTGGATATTTAAATGACTGTGTTTGGAAACTGAATAACTATCTGGAATCAAGGCAATGAAAATGTCTTGAATTAGGGGGAAAGTGAACAGCTGCGGCTTAGGGAGTACAGCAAAACCAACATCAATCTGACGTTCAGAAATCCAACGTGACACTTCTGCATCGGTACCTTCTTCGACATAGATTTCAATATGCGGATAGCGCTCCCGATACGCTTTGAGCAGCTCTGGAAGCAGATGAATCGAACTAGAAGAACCAAACGAACCAATTCTCAGCGTTCCTTGTTGAATACCATGTGCGGCATGCACTTCTTGCTGCATGATTTGTGCGGTATTGATGACTTCTTTGGCATGTAGCAATAACTGCTGACCGATGTGGGTCAGGCTTATTTCGCCTTGCTCACGGCTAAATAAGCTGACATTCCAATGTTGCTCTAAACACTTTAAGGCATGAGAGACAGCCGACTGAGTAATTCCCAGTTGCCGAGCAGCGAGAGTAAAGCTTTGTTGTTCTGCGACTTTAATAAAAATTTCAAGCTGAGAAAATGTCATTGCCATGAGTAATTGCTCATTTTGTTATGAGTCTAGATGAGGATTATATTGTGCTACATAAATGGTTAAAGATGAAATAGCTTGTTTATTTCAAGGCGTATAGCATGAATATCGTCGTCGCATTGTTTCCCCTCGTTGCATTAATCGCAATGGGCTATGTGCTTAAATACACACAGTTTGTTCAGGATGAATTCTGGGCAAATTCAGAAAAACTCAATTACTACGTTTTATTTCCTGTGCTGCTTTTTTTGAATGTATCAGCCGTGCAATTGGATATGAACACTGTTTCACGAATGTTGACAGTACTGGTTGCGGGCACCTGTTTGATCAGCATCGTGTTGTGGGGGATCAAGCAGTTTATGCATATTCCCGTGCAGCGTTTTGGCGTGTATATCCAAAGTCATATCCGTTTTAATACCTATATTGGCTTGTCATTAATGGGGGCGCTGTTTGGCTCAGAAGGCATGCAAATGTTTGCGATGTTGATTGCTGTGGCTGTTCCTTTGGTGAATATCATTTCTGTCCTGTCTTTTTCCAATATCAGCGTTAAACAGCTTGGACAAACCTGTATTTCTATCGCGAAAAATCCGCTCATTCTAGGTTGTGTAGTCGGTGTTCTATTTAATTTATCAGGTCTCACCTTATTTAATGGTTTACCCGAGCTGCTAAAAATATTGGCGGCAATGAGTTTACCTTTGGGTTTATTGTCTGTGGGAGCGGCATTACAGTTTCAGCAGATGCGTGCAGATGTACGTCGTCTGAGTTTAAATACGATTGGGCGATTAGTTTTAATGCCGAGTTTGGCTTATGTGATAAGTAGTTGTCTTTGTTTAACTGATTTTGAACGGATAATTTTAGTGGTATTTTTTGCTTTGCCGACTGCATCATCGTCCTATATTTTAACGCGCTATTATCAAGGTGATTCACAACTGATGGCGGCCATTATTAGTGTACAAACCATTGGTTTTGGCTTGATGTTTCCATTGCTCATGTTGACTATGCATTGATTATGATGATATTCAATAATGCTAATTTTAAATCAGATAAAAAAAGCCCGCATGATGCGGGCTTTTTTTTTGTTACTCGAAATTAAGCAAATTTTGCCAATACTTCGAGGAAACCTGCGCTTTGACGTGGGTATTGAGCAATCACGTCATGAATACGCTGACCTTCAGGATTAGTTGCGTTCACATCACGGCCATCGGCAACGAATTGAGTCAAAAGACGCTCATAGTCATTTGGACGCATATGTTTGAAAGCATGGTAAAGCACGTGAAAGTCGCCATTCACTCCTTCAGGAGGAAGCTGAGTAAGGTAGGCAAATACACGCTCATCTGACCATTCTTCGTTGAACGTTGCTGGCTGAGATAATGCCATCGCAATCTCCTTGCTGGTTTGATATATAAAAAAGCAAAATTTGAGACTAGATCAGCAAAGCAAGGCTTTACTCATTTAGTCTATTCGAAGCAAAGCTTCTGGTCTTGCGCCAGAACAAAGCAGTGCTTTGTTCTGGCTCATATTTTGCCTTGATTCAATTTGCTTGACTAATCAGTATTCAGATTAACGTTCTTCAGGCAAATTGATATTCATTTCAAGCATTTCAATATTCGCTTCAGAACGAACAGACATTTGAATATGTTGCTCATCTACACCACGAACATAGCGGTTTACTACTTGCATGATTTCTTTTTTCATCATGTCAATCTTGTCTTGGCTAAGGCGTTTACCTAAACCATTTTCAGATGCCACGATGACTTTTAAACGGTCTTTTGCCGTTTGTGCGCTTGACGGTTTCTCGTCGCTGCTAAAAAGTTTGCTCCAGAATCCTGCCATGATTACGCTCCAAATAGACGTGCTAACCAACCCTTAGGTTTTACCGTAATATGACGGTAAGGGCGCTCTTCACCAAGGAAACGTGCAACAAGGTCATCATACGCTTGGCCAGCCGCTTCTTCTGTAAACAGAATCACTGGTTTACCTTCGTTTGATGCTTGTAGAACGCTTTTACATTCAGGAATAACACCTAAAGTCGGTACGCGTAAAATATCTTTTGAAATGTCATCAATCGTCAACATCTCTTGTTTATCCGCACGTTCTGGATTGAAACGTGTAATACAGAGATGCTTACGGATACGACCTTCGTTTTGTTCTACTTTTTTGGTTTTGCTGTCGAGCATACCAATAATACGGTCAGAGTCACGTACCGAAGAAATTTCTGGGTTCGTCACAATGATCGCTTCATCAGCATGATACATTGCTAAAATTGCACCACGTTCGATACCCGCAGGTGAGTCACAAATAATGTAATCGAACTCTTGAGAAAGTTCGTCCATCACACGTGCTACACCTTCATCTGTTAACGCGTCTTTATCACGTGTTTGAGATGCTGGCAAAATGTAGAGATTTTCAATATCTTTATCGCGAATAAGCGCTTGTTGTAATCGAGCTTCGTTATTCAATACGTTTACAAAGTCATATACAACGCGGCGTTCACAGCCCATGATCAAGTCAAGGTTACGTAAACCCACATCAAAGTCGATCACAACAGTTTTGTGGCCGCGAAGGGCTAAACCTGTTGCAAAAGATGCGCTTGTAGTTGTTTTACCTACGCCACCTTTACCTGATGTTACGACAACAATTTTCGCCACCGAATCCACTCCTGTTATGGTTTAAATCCCCTTTTTTAATTAGGGGTTTGGTGATTATTTATACATTAAAATTGCAAAGCTTCAAATACTAGCTCTTGCTGGTCATTCAAATAAATATGTACTGGCTGTTTGACCACATGAGGTGGAATGTCATCAGCGACACAGTAAGTCCCTGCAATTGAAACCAATTCAGCTTCTAATGAATGGCAGAAAATACGTGCAGCCGTGTTCCCACCAGCTCCGGCAATGACTCTACCACGAGCACTACCATAAATATGTATATTTCCTGAAGCAATTACTTCTGAACCGCTATTAATACCAGCATTAATAATGATATCGCCATGGTCTTGGACTAAACATTGACCTGTACGCAAGATTTCATTGTGATACGACGTAGCATGACGAATGGTCGGTACTTCGACTGCAGCAATTTTATCTTCGGTTTTTTCTTCTGCAGGCGCGGGTTCTTCAACCACTTGTTCGCGTGTCGGTTTAACTTGTTGTAGTTTGCGATCCGCAGGAACTACGGGAAATTGGATAGCACGTGCTTGGTCCGATAGCGGACCTTCAGTGACACCAATCGGTTGAATTTCAATACTAATAAGTAGTTGAATCAGTGCAATTAGTTCTTGATCAACCGTACTTTCAATCACGGCTAATGTTCCGGGTGGAAAAGCCTTTTGGAACATTGGAGTAAGTTGCTGGCGGATCGCATCATGATCATTGGTATCGAGGTGAATGCGAATCGCATTGACCATTTTGCCTTTTATCCGTATATCAGCCATATTGAATCCTTGAGACTTCTAACTATTACTTTTGTGCCGAAGTAGTTATGTTGTAAATAGAGCAAATCCTAGAACAATTTGCATGAATACTCTAGCGGAGTTCGCAATTATTTTTGACTAAGTGTTTATTCTGTAGCTTGGTCCTGTTCCTGCATAATCTGCTGCCACTGTTTTACTTTCACTTGCTTACGAATAGCCTCTAGACTTTCAAAAACCGCAGAGCGAACCAACTCATCCAGCTGGACATTATTTTCGATTTCAATACGGCTAACACGCTGTGAAATGTCTAAATATAGATTGGGTTTTTGAGCCGTCGATGTATTGGGATAAGCCAATGGGGAAATTAAACCTTGGGTAATATTTTCACCCAAACGTTGCCCGATACTTTGAATCTGCTGTTCAATGCGGCTGCCAACGATTGGCACTAAGCGCAATAGCTGCGTGAGTTCTGGAGTGTCTTCGATGGCCTGACTGACGATTTGTCCGACATTTTTGGCGATCAATTCACGTTCAGTACGTAGCTCTTTGCTTAAATTTTCTTGCAAAATCTCAGCTAAAACTTGGGTGAACATCTCACGGTGATGCTGCACAAGATTACTAATTAGGTCTTTATGGGTTGTACTGGTATTGAGCTCATGCTTAACACCATCTAACACGGTAAGTACCACACGATCTGACAGTTCTTCCATCACGACTCGATAGTAGAACAATGCCTTTTTCTGCCATGCAGAAGGCACGATTTGATAGCCCATTTCATACAGTCGATAAGCAATAATGCCCGCACGAAATAAACGCAGGAAACGTAAATGCGGCACAATAGCTAAAATTTCGTACCAATGTATAAACGGGAAGAAGAACCAGCGCTGATGGTGCTTGTTGATGATGGCAATCGCCCAGCGCACCAACAATTCTACAATCAAAAAGATAATGAACCACGCTTCGGTAGTAATCACCCATGGATGTAAATGTTCACGGTAAAAACTCAGCACATCGGGCAGGTGGATACTGTTAAAGAACCAACTGCCAAGATTGCTCATGAGGAAAAAGTTCATGCACAGGCAGAACAAGTTAAAAACAATAATAAACACCATGAATATGTCATAAATCAAAAACAGTTTGAATGACCAACTGTTTGGATTGACATGATGATATTTAGATTTCTTGTTTTGCGGCATGCTGTTCTGCGACATAAAACTTCTTCTTAATTATTCAGTAACTGAGTATTTAGCTTTCATACGAGTAATGAGTTGGTCTTTCTCCGTCCACAGCTCATCTACCCAATGCTGAAATTTTTCACGGAATTCTGCATCATCTTCATAGTTGCCGCCATGCACCCACGTTGGAATTTCAATTTTACGTAAATCCACGGCGATACGCGGAACTTCACCGAGCCAAAATTCGCCATAACCTGGTGCACCATTTGGATAGACGATGGTCATATCTACGAGAGCATCAACTTGATCCCCTAAAATATTGAGTGCCAGTGCTAAACCACCCGCTTTCGGCTTAAGAAGGTTTTGATACGGTGATTGCTGTTGCGCATGTTTTTCAGGGGTGAAGCGAGTGCCTTCCAAATAGTTCAGCAGGGTAAAAGGCTGGCTCAATAACTGTTCACAAGATTTACGCGCTTCTTCCATATCTCGATATTTAAGTTCAGGATTTTTCGCGATTTGTTCTTTGCTGTGTCGTTTCATCATTGGAAAGCCTAAAATTTTAAAAGCTTGACCAACAAATGGAATGAAAATGAGTTCCCATTTGGTAAAGAAACGCGTCAGTGGCATACGGGTTAAACCAAAATATTGGTTGACTGTCGTATCGACCCAACTCTGATGATTACAGGTCATGAGATAGCGACCATGCAAATTTAAGTCGAGGCCTTCATCGATGGTGATATCCCATTTTGTGTTGGGTAAAACGTGATCAATTAACCAGTTATTGACCATGAGCCAACTGTTGGTAATTTTTATGTTGGTTTCATCAACCTTTTTTGATTTTTTAAAGAGTTTGGTTAGACCAAGGGCTAGTACAGGAGGACCATGGAAAAAAGTACTGCCTGTCATAACTGAACCGACGGTAAGTCCTTTGCTAATTTTTTTTAGTGTCGGTTGCTTATTTGTTTGAGATGACATATAAAAAGTCCTAGCGGAAATTGTCCAAATAATGATTGATTCTAATAAATATAGTTCGAGTTGATTAAATAAAAAAGGGCATCTGCAGAACTGTGAAGAAATTGTGATGGAATTAACAAATAAATCTCGTATTCATATTACAAATTGTAACTAAACGTTTTATTATTAACAAAAAATCAATGGTTCAGCCATTTGTTTTACTTCATCATTTCAACCATACAACAAAACACAAAGAAGGAGGCATGCAATGCGTGCACTAGTAATTTCGGCAGTAGTTGGGGCAATGGCACTTACTGGTTGTCAAAACATGGAATATGACAAAGCAGCAATCGGTACTGGTCTAGGTGCTCTTTTAGGCGCTGGTATTGCTTATTCTAATGCTGATAAAGACAAAATGGGTCAAGCAGCTGCAATTGGTGCTGTAGTTGGTGGTGGTGCAGGTCTTCTTCTTGATAAGAAAGAAAAACGTCTTAAACAAGAATTGGCTGGTACTGGTGTTGACGTAGGTCGTAATCCAGATGGTTCGATCAACCTTGTTATGCCATCAGTAACTTTCGCAACTAACTCTTCAACTATTCAATCTCAGTTCCAATCTGCGTTGAATGACGTTGCTAAAGTATTGCGTGAAGACGGTACTGCAAACAAACTTGCAATCGTTGTACACGGTCACACAGATAACACAGGTTCTGATGCGATCAACAACCCACTTTCTCAAAACCGTGCAAACTCAGTGAAAAACTACCTAGCGTCTCAAGGTATTTCTTCAACTCGTATTACTGCACGTGGTTACGGTTCAACTTCTCCAGTAGCGGATAACTCAACTGCTGCAGGTCGTGAACAAAACCGTCGCGTAGAAATCTCAGTTTACGAAACTAAATAAGTTTTAGTTCGAAACGAAAGGCCACCCTCGGGTGGCTTTTTTTATGGCATTTTTAATGACCGATAAAATACATTTTGCATTAGGCAAGATCGTTTCAGATGACTATAATCATCCTCGAATTAATAAGAGGAAAGACTATGTCACTGGCAAGTCAGTTGAACGACAAGCAACTTGAAGCAATGAAATACACTCAAGGACCCTTGTTAGTACTTGCAGGGGCAGGTTCAGGCAAAACATCGGTGATTACCCGTAAAATTGCCTATCTGGTGAAGCATTGTGGTATTCCTGCGCACCGTATCACCGCGATGACCTTTACCAACAAAGCTGCGCGTGAAATGAAAGAGCGTGTGACGAAGCTGATGAGCCGTGAAGAGGCAAAAGGGCTGTCGGTTTCTACATTCCATAACTTCGGGCTAAACATGCTCCGTTTGGAATTAAAAAATACACCACTGAAAAATAACTTTTCAATTTTAGATGCAGATGACTGCAAACGCATTTTGATGGACTTAATGCATCGCGACAATTTATCCGGTGCAGAAAGTAAAGAGCTGATTGCCAAAGCCATGAAAATGATTTCAGATTGGAAAAACGATCTGATTCCACCTGAGCAAGCGCATACCACCTGTGAAACAGCAGAAGACGTTCAGTTTGCACATCTGTATCAACTGTATGAGCGTAATTTACGTGCCTACAATGCTGTGGATTTTGATGATTTGATTGTCATGCCGACGCGCTTATTACAAGAAAATGCAGAAGTGCGTGATCGTTGGCAGAATCGAATCCGCTATTTATTGGTCGACGAATATCAAGATACCAACACCGCGCAATATATTTTGGTGAAATTACTCGTGGGTGTCATGGGACAGTTCACCGCGGTAGGTGATGATGACCAATCGATTTATGCATGGCGTGGTGCTAAGCCTGAGAATATGGCTTTATTGAAGGAAGATTTCCGTAATCTGAAAGTGATTAAGCTTGAGCAAAACTATCGCTCGACCAGTCGTATTTTAAAAGCTGCCAATACAGTTATTGGCAATAACCCACATATTTTCGATAAAAAGCTTTGGTCAGATAAAGGCCATGGTGAAGTGATCCGCGTGATTACTTGTCGTAATGACGATGATGAATCAGAACGCGTGGTAAAAGACTTGATTACGCACAAGCTGATGAACGGTAAAAATTGGAAAGACTACGCCATTTTATACCGTGGTAATTTCCAAGCGCGTGCTCTAGAGACACAGCTACGCCAAATGCAGATCCCGTATAAATTATCGGGTGGTCAGTCTTTCTTCGCTCGTGCTGAAATTAAGGACTTGATGAGCTACTTACGTTTGATCATCAACCCTGAAGATGACAGTGCATTTTTACGAATTATCAATACGCCAAAACGTGCGATTGGTCCTGTGACTTTGGAAAAGCTTGGCTTATTTGCGCAGGAAAGTAATTTATCCTTACTCAGTGCAGCAGGTGACCAGCGCTTAAGCATGGCGATTCCGAAAAAAGCCACAACCCAATTGGCCGAATTTGCGGACTTTATTTCGACCTTTACTCGTGAATTATTAGAAGATGATGAACCTGTTCCGATCATTCGTCGCATGATGATTGAAGCAGGTTATATCGACTATGTTAAAGAATCTGCAGCTACACCTGCGCAGGAAAAAACCAAACTGGATAATATTGAAGTGCTATATAGCAGTATTCAAAGTTTGATAAACCGCGCTGAAGATGTAGATGAAAAGAACATTGAAAGTGTGATTCGTAAAATGGTGCTGCTCGATATGTTAGAACAGCAACAAGAAGAAGAAGACACCGATAAAGTCAATTTGTTAACACTTCATGCGTCGAAAGGTCTGGAATTTCCATTCGTTTATTTGATTGGTCTGGAAGAAGAAATTCTACCGCATAAAAACTCCATTGCTGCCGACACGGTTGAGGAAGAACGTCGACTGATGTATGTGGGGATTACTCGTGCACGTCAAGGTTTAACCATGACTCTTGCAGAGCAGCGTAAAGCCGGTGGTCAAATGCGACAAATGACACCAAGCCGTTTCTTGGACGAACTGCCACAAGATGAATTGGAGTGGTTAGGGCGCAAGAAAAAGCTGGCAGGGGATATCGATCCTAAACAGCAAGCACAGCATTATTTAGAAAATTTACGTGCGCTGATTAAGCGTTAAAGCTTAAAGCGTAGAATATTTTATTTATTTTTTGAAATTCGTTTTATTGAAACAGGAATGGACCATGAAAGTTCAAGTTAAAGTTCTCGACACACGTTTAGGTACGGAATGGCCAATGCCAACTTATGCAACAGCAGGTTCAGCAGGTCTTGATCTACGTGCATGTGTAGAAGAAACCACCGTGATTGAACCGGGTCAAACTGTTCTGGTAAAAACAGGCCTATCGATTTATATCGAAGATACTAACTTTGCAGGTTTAATTTTGCCGCGTTCAGGCTTAGGTCATAAACACGGAATCGTGTTGGGTAACTTGGTCGGTTTAATTGATTCTGACTACCAAGGTGAATTGATGGTATCTGTTTGGAACCGTAGCCAAACGGCATTTAGCCTAGAGCCGGGTGAGCGTTTAGCACAATATGTTTTAGTGCCAGTTGTACAAGCTCAGTTTGATATTGTGGATGAGTTTGAAGCCACTGAACGAGGAGCAGGCGGTTTTGGTCATACAGGTAAAAACTAATCAGCGCAAGACTTTTGATCCAGTGTGTTGACAAGTAAATGCCTACAATCAAGTAGCGAATAAAAAACCATCCTCGTGATGGTTTTTATTTATATCATTTAATTTAAATTTTTAATTTATTCAAATTCAAATCGATATTTAGAATATTTTGGATCTTATCGGGATTTTTAATTCTGATGAATTTACTTGGTTTATATTTTAGAGGTGAGGGTAAAGAATAATTAGAATTTTGTATATTGGTTTAAATTTGATCGATTTACTATATTTATACACATTAGAAAAATGAATTAAAAATGTTTGAAAAGTAAAATATTTAAAACTAAGGGATGATTTGATAATTTTTTTAATATAAAATATTGATTTAATTTTAAAAATAATTTAGCGGATAAATGTTATTGTAATTTTTAGATCAGTATTTAAATATTATTAATTGATTATTAACTAAAATTGTTATAAAAAAGCTACACTTTTTTTCAGGATTTTATCCTTTAATTAAAAGCTTAAATTCTCAATAGAATTTAAGATTTTTTAATTAATAAAGATGTAATTAGAAGAACATAGTATGGGTTCACTGTTTAGTCACTTTCCGCAACATATTTTTCGTGCATATGACATTCGCGGGAAAATATCGCTCTTAAATGCTGATTTAGTTCAGTCAATTGCTTGTGGCTTAGTCAAACAATATTTAGATGTAGGGCAAAAGAGACTTGCTATTGGCTATGATGCGCGTTTAACCAGTCCAACCTATGCAAAAATAATTCAAAAAGTCTGCCATGAGGCTGGCCTTGAAGCGGAAATTATTGGCTGCTGCTCAAGCCCGATGTTGTATTTTATTGCGGGACAATTTCAAGGCAATGGCATTATGGTGACGGCGAGTCATAATCCAAAATCAGATAATGGTATCAAGTGGATTATCAAAGGTGAGCCACCTTGTCCAGAGATGATTCAACACGTTGCAGTCGAAGCACAAAATTGTTTTTCATCGGAACGTGTGCATTTGATGACTGAACTTGAGCCACACGAAATCAAGCCTGAATATTGTTTGGCTTATCAGAAATTTATTTTAGATGACATTCATTTACAGCAACCGCTTAAAGTGGTGATCGATGGCATGCATGGTTCAGCTGGGCATTGTGCAGCCTTATTATTAAATAAATTAGGCTGTGAAGTTTTGGCATTACGTTGCCAAGCTGATGGACATTTCCCTGATCATGCTCCAGATCCATCACAGCTCAAACATTTAACCCATCTCCGCCAAGCCATACAGCTACAAAAAGCCGATATTGGCATTGCTTTAGATGGTGATGGTGATCGTTTAGTGCTGATTGATGAGACTGGCAAAGTCGTTTCTGCAGATCGATTATTGTGTTTATTTGCTGAAATTTGTTTGACTCAAAAACCACATGCAGAGGTGGTATTTGATGTGAAATGTTCAACAATGATTCGGGATACCGTGTCTGATCTAGATGCGCAGCCTGTCATGATTCGAACGGGCAGTAGTTTCTTGCGAAAATATATTTCCCAATCTAAAGGCAAAGCGGTTTTTGGTGGTGAATACGCAGGGCATTATGTTTTTAATGACGGTCGTGGTGGTGGCTATGACGACGGTCTATATGCTGCCTTAAGGGTATTAGAATATATTCAAACTCAGGGGCTGACATTGTCAGAAGCTTTGGCGAAATATCCGGAGCGCTTTAGTACCGAAGATTTATATGTCAGTACGCATCAGCATGATCCAGCGGAAGTTTTAAAGCAGGTTGAAGCCAATTCTACGCGAATTCCGGCACAAATCAGTAAAATTGATGGAATACGCCTTGATTTTGATGATGGATTTGGCATCATTCGAGCATCGAATACAGGTGAGTATTTCACTTTACGCTTTGATGCCAACTCATCAGCACGCTTAAAAGAAATACGAGATCTGTTTGTTTCCATGTTAGTTGAGCACTATCCAGACATTGCTCATGACATTCCAGATGCTCAATAAGGAGAGGCAAATGCCACATCAACATACTGGCATCGACAAAGCACAAATCCTGACGGAAGCTTTGCCGTATATTCAACGTTTTGCGGGTAAGACGCTGGTAGTGAAGTATGGTGGTAATGCCATGACCGATCCTGAGCTTGAGAGCTCATTTGCACGTGATATCGTGCTGCTGAAAACGGTTGGTTTAAATCCGATTGTGGTTCATGGCGGTGGTCCACAAGTGGATTCATTCCTCAAACAATTAGGCCGTGAGTCTGATCGTATCGACGGTATGCGCGTGACTGATCCTGCAACGATGGAAGTTGTCGAGATGGTCTTGGGCGGCAGCGTGAACAAATCGATTGTGAACTTAATCAATAAACACGGTGGCCGTGCAATTGGTTTAACGGGTAAAGATGGTAATTTGATCCGTGCGCAAAAATTATTGATGGAAAAAACAGCCGAAGATGGTTCAGTAAAACAGATTGATTTAGGTCTAGTTGGCGAAGTGGTTGGTGTGAAAACTGACGTACTTGAAATGTTTACCCAAAGCGATTTTATTCCTGTGATTGCACCATTAGGTGTAGACGAAGACGGCAACACCTATAACATCAATGCTGACTTGGTTGCAGGTAAAGTGGCTGAAGCATTGGGTGCGGAAAAGCTAATTTTATTGACCAATATCACGGGTGTTTTAGACGAAAATAAAAATCTGCTGACTGGGTTAACCACCCAAGAAGTCGATCGTTTGATTGAAACTGGCGTGATCTATGGCGGCATGATTCCGAAAGTTGGCTGTGCATTAGATGCAGTCAAAGGCGGCGTAATCAGCGCACATATTGTTGATGGTCGTGTACCTCATGCAACATTACTTGAAATCTTTACGGATCATGGTGTGGGTACATTAATCACCAATCGAACCAATGTGAAAAAAGCTTAAGATACTTAGCATTTTTTGATATAAAAAAGCCTCTTTTGAGGCTTTTTTATTATTTATCAGTTGGCTAAGTAACTTTTGAAAAGATCAAATAATGTATTTGCCCTGTTGGATTATAAAAACTCTTACAATGGCGCCGATTTTAGATTTACAACAACTAAAACTGTCATGCACAATAGAGAAATCATAGATTTACTGCTGAAATGATCGATATGTGCCAGCTGCTCGGAATGAATTGTGCGACTCCTACCGATATAACTTTTTCGTTTCGGGGATTTTCGCAGCGAGCAGGAATTACCTCAGATCATTGTGATGGCTTTGGTATCGCTTTTTTTGAAGATAAAGCATGTCGTTTATTTGTCGACAATCAATCTGCTGTAGAGTCTCCGATTGCTGAGCTGATCCGAAACTACCCGATTAAATCTCGCAATGTGATTGCACACATTCGTAAAGCGACACAAGGCAAAATTAATCTTGAAAACTCACATCCATTTAGTCGTGAATTGTGGGGCAGACAGTGGATTTTTGCACATAATGGCGACCTACATGGCTTTCAGCCTGAGCTCACAGGGCGCTTCAGCCCCGTCGGCAATACCGACAGTGAATTGGCCTTTTGCTATTTGCTCGAGCAAATGGTGAAACGTTTTGGTTATACCGAACCTACACTCGATCAGGTGTTTGATCTGTTATTAGAAATTTCTCCTAAAATTGCAGAACATGGCACCTTTAATTTTTGTTTGTCGAATGGGCAGGCGCTATTTAGTTATGCGATTACCAAGCTGCATTGGCTGGTTCGAGAGTTTCCATTTCAGCCTGCACAGTTGATTGATATTGATGTTGAAGTCGATTTTAGTGAAGTCACTACGCCTGAAGACCGTGTTGCCGTGATTACCACTGAACCCCTAACGCAAAACGAAGTTTGGACAGCATTTGAGCCGGGTGAAATGATTTTATTTCAACATGGTCGTCCAATTCGTGCTGCAAAGACGGTTGTTGAACGTTTAGAACGTGAGCGGCTGGACCCATCTTTAAAACGTGTCACACGTGCAGATCAGTATTAATTTTGAATGAAAGATATTCATTATAAAAATGAATATCTTACACTTTATTGAATTAAGGGTGTTTTCTAAGATATTGAATTGATTAAAAAATATCTTAGCTTTATACTCGGGATTAAATAAATTAACATAATAAAAACAATTGATTACAATATGAATGGCAGTATTTCAATTAAAACCAACCTTTTTACTTCATTTTTATTTAAGTTCTTTAATTATATGATGAAATTTACGTGATAAGTCCTTCATATTTATAGGTGGTCGTAATGAAAATGAAATGGGTTCCAGAATACAATACTGGTATCGATGTGATTGACGATCAACACAAACGGATTCTTGACTACATCAATGAAATTGATGGCATTGACGCAAATACAGATCGTGATCGTGTAAAACAAATTCTGGAAAACATTATTGATTACACGCAATCACATTTTACCTTCGAAGAATCTTTACAAGAAGAAGCGGGTTATAAATATCGTGTGCCACATAAACGCGTACATGATTTATTTATTAAAAAAATTGAATCTTACCGTGACCGTTTTGAAATGGGGCATGCGATTGAAAATGAATTACATGAAGTGCTTTCAAAATGGCTGATTAACCATATTCAGCACGATGATGCTGATTATGTCGGTGCGGTTAAAGAAAATATGATGGGTATCATCAAAGAAAAAGAAAAGAAAAAAGGCAAAAATTGGTTTGCACGTTTCTTTTCATAACCTCAAAAAATGAAATAAAAACAATTAAATTCTAATAATATCATTTGCGCAGCAAATCACCTTTAAGGTGATTTGCTTTTTGTTTTTGATTTTCAAGGCACAGCAAGGCAAAATAGCGCTAGAATTTTCAAAGGAATTTGTCATGCAGGACAATGCGATGTCGAAATGGTTATCGCCACTGATGGCGTTCTGTTTATCTTTTATCATTATTGCAACTTTAGCACCGGTAACAGGTATTCAAATTGAACGTCAGCTAGATTTCTGGCTGTTGTGGCTAGGTACAATGCTTATTTTAGCTTTACCGCTATGTTATTTGGAAATTGCTTTAGCAAAACGTTCAAAAATTACAGCAGTTCAAGCACTGTCTTCGCTAACACGTGATGCGGATGCTTCACCCAAATGGCGTATAGTCGGTTGGCTTGCCGTAGTATTTATTCCATTTTTAGCAGGTGCCATGCTTTCAGCCGCGTCGCAATATGTGGCAATTTTTACAGCTAATGGCTTTGCCTATAGCATTATTTTGGCTGTCCTTGCGGTCATTGCATTTGCATTGTCGTTTGTACCACGCCAATTTTTAGTGATTTTGACCGCTATTGGTGTGATTGCTGCAGTAGTTTTAGCGAATGTTATGGGAACTGCCTTACCAGAGTGGAAAATGACTGCGCTCGAATTTAGTGAGTGGGGCAATGCAACTGTCTTGGCGCTCGTAGCAAGTGGTTTGGGGATGGGCTTGTATTGGCAGTCAAGTTTACCAGCCGTGAAGCAACAAGAGATTGCAAGCAAAACGGTATTTCCGATTTGGATCGCTCAACTTTTGGCAGTGGTTGCTTTTGCCTTTTTCGCAGCAAAAGCACAAGTATCTGCTTTAGCACTGGTTGTGGGTTTAGTCGCAGCTTCAGCATTGCTGATTCAAATGGCACGTGAACAATTACAACAACGCCAATTGGCCATAGTGGTGCAATGGGCGATTTTATTGGTTGCGGTTTTTGTATGGGCACTGAGCACTGTTGTTCCAGTATTTAATATTGCCTTGTTGATTTGGGGCTTAATTATTTGTCTGATTTATGCGATTTTCGCAGGTTGGATTATGAAGATTAGTCATCTACGTAAGTCAATGAACTTCAGTCATGAAACCTTTTATAATATTTGGCGTATTGCTGTACGTATCGTAGTGCCCTTGTCAATAATATTGGCATTGGTGGCTGTGATTGGGCAGTTATTCTAATGACAGCTCAGTTACAAGTGTGGGTGGCTTATGCGAGCGTGGAACAGCAGATATTAATTCCTCTAATCTTTAATCCCGGTATGACGGTTGAAGATGCTATTGTGCAAAGTGGCATTCGAAAACAAGTAGATTTACCAGAAGTATTAACACTAGGAATCTTCGGGGCGCGTGTAAGCGATTCATCTCAGTTACTTGAAGCAGGTGATCGTGTCGAAATCTATCGTGCATTAACCATTAATCCGAAAGATATTCGTCGTAATCGCGCCAAGAAAAATCCCGTTGGTCGTTATTGTCGAGGCAATCGTTTCAAACAATTGTACTTATAAAAAAAACCCCTAAATTTAGGGGTTTATTTTTATCTGAAAGCGACTATAGTGGTGGCGCAGTTAAAATCGCTTCTTTAGAACCTGGTAAGCCAGGTTGAGACTCTGGAATGGTTTCTAAGCCTTCAATTTTTTGAACGATACCGTTTTGGTCAAAGAAGATTTTTAAGTGTTGACCATGTGCAGCAGGAATCTTGGCTTTTTTAGCATATGTTCCTGGGGTATACTTATAAATGTAGTCCCAACGTAACGGATTCATTGGATCGGCAACAGTTGGACTACCTAGCAAAAAGCGAACTTGTTGGTGGCTCATTCCCACTTGAATTTTAGCCGCTTGTGCTTGAGTTAAAGGTGTACCTTGTGGAATATCAACTTTATAAACGCCCAAGGTTGAACAGCCTACGAGCAATGAAGTGACAAATAACGTCAGCATGATTTTTTGCATTTTGCTAAACTATCCCAAATTAATTATGATGCATTTGATCCAAGGATAGATCATACTGCATCTAAACTTTGTTGCATATTCCAACTTTAATTTTGTTGAGAGACCTTTTTTCATGCCTATTTCAAATCAAGATTTACGTAAAGCTGGACTTAAAGTTACACTTCCACGAATTAAAATATTGGAATTGCTTGAAAATTCAAGACAACATCACTTAAGCGCAGAAGATATTTATAAGACTTTACTTGAACAGGGTGAAGATGTGGGTTTAGCAACTGTGTATCGCGTGTTAACACAGTTTGAAGCTGCAGGTATTATTCAACGCCATCATTTTGAAAACAATCATTCTGTTTTTGAGATTATGCAAGAAGATCACCATGACCATATTGTGTGTCAAAACTGCAATAAAGTGGTGGAATTTACTAATGATGTGATTGAGCATGAGCAACATCAAGTGGCAGAAAAATTTGGTTTCCAACTTACAGGTCACTCATTAAATCTTTATGGCTATTGTGATGCGCCTGAATGCCAAGAAGCATATCGTAAAAAATAATCCGATGCGGATGAGAATGAATAAAAAACAGACTTCATGTGAAGTCTGTTTTTTATTTCCGAAAGCGTTTAAGCAAAATTAATGTTGACCATCAAAGGTAATATTTGAATTTGCACGCAGTAAATGCTCACCGCCTTCTTCAGACAATTTAATTTGTAGACGCAGGTCGTTCGGTGAGTCGGCATGTTTGAGCGCATCTTTGTAGCTAATTTGCTTGGCTTTATAAAGGTCATATAAGGCTTGGTCAAAGGTTTGCATACCTAGTTCACGAGAACGCTTCATCAGGTCTTTAATTTCATGCACTTCACCCTTACGGATTAAGTCTGAAATTAAAGGTGAGTTGATCAAAATCTCAATGGCAGCACGACGTGAATTACCATCAATGGTTGGAATCAACTGCTGCGCAACCATTGCTTTTAAGTTCAAAGACAAGTCCATGAATAGCTGACTATGACGATCTGCTTCAAAGAAGTGAATGATACGATCGATGGCCTGGTTGGCGTTGTTGGCATGCAGTGTTGCAAAAACCAAGTGACCGGTTTCAGCAAAGGCAATCGCATAGTCCATAGTTTCTCGTGAACGAATCTCACCAATCAGAATCACGTCAGGTGCCTGACGTAGCGTATTTTTTAAGGCAACTTCGAAAGAGTCGGTATCAATACCCACTTCACGTTGGGTAATGATACAGCCTCGGTGTTGGTGTACAAATTCAATCGGGTCTTCAATTGTAATGATATGACCTTTGCTATTTTCATTACGATAGCCAATCAAAGATGCCAAAGAGGTTGATTTACCTGTACCCGTTGCACCTACGAAAATGATAATGCCACGCTTGGTCATCGCTAATTCTTTTAAAATCGGCGGTAATTTCAACTCATCCATCGTTGGAATAACGGTTTCGATACGACGCAGAACCATACCTGGCTGGTCACGTTGTTGAAAGGCGCTGACACGAAAACGAGCAGATTTACTGGTATTACTAATGGCAAAGTTACATTCGCGCGTATCGGCAAATTCCTTACGCTGTTTGTCAGACATAATCGAATGTAAGATTTGACCGACAGTCGGGCCCGGTAACTTAGTCGAGCCAATTGGCAAAATTTGCCCATTGATCTTAATCGAGGGTTCAACATCGGCTGTAATAAACAAATCCGATGCTTTTTTCTCCACCATATAATCAAGTAAGCCGTTAAAATCCATAACGATCGCCCCAGAAAAATAAAAAAATTACAAGAAAGATTCGGGTTGTTTTGCTGCAGTCCGTGCAGTTTGCGTACTAATAATGCCTTTTGCGACAAGGTTTTTTAAGCTTTGATCGAGTGTGGTCATACCGTAGTTGGCACCCGTTTGAATCGCAGAATACATTTGCGCGACTTTGTTTTCACGAATCAAGTTACGGATCGCAGGAATACCGATCATGATTTCATGCGCAGCCACACGACCGCCACCATTTTTCTTGAGTAGGGTTTGTGAAATTACGGCTTGAAGTGATTCAGATAACATGGCACGAACCATGTCTTTTTCTTCAGCAGGGAATACGTCAATCACACGATCAATGGTTTTTGCGGCAGAGGTTGTATGGAGTGTACCGAAGACCAAGTGACCGGTTTCAGCAGCTGTCAGCGCCAAACGAATGGTTTCAAGGTCACGCATCTCACCGACTAAGATAATATCCGGGTCTTCACGCAGTGCGGAACGAAGTGCTTCGTTAAAGCCGTGCGTATCACGGTGTACTTCACGTTGGTTGACCAAGCATTTTTTTGATTCGTGTACAAATTCGATCGGGTCTTCGACCGTTAAAATATGGTCATAACGGTTGTCGTTGATGTAATCAACCATCGCAGCAAGCGTGGTTGATTTACCCGAACCTGTTGGACCGGTCACCAATACGATGCCACGTGGATATTCACAAATATCTTTGAAGATTTGGCCCATGCCAAGATCTTCAATGGTTAGTACTTTTGAAGGAATGGTACGGAATACGGCACCAGCACCACGGTTTTGGTTAAATGCGTTCACACGGAAACGAGCCACACCAGGTACTTCAAATGAAAAGTCAGTTTCTAATTTTTCTTCGTAATCACGACGCTGTTTATCGTTCATGATGTCGTAAACCAATTTGTGCACTTCTTTATGTTCAAGAGCAGGAAGGTTGATACGACGAACTTCACCATCCACACGAATCATTGGTGGCATACCAGAAGATAAATGTAAATCCGAAGCGTTATTTTTGGCAGCAAAGGCCAATAGTTCTGTAATGTCCATAAAATCCCCGAGATAAAAATTAAATCTTAATTATTTTGATAGAATAATAAGGCTTTCCCACAGCTTAACCAACACTTAGTTGCAGGGCAATGCAAAAAAAGATGAATGAAATGAGAACCCAGTCAATGAATAAACTTCAAGAAGCACGAAATCAAGTCTTGCAGCAAATTGAGCAGGCTTGCCAACTTGCGGGTCGACCACAGCAATCGGTTGAATTGTTGGCTGTATCTAAGACGCATCCTGCTGAAATGCTAAGAGAAATGTATGCAACGGGGCAACGCTCATTTGGTGAAAATTATCTGCAAGAAGCGCTTGAAAAAATTGAGGCTTTGGCAGATTTAGAGATTGATTGGCATTTCATTGGTCATGTACAGCGCAATAAAACCAAACATTTGGCTTCAAACTTTGCTTGGGTGCATGGGGTAGACCGTTTGATTATTGCGGAGCGTTTATCAAGCCAGCGAGAAGCGACGCAAGCACCTTTGAATATTTGCCTACAAGTCAATATTGATGCGCAAGATACGAAGGATGGCTGTCAGCCGAATGAAGTAGCAGGTTTGGTCGCACAGATTTCTACGCTACCGAATTTACGCTTACGTGGACTGATGGTGATTCCTGCTCCAAACAATCCGCAAGCGTTTGCTGATGCCAAAATGCTCTTTGAACACGTCAAAGCACAGCATGCGAAACCTGAAGATTGGGATACATTAAGTATGGGGATGTCAGGCGATATGACTGATGCGATTGCTGCGGGTTCAACGATGGTTCGCGTGGGGACAGCATTGTTTGGCGCACGTGATTATTCAAAATAGGACAGAAGATTCAGCCTGCTTTCAAAAACTAGGCTTATAAAGTGTAAGCACAGCAGATAAATTTTCACAATAGATGAAACCTATGGGTTCAAAGTGAGCCTTTTAATTTGAACTTTCCATTAAAGTTGAGTACAAAATAATCAGGATGTTTTTGATATTGAAGTAATTCACACTTGGACAAATAGGGAAGTTCATGACGGCATATTATCAGTTGATTCAACGCGACGTAGATGCGCAAGGCTGTGTCACGGCACATTACCATTCGACCAATTTAGCACAAGGTGCATGGAATGCACATGAGCAACACATGGCACCAGCTACAGGCATTATTTGTGCTGAATTAGACCGTTTTTCACCACGTCATGATATGCGTATCGGGCGCATTAGCCTCGATATTTTGGGCTTAATTCCTGCTGGCGAGTTTGAAATAATCACGCAAGTGATTCGTCCGGGAAAAACCATTGAACTGATTGAATCTGAAATGCGGGCTCAGGGCAAAACCTGCATTGTGGCACGCACTTGGCGCATGATGACGCAAAATAGCCAGTCCGTGAAAGGTTTGGAGGATGCTGATGTGACTGGGCCAGAAACTGCGCCGATTTGGGACGGTATCCGTCAGTGGCCGGGGGGATATATTCAGTCGATTGAAGCAAGAAGCCATCGGCGCCGTGCAGGTCAAGGCATTGTGTGGCTGAGAACACAGCATGACATGGTTGAAGGTGAGCCGACTGCTGATTTTGTCCGTTTAATGGGCATGGTTGATACCGCCAATGGTATTGTTCCGCGTCAGGATTGGCCATTTGGCTGGGGCTTTCCAAATCTGGATCTACAAATCCATTTGCACCGTTTACCACAGGGACAGTGGTTAGGTCTGGAAACCGTGCAGCAGTATGGAGCGGATGGTGTTGGTTTGAGTAGTTCTGTATTGCATGATGTCCATGGCCCATTTGGGCGTAGTGAACAGATTTTAACGCTACGTCCACTCGGGACGTAATGATCTAGAGAATCAAAAATTATAAAGCCTGCTTTAAGCAGGCTTTTTTTAAGATACGATTTGGATGGTGCTTGCACCTGCTCCGACAGGATTGACTTGAATTTGCACAGGGATTCGTTCGTGCATTTCTTGAATATGCGAGATCAATACTACTTTACGGCCTTGGTTTTGCAACTGATCTAGAGCATTCATGACCATGTGTAGACTTGAGGCATCTAGCGTGCCAAATCCTTCGTCAATAAATAGGCTTTCGATTTTCGTTGTTCCTGATGCCATGCTTGCAATGGCTAAGGATAAAGCGAGTGCTGTTAAGAACGACTCACCACCTGAAAGCGAAGAGACAGAGCGAGTTTCGCCATCCATGTCATGATCGATAATGGCTAGACTTAAGGAATTTTCAAGGCGCTTTAAGGTATAGCGCTGTGAAAGTATCGCCAATTGCTGGTTAGCATACTCGATTAAAATATCAAGGTTATATTGCTGCGCCAAATCACGGAACTTCTTGCCCGTTGCATCGCCCATTAAGCTCGAAATTTTATTCCAACGATGTTCTTCAGATTGGATCTGTTGAATCTGATCGGCAAATTGTTTTTGTTTGCTGAGGTTAGAAAAATGAACATCTAACTTACTTTTAAGTTGATCTCTAAGTTCTTGCTGTTCTGCAAGGGCTTTAAGATTTAGTGCAATGACACGCTCGATTTGTAAAATTTGTATTTCAGGCTGTGTTTTTAAATGCTGTTTCAACGTTTCTTGAATAGCCTGAATACCTGCTTGAGCATCTGAATAGGCACGTTCTGCATTTAAAACACGCTGTTTAAGCTGCTGTTCTTGTTCATATGAAATTGCACTAAGTTGCGCTAACAGCGTTTCACTAAATTCTGAATTTTGGCTCATCCATTGTTGAAGCGTATTTTCAACATGCCTCATTTGAGTGACTAATTGTGTTTGCTGGGTGAGGTATTCTTTTAAGCGACTTTGACTGGTTTCAAAGGCTTGACGTACTTGATCGAATGTTTGACGAGCCTGATTGAATCTCGTCTGTAACAGTTGTCTGTTTTGGTCAAAATCATTTAACCAATCATGTGGTTTTTCAACTTGTGTTTGGGTCATCTCAAAAATAGTTTGAATCGCAATATCACTATTTTTTTTGCCCTCAATTGTTAAATTTTCAATTAGATTTTGAGCCGTTTGAATTTTTTCCTGACTAAATTTAATTTGTTGCTGATAGTGCTCAAGCTGTTGTGAAGTTTGATTATATTGAGTATTTAACTCGTGGCGTTGCTTTAAGTAATTTTGACGTTGTTGTAGTGTGTGATAAATCTGTTTAGCCGCGCTTAAAGTCGACTGTTCCCATAATTTTTTTTCTACGTCATTCAACACAATGAGAATATGCTGAATATTGATTTCAGCTTGTTGCACACTGGATAAGTGCTGTGTGGTTTGTTGAATTGAAGTTATGAGTGCATGACTTTGTTTTTGAGCATTTTCATGTGAAATTAAGGCATCTTCAGTTTGTTTTTGCGCTTGTTGTGATTCATTGATTCTTGTCTGAATCAGTTGCGCCAAGGCTTCATGCTGATGTGAAAAATCAAAAGAAATATTTAGAATATTTAATTGTTGTTGAAGCGCATTTTTTGCCTGATCAAGTTGTATTTTTAAGGTCGCTAGCTGTTGCGCATTGGCATCCATTAACGCGGTTTGCTGAGTGGAGGTGGTTTGTAATTTTTGCCAAGCTTCGAAAGCCACTTTTTCCAATGCAAGTGCTTGTTGTTCTTGTTGCGTTTGTAGTTTCAGTAATTCATCAGAAAAAGCTTCTTTTTCTGAATAAGGATGATGGGTACTTCCACAGACTAAACACGCTTCGCCATCGACCAAATCTGCACGCAATTTTTCAATATTTTCCGTATTCAGTAAGCGCTGTTGTTGCAACATGTGTTGCAGTTTTTCACGCTCATTTTTCTGCGTTTGATAGGTAAGTTCGGCCGTTTTTAGCTGCGTATGACTTTGTTTAATTTGCTGAGCTAGTGTACGTTTCACCGTCATGAGATTGGTGTTTTCAGCATCAATATTTTGGAAGCTTTGCCATTGTTGCTGAACAACATTGAGCTGATTTAATTTTTGTAAAAGCTGGTCACGTTCGTAACGTAGTGATGAAATTTTCTGATTGAGCGCATCTTCTTGCCCAAATGTTTGCGTTAATTTTTCAAGTTGTTTTTGTTGTGTCTGTAATTGTGTATTGGCTTGTTGCACATTGCCATAATTTTTTTCAAATTGTGCATAACTTTGAATAAATCGTTGAGTCTGTGTGATATGCGCTGAAAGTGCATCATCGAGTGAGGCAAAGTGATTTGAACTTTCTAGCTGTGCCGTGTGTTGAGCAATATTGGTTTGCAGTTGCTCAAGCTGTTCCTTCATCTGTTTTTCATTGTTGATATGCGGAACAAGTTGGTTTTCAATCTCTTTAAAATCACCTTGCGCTTTGCGTAATTGATCTACCAATACAAGACGTTCAGCAATCCGGTCACGCACCAGTTTAATTTTGTCTTGATGTTGAATCTCAAATTGATGCTGTTGTTTTTGTTCTGTATCTATTTTTTCAAAGATGGTTTTTTCAGCATTGAATTGTTGTTCAATCTCTGAAAAATGCTGTTGTGCATGTGTCAATTGCGGCTGTAATTGTGCAATTTCAAGCTTGATATTTTTTTGTTGAATTACACTTGGGCGTATAGATGAAAAGCGTTCAAGTTGTTGCAGTTGTAGCTTTTCAGGCGCAAGTGCATCAAGTTGTTGTTGCTGATTTTGTAGTTGTTGCTGACGTGCTTGCACATCAGTTTCGTATTTTTGCTTTTGTTCATACCACTGTTGATTTTTTTCGAACGCTGATTTTTCTATTTCCAGCTTTTTATATTCTGTAGAAACCGTATTGAATTGATTCGTGGTTGTTATTAGATCTTCATCAGACAATATTTCAATATGTCCTAAAACATTTTCCAGCTCTTTACGCTGATTGGCAATTTGTTTAGTTTTTTCAAAGGCCAATTGACCAATTTTTCCGAAAATACTGGAATTGGTCAGATATTCCAATAGCTCGCCACGTTCATTATCACGCGCTTTTAAAAAAGCGGTCACTTCTGACTGAGCCAGTAAAACAGCACGAGTAAATTGCTCAAAACTGAGTTGAGTAATGCGTAAAATTTGGCTCTCAACCGCTTTAGTTTTATCTGCAACGACACTGCCATCCGTTAAGCATTTCAGTGAACGCTGTACGCTTTGCAATTTGCCATTTGGGTTTTCACGGGCACGTTTAATTTCCCAACGCGCTGAATAGACTTTTTGGTCTTGGGCAACAAAGCTGAGCTCGGCAAAGCCTTGACCTGTGCCACGGCGTAATACGGTTTGCGGTGAGTTGGTTGGCAACTCTGAACCATCGATATCGATCAGTTTACCATCGCTGTCTTTTAAACGTGGCACACGATTAAACAGCGCCAAACACATGGCATCTAAAATGGTTGATTTACCTGCACCAGTTTTGCCAATAATTGCTACTAAGCCTGCACTGGCTAAAGGCTCAGATTCAAAATCAATAAAATGTTCACCCGCTAAAGATGCCAAGTTTTTAATACGTATAGATAAAATTTTCATGGCAATTCCTTAAGCGTTCGCATCATCTTCAAGTGATTTTTGTGCTTCATCCACCAAACTTAAAAAATCTTTCATTACGGTATCATCAGCACCGTACCCTTGTTTTTCCCAAAGATTTTGAAATAGTTGTTCTGGTGTAGGCGGATCAAGGTTAATTGCAGCTTGCTTCGAATCATTTACATCTGTATTTAAATAACGACGACTAATCCGTACGAGACGATAACGGTTTGGCGCTAAAGCCTCTTCAAACTGCTGTCTTAAATTAGGTGCAGGCGGGGTGTCGGTATGGTATTCAATTTCGACATATTCACGCTGATCAATATCTTCAATTTCACCGCTCGCCAAAGCAGATAATTGTGCCAAAACTTCTGGAATTGTGCCTTTGATGCGATGCAATTGCACACTGCGCGGAATTGCTAAGGACCCCATTTGAAAGCGTGATTCATCTGTTTGAGTTGGATCAATACTGATCTCAAGCACTTGGTGCTTATAATTAATTTCACTAAATGACAGGGGAATCGGTGAGCCGCTATAACGGATATGGGTCTGTGCGACTTTTTGCGGTTTATGCAAATGCCCAAGTGCGACATAGTCAATTACATCATCAAATAGGGCAGTCGAAAGCGCTTCTTCATTGCCAATAATAATCGGGCGCTCTGAGTCCGACGTTTCACCGCCTTGCATGTGGGCATGTGACATTAAAATTAAGGCTTGATCTGAAGTTTTACGTGCTTTGGCTTCCGCAATTAATTGCTGATGCACATAGGTAATAGCGTTTTGGCTATTGGTGGTTTGATCATTGAATCCGGTGATCTCGGCAGCCCGTAAAAAAGGTAAGGTTAGACACCATGCCACAATATTTTTGTGTTCATCATAAATAGGCACGAGTAATCGGTCTAAATCGAGCTGACCTTCAGTATTTTTATGGACCACGCCAACAGCTTTGGCATGGTATTTTTCTAATAATGGCTCAACTTGTTCAATACGGTAACCTGAGTCATGATTGCCTGCGATCATCAGGGTTTGCATGTGCGGGGCACGCACATGCGCATCGGCTAAAAATTGATAGAGCTGTTTTTGCGCTCTGGAAGCGGGGTTGATCACATCAAAAACATCGCCTGCAATGAGCAGGGCATGTGGCTGTTTTTGTGCTATTTGTTCAAGCAGCCAATTGAGAAACTGTTCATGTTCGTAGTCACGTGAGTGGTTATAGAAAAATTGTCCTAAATGCCAATCAGAAGTATGAAAAAAACGAACAGTCATGCAAGCCCCAAAAATCAAAAAAATTGATTGGGCTCTAAAGTATCACAGATGGTCACGTTTTCGAGGGCGATTAATCATTCATACGTCAAACTAAGTCGTTCTCGACAAGTAGAAGCTCCCCAATCAAAAACCAAGTGTTTACTGTGCATTTGGATCGACTTGCACAAGGCCAAAGGTATTGTGGTCTGGGTCTAAGAAATAGCCTTGCCAACATTGACCGGGGATCGCAAATTTTTCCATGGCAATTTGACCACCTTGCGCCAAAATTTTCTTAGTGATTTGGTCGAAATCTTCAACTTCAAAACTACAGGTAAATGCATTGGTGCCGCAGTGCGTCGGTGGCGTCTGAGCAGGGCGTTCTAACAAGCCACCATGAATACCTTGAGTTTCAATACGGAAGTACTGAATTGGTAGCCCTTCAACTGGGGTAAATGTCCAACCGAAAACTGCAGAATAAAAGGCCACTTCACGCTTTGGATCGGAACTTTTAATTTCAAAATAGTAGAGCTGGTTCATTGTTGTTATATTTTCTTTGATGGATTACACATTTCAAATAGTAGAGATCTGAAATTAGGTTAAAAAATACCAAGAACTAGGAATATAAAATGTTGTTCTAATCCTGTATATAGGTGAATTATTGTACAGCGGGTATATTGCCTGCATTTGGGGTAGCAGGAGATGCAACATGCCAAATAATCCTTTTGATGAAGAAAAACTTGCAAATAGTATGGTGTATAAGACTTTATTAGAGTCTACATTAGCCATTCCTTGGTGTATTGATTGGGACAGTAAAACATTTAGTTATATTGGACCGCAAATTGAAAAGTTACTCGGTTGGAAACAAAGTAGTTGGAAAACGGTAGATGATTGGGCATCACGTATGCACGAGGAAGACCGTAATTATGTACTGAATTATTGTGTTTCACAGTCGATGGCTGGTATAGATCATGAAGCAGATTATCGTGCACTTAAAGAAGATGGTTCATATCTTTGGATACGTGATGTTGTTCATGTCGTGCGTAAACCAAATGGTGATGTAGATTGTCTTGTCGGCTTTATGTTTGATATTTCCGAGCGGAAAAAACAAGAGGAACAACTACAAAAATTGCAACGTCAGCTCGAAGAATATTCATATAAAGATGGCTTAACTGGTATTGCAAATCGACGTTTGTTTGATGACTTTTACCAGCGTGAATGGTTAAACGCAATCCGCACGCAAAAGTCGCTGAGTTTAATTTTGATCGATTTAGATTATTTTAAACAATACAATGACTTGAATGGTCATGTGATTGGGGATACCTGTCTGCGTCAAATTGCTAAAAGTTTGGAATCTTGTTGTACACGACCTCGTGATTTAGTTGCGCGTTTTGGTGGCGAGGAATTTGCTTGGATTTTACCAGAGACCAATGAAGCCGCAGCAGCAGTGATGGCCGATAGAATTATGGATGCCGTGCGTGCTGCACGATTACCGCATAAAGCCTCTGCAGTGTCGGAACTCGTCACACTCAGCATGGGGGTAAAAACCATTATTCCTTCAGATCTGGATAATCCAATGCAATTTCTGGATCAAGTTGATAAAAACCTCTATGTAGCCAAAAGACAGGGGCGTAATCGCTACTGTGCTGCATAACATAGATTTGCAGTTGTGACTTATTTTAAACTTGCATAAAATTTTCAGTCAGTCGATATTTTATCGGCTGATTTTTTTGGGGTGTAGAATATAAGAATAAAATTCGATGCTAAATGCATGAGGCACAAAATAAAAGACCGACGATTCGAGTGATGATGAAATCGTCGGTCAAAAAATCGATTTCAAATTTAAGTGATGGCTGCTGTTCATACTTAAATTCAAAATGAAACTTATTGCTTTTAAAAAGGTCACCGAAACATTGTGGATGCCGTCCAAATCATCGGTTGCTACAGACCTTGTACCCTATATAACGTAGCTGATTACAGATTGGTTGACATGAAAATGAAAAAAAATGCATTTTTTTTTATACTAGGTGTCAACTTCTTCTTGGGTTAGGGTCATGGTGTCTTTAACACGTTATTTTTTATTGTTTTTTTTCATTTGTTTAATCATGACCTGTATTTGCGGTGTGATCGCTGCATTATTGCCACAGGGTGTAGGTGGTATTTTAACGGTCGTACCCTACCTGATTGCCATGATCGTGGTGTTATTTCGGTTTTTAAATAAAAATCAGAGAGCACCGACACAGGCAGAGCGTAAAAAATTTACCTTAGGTTTTAGCCTGATTTTTTGGTTATATAATTTAGCTTTTGTACTTTTGGGTATCGCAATTTTTTCAAGAAAAGATCCTGAAATTTGGCAAAATTTAATGCTCTATGTTCAACATCCTCAGTTTATGAGTTTAATGGTGATCATGTTATTACTGATGGCTATCCCTTTGTATTTAATCACCTATTGGTTTTATGGTCCGCAAGCACAGCGGATGGCTTCTCAAAAGTTTGGCGCATAAAGCTTGATCATCTGGTGATCTTGTTCTATAGATAACAGTATTATTTCATATAGATAAGAACAAATTATGCATCAGCCCACAGTACTGCTGACGGGTGGCAGCGGTTTTATTGGCACACATCTCATCAAGGCACTTTTAGCTGCGGATTATAAAGTGATTGGGCTCAGTCGTAAGGCTGGGCGTATTTCTAAATCACCACATTTAACTTGGGTACAGCAGCTCGATCAAATTCCTCATGACAGAATTGATTATGTGATTAATCTTGCAGGTGAAAGTATCGGCAAAGGTCGCTGGACAGAGACGCGTAAACAGCAATTGTTAGAAAGTCGGGTCAAAACCACAGAAGCGCTGTATCAATATTTACGTAAACGTAAAATTTTTCCGAAATGCATTATTTCAGGTTCGGCTGTTGGTTATTATGGTATTGATATTGAAGAACAATGGACAAAAGTGTGCGATGAAAATGCTGCACCACAAGCCATTTTTATGTCAGAGCTATGCCAAAGTTGGGAGCAAGTCACACGCCAATTTCCTGAACAAAATACCATTATCACACGACTAGGTGTGGTCTTGGCTGAAGGTGGCGGAATCTTACCGCAAATGCTGCGACCGATTCAGCTCAATTTGGTCAACAAAATAGGTTCCGGTCGGCAGCCTTTTGTGTGGATACATATACAAGATGTGATCCGAAGTATGCTGTTTTTAATGAAACAAGCAGAGAAAAAATATGGGTTGCTTGAACCCACGCCAATCGATCCGCATATTTTTAATTTAGTTGCGCCGGAAAAAACGACGCAGGCTCAGTTTGCGCAGATTGCAGCACGTCAATTAGCGAAAAAGCCGTGGCTCAATGTGCCTGCAACTATCTTTAAAATTTTATTGGGTGAGCAATCGCAATTAATTTTAAATGGTCAATTGGTTCAGCCAGCCGCATTATTACAGCAAGGCTTTGAGTTTAAATTTCCGACGTTAAAAGAAGCCTTGCAGGATTTATTGGCTTAGTTGAAATTGACCTATTGAGCATTATTCGACGCTTAACAATGCATCTTGAAACAGGCGAGTCGGACTATAGTGGTCTGCATTGAATGAAGGCGTTTGCCCAGTCATCAGTTCAGCCAATAGCTGAGCTGAAGCAGGTCCCATGCATAAACCATTTCTAAAATGCCCAAAATTTGCCCATAGATTGTCGAAATTTGGCATCTGCCCAATATACGGAATCCCTTCAGGGGAAGATGGACGCAGGCCAGCCCAAGATTTCACAATCGGAAAGTTGGCAAGCTCTGGCACCATGTCAAAGCAGGATTTTTGAATATGCTGCAAGGTTGTATTTGTTGTCTGAGTATCAAAGCCACATTGGCGCATACTTGAGCCGCAAACCACATGACCGTCTTGGCGTGGAATCAAGTACATGACTTTATTCATGCACATGGTCGGCAACCAGTTCTGCGGAGTTTTAAAGAGAAGCATTTGTCCCTGCACGGGTTGTACGGGTATCTCAATGTCTAGTTGTTCACTCCATGCGGCTGACCAAGCGCCCGTGGCAATAACGAATTGATCAGCTGTATGTTGTTTGCCATCTGCGGTGGTGATGGACTGGATACGATTGTCCGAACGGTTTAATTGGCGGATAGGGCAATGTTCATGAATGATCACTTTGGGATGCTGCTGTAAATAAGCCGTTAATGACTGCAAAAGTCGCGGATTACGGATGTTGGCTAATTGCGAAAAATAAATGCCATGTGCAAAGCGTGCTGAAATGTGAGGATTAATCTGCTCAATTTGCTCGGATTGTAAATATTCCGCCTGTTGCATTGGGTCTTGGTGCAAACGGGCATAATCTAAGCCAATTTCAAAATCATCTTCATCAAAAATCAGCATGCCAGTTTCATGAATTTCAAAATCAATCCCAGTGATCGGTTTTAATTTTTCATTCCATTTTTGGTAGCTCTGCTTGCCATAACGTGCGAGCGCATTGACTTCATTGGGATATCGCCAAGGATACATCGGGGAGAGGATGCCACCACCAGCCCAAGATGCGGCAGAACCTGTGCGTTGTTGGTCGAAAATCGTCACCGTACAACCGCGTTCAACGAGTTCCAATGCGCTGAGTAAACCACTAATACCCGCCCCAATAATGGCAATATTCATGTTCTTTTAACCGATGAATGTATGAGTTTGATCTTAACTTCAGCAACGCCGAAGTTTTTCTTCCAAGACTGTTTTTTAAATTTTACAGATATAAAAAAGCCTTCCTGAACGTTACCATTTCAGGAAGGCTTTGCAGGTTATTTCATGTCTTTCAACATGAGTGCTGCATCTTCAGCAAAGTAAGTCCAGATCCCATCTGCACCTGCACGGCGGCAGCTCATAAGCGATTCGATAATCACGTTTTCAGACAGCCAACCATTTTGAATGGCACCTGCCAACATGGCGTATTCGCCACTCACTTGATAGACAAATGTTGGAACACCGAAATTATCTTTGACTTCACGGACGATATCTAAATACGGCATACCCGGTTTTACAATCACCATGTCGGCGCCTTCTTGGATATCCAGTGCGATTTCATGTAAAGCTTCTGCACGGTTACCGATGTCCATTTGATAGTTATATTTATTGCCACCTTTGAGGTTGCTTGAAGAACCTACCGCATCACGGAATGGCCCGTAAAAGCTAGACGCATATTTTGCAGAATAAGCCATGATGTTGGTATAGATATGGCCATTGGCTTCAAGGGCTTGGCGAATTGCACCGATACGACCATCCATCATGTCACTTGGTGCAACCACATCTGCACCCGCTTCGGCATGGCTGAGCGCTTGTTTAATTAAGCATTCAACGGTTTCATCATTCAGTACATAGCCGGTATCATCAATGATACCGTCTTGACCATGTGTGGTGTATGGGTCGAGAGCACCATCAGTGATGAGAACCATTTCTGGTAGTTCTTTTTTTAATAAGCGGATGGTGCTTTGGACTAAGCCATCTTCATGCCAAGCTGCTTCAGCCGTTAAGCTTTTATCTTCCTGTGGTGTAACTGGGAACAAAGCTAATTTTGAAACACCCAATTCGAGTAAACGTTCTGCCTTTCTTAGTAACAAGTCAGCAGATAGACGCTGTACGTTTGGCATGCTTGGAATGTCTTGAGTTTGTTGCTGGCCTGGCAACACAAATACTGGATAAATGAGATGATCAGTCGTCAGTTGAGTTTCACGCACCATGGCACGAAGCTGGTCATTTTTACGAATGCGACGCATGCGGGTAGCAGGAAAAGCTGGACGATTGAACGTATAGGTCATAACAATCTCATTGATCAGTATTAAACTTTGACTATTGTAGACGCATAATGAGGGTTTGGCGCACCCCGTATTATTTTTTTATTCAATGACAGCGATTCGAGTAGGCTATGACAGATGTAAATAAGAGTTGGACCGGTAATATTGACCTAAACTCGAAGATTGAAATCGATACTTTATTAAATAACATTGCTCAAGCATTTAACAGCTCCCCATTTTTTGTACACAATGCCATGAAAATGACGGTGATTGATGGTCAGATCGAAGCACGTGTCGACATGGCCAGTAATTTAATT
Source organism: Acinetobacter sp. YH01010 (assembly GCF_013420775.1). Taxonomy (NCBI): domain Bacteria; kingdom Pseudomonadati; phylum Pseudomonadota; class Gammaproteobacteria; order Moraxellales; family Moraxellaceae; genus Acinetobacter; species Acinetobacter sp. YH01010. The sequence continues at coordinate 170,198 of NZ_VOYF01000003.1, read as the reverse complement.
GGAAATGTCGCATTCCAAATTTTACATGGTGGTGTAGCGGCAACCTTACTCGACAGTATCGGTGGTATCTCTGCAATGGCAGAATTGTATAAAAAGGCCACAGCTGAAGATCTAGTAGAAACTAGTAAAAAGGTATCTCGCTTAGCGACCGTCGATATGCGTGTGGATTATTTAGCGCCAGGACGCGGACAGTATTTCGTTGCACGAGCTGAAACCTTACGTTTAGGTCGTAAGGGCTGCACCATGCGTATGACCATGGTCAATGATGAAGGTAAAGCGATTGCAACAGCGATTGCATCGTATGCCTATTAAGCCATTCTTAAGTTAACACATTCAAAATAATGAAAAAATAAAGTCCAGTATTGGCAGCAGGGCATGATTTTATCCTGTTGCCGACGAAAAAAAGACTGACGAGTTACATTTTCTATTCTCAGGATATGATTTTTTAGCTTTAAAATGCCGGAAAATTGAAGAAGATAGACTTTCTCACGACACCATTATCTGACAGCAAAGTTGACATGCTTTGCAAAGCTCATGATGCCATGACCAAGTCTGCTAGATTTAGGACAAATCTATGACAGATACCGTTAGTAACCTGCCAGAAACCCCATCTACAAAGCAGCCCACCGATCAGGAATTAAAAGCACGCAGAAAAAAAGGCCTTGGTATAGTGGCTGTATTGATCGTGATTGCTTTGGTGATGTATTTGATTTGGTCAATATTTCTAAATCATTCCGTCAGTACCGATAATGCCTATGTCGGTGCAGAAACAGCGTCGATTACCTCGATGGTCACGGGGCAAGTGGCAGATGTTTTGGTGAGTGATACGCAGCAAGTGAAAAAAGGCGATGTGCTTGTTCGTATTGAGGCTCGTGATGCTGAAATTGCCTTAGCTCAAGCTCAGGCTGAATTACTTAAAGCAAAACGCCAATACAAACAAACTGCGGCGAATAGTAGTTCTTTAAACTCACAAATCTTTGTCAGTGATGATGCAATTCATAGTGCAAGCGCACAAGTCGCCAAGGCACAAGCCGATCTGAATAAAGCACAAGATGAATTACAACGTCGTCAACAATTGGCTGCTTCAGGTGCGATTTCTAAAGAAGAATTAAGCACAGCGCAGAGTGCTGTGAATACCGCTAAAGCCAGTTTTGATGTGGCACAAGCAGGACTCGCTCAAGCCAAATCTAGTCAAAAAGCGGCACAAAGTAATAAAGCTGCAAATGATGCATTAATTCAAGACAGCAATGAAAATTCAACCCCAGATGTTTTAATTGCACAAGCACGTCTACAACAAGCTCAGTTGGACTTAGAACGTACACAAATTAAAGCACCCTTTGATGGTGTAGTGACACGTCGCAATATTCAAGTTGGGCAACGCATTGCACCGGGAACGTCATTAATGATGGTGGTGCCTGTCTCTCAGTTATATGTCGATGCCAACTTTAAAGAAAGCCAATTGGCAGGGGTGCAAGCGGGTCAAAAAGTTGAACTGACGTCTGATCTGTATGGTGACAAAGTTAAATTTAATGGCATAGTCACTGGTTTTTCTGGTGGCACAGGTTCAGCATTTACCTTGATTCCAGCACAAAATGCCACAGGAAACTGGATTAAAGTGGTTCAGCGTTTACCTGTGAGGATACGTTTAGATCCAAAAGAGTTGGCAGAACACCCACTACGTGTGGGGCTGTCTATGGAAGCGACGATTGACTTGAAATCGAAGTAATTGCCTATGAATCAGCAAATGCAAATGACTGACCTGAAAGGTGGTCGTCTGATTCTCGCTGCCTTGGTCTTGGCATTGGCGAACTTTATGGTTGTGCTCGATATGACCATTGCCAATGTTTCAGTGCCGCATATTACCGGTAGCCTTGCAGTGTCAGCATCCCAAGGGACATGGGTCATTACCTCTTATGCCGTGGCAGAAGCGATTTGTGTGCCATTAACCGGTTGGCTCGCTGGACGCTTTGGTTCTGTACGGGTTTTTGTGATCAGCCTGTTTGGCTTTACGGTATTTTCGATAATGTGTGGTTTATCGACCAGTTTGGAAATGTTGGTGTTTTGCCGAATTGGGCAAGGTTTGTTTGGTGGCCCAATTATGCCACTGAGCCAAACGTTGTTAATGCGCATTTTCCCTCCTGAAAAGCAATCGCAAGCCATGGGGATGTGGGCAATGACCACTGTGGTTGGCCCCATTTTAGGTCCAATTTTGGGTGGTACGATCAGTGATAATTTATCTTGGCATTGGATTTTCTTTATCAATATTCCTGTCGGGATCGGTTGTGCTATCGCAGCGATGCGCTTACTGAAAACGGCTGAAACACCTACACAGAAATTGAAAATTGACCGCGGTGGTTTACTGCTGTTGGTGTTGTGGATCGGTGCCTTGCAATTGATGTTGGACTTGGGCCATGAGCGAGATTGGTTTAATAATCCATTTATCGTGGTGCTGGCACTGACGGCATTTGTCGGGTTGATCGTTTTTACGATTTGGGAGCTGACTGAACGGCATCCTGTGGTGAATATACTGCTGTTTAAGTACAGAAGTTTTACCATTTCGGTCTTGGCTTTGGCCTTTGGTTTTGGTGCCTTTTTTGGCAGTATTGTCCTGATTCCGCAGTGGTTACAGATCAACTTGGGCTATACCGCAACGTGGGCAGGTTATCTCACGGCAACGATGGGCGTCGGTAGTCTGACCATGTCGCCAATTGTTGCGAAGCTTGCAACCAAATACGATCAACGTGCTTTGTCGAGTTTTGGTTTAAGTATTTTGGGCGGAGTCACCCTTATGCGCGCCTTTTGGACCACGGATGCGGACTTTATGGCTTTGGCTTTACCGCAAATATTACAAGGTTTTGCCGTGCCATTTTTCTTTATTCCTTTGTCCAATATGGCCTTGGCATCGGTACTGCCACAAGACATGGCATCTGCAGCAGGTTTGATGAACTTCTTAAGAACCATGGCAGGGGCAATTGGAGCCTCGATTGCAGTAACCATTTGGGATGATCACACCAAAGTCGCACGCAGTGAAATGGTCAGTAATTTACATGTTACTGAGGTACAAAACACCTTGGTGAATCATGGAATGAGTTCAGAAGCTGCTTTGGGATATATCTCCAGTTTGGTGGATAAAGAAGCCTTAACGCTTTCAGCCAATCATGTGTTTTTAGTCTTGGCGGGTGTCTTTATATTCGCTGCACTGATCATTTGGCTCTGTCCGCGGCCTAAAGCAGGTGTGGGTGGTGGTCATGCACATTAAATATCATCAAGTATAAAAAACCGCTCGAATGAGCGGTTTTTTATTGCATACGGCGTTGATTGGAAAAAATTAAAGATCCGAGCGCGCCCGTTTAAGTGCAGATTGCCACTGAGCCAAATGAAATTCACGTTGATCAGCATTCATTTTTGGTTCAAAAGCACGTTCTAATTGCCATGATGCAGCAATTTCATCAAGATTTGAAAACACACCCGCTTTGAGTCCGGCCATTGCGGCAGCGCCCCATGCAGTTGATTCTAAAAGTTTAGGACGCAGTACAGGCACATTTAAAATATCGGCCTGAAATTGCATCAGCATATCATTGCTACTGGCACCGCCATCGACACTGAGTTCTTTAAGTGGACTAGACAGGTCTGACTGCATGGCGGTCAATACATCCGACACTTGAAAGGCAATGGCCTCTAGAGCGGCACGTGCAATGTGGGATTTATTGGTACCACGTGACATTCCACAGAGGAGGGCACGGGCATCACTGTCCCAATGCGGAGCGCCTAGCCCAGTAAAGGCAGGAACCAAAACCACGCCATCGGTATGCTCCACTTGGCACGCGAGTTTTTCAACATCACTGCTTTTTTGAATAATCCCTAAACCATCTCTTAGCCATTGCACGATTGCGCCAGCCATAAACACACTACCTTCTAGTGCATAATGGGTTTGACCTTGAGCTTGCCATGCAAGGGTTGAGAGTAATTTATTATGGCTATATTGAACTTCGGTGCCGGTGTTAAAGAGCATGAAACAGCCTGTACCATAGGTATTTTTTGCTGTTCCTGCGTCAAAGCATGACTGTCCAAACAGCGCGGATTGCTGATCACCTAAAATGCCGGTAATGGGAATGTTTGCGCCAAGTAAACCTGTAGCGGTATCTGCAATATATTCATCTGAACTGATGATTTTAGGAAGCACTGATAGGGGAATATCGAATAATTCTAAGAGTTCTTCATCCCAAGCTTGTTGCTGCAAGTTCATTAGCATGGTTCGTGAGGCATTGCTTGCTTCAATCACATGCTCTGCACCTTGTGTCAGGTTCCACACCAACCAACTGTCAATCGTGCCGAAAGCCACATGACCTTGCTCTGCGAGTTCACGTAGACCTTGGGTGTGTTCTAATAACCAGACCAATTTCCCAGCACTAAAATAGGGGTCGATACGTAAACCGGTCTTTTTGTGAATGAGGTCATTGAGGTTTTGTTGAGTTAGTTGCCCACACCACTCGGTTGCACGGCGGTCTTGCCAGACAATTGCAGGAGCGAGCGGTTGACCTGTGCGTTTATCCCAAACCACAGTGGTTTCACGCTGATTGGTCAGGCCAATGGCTTTAATGTCTTTGGCGAGGATACGGGCAGAAGCGAGCGCTTGCTGTACGACGGCAATTTGGGTACTCCAAATTTCCTGAGCATCTTGCTCCACCCAGCCTGAATGTGGAGTTTGAATGTGGGTTTCCCGTTGAGCTGTAGCTTGAACTTGTCCATGTTCGTTAAAAATGATCGCACGACTTGAAGTCGTTCCTTGATCGAGTGCCAATAAATAGCTCATATATTTTTCTTTTGCGGTCTTGAAAAATAAAATATTAGCGCAATTATGTAATTAAGCGCAGATCAATGTGTAATTGTTTCGAAATTGCATCGCAATTTTTTGCAGTTATGCTATGATGACGCTACTTTGGGGATGTTTCTGGCTTCGACGCTGGTGATGAAACTCATAGATGCATGTCGAGAGCGCATTTTCTCTCGTAAATCAAATTTGCATATTTTAGTCGCAAACGACGAAACTTACGCTCTAGCTGCCTAAGGGCAGCTTGTCCGCATCCCTGAATACTTGTGGTTAGGGGTCCCGACTGAAGCGAACGCACACAAGTCCGTATAAGATCAAGCCTTGGGGTCTTATACTAAATCTTAAAGGATCGCGATTTGTACCCTGTTCGTCGGGTCACAAAGAGCTAAATCAATAGACGATATCTAAGCATGTAGTATTCTCGAGCGTAGTGCTGGCGGACGCGGGTTCAACTCCCGCCATCTCCACCAAAATTCAATTCAGAGATGTTCGACTGAATGTAAAAAAGCCCTTAAATTCAATGTTTAAGGGCTTTTTTATTGGCTGTATTGTCCGATCCTGTCCTAAGCTGTGTGACCCAATTTTTGCCTTCTGCGGGTAATAATTGGGAAAATTTACCCAATTATTTTTAGTCTAGATAAAGGGTATATACAGATGAAACTCACGGATACTGAATGCAGAAAAGCACAGCCCCAAGATAAGCGTTATCGTCTTTCAGATGAAAATGGTTTGTCATTATTGGTGACACCTGCAGGGCAAAAATACTGGAATGTACGCTATACCGTTCATGGTGAGCGTAAGTCAGAATCACTTGGTCTATATCCAGACATGAGTTTAAAGAAAGCAAGAGAGCTTGCCCTTGAGCTGAAATACAAGCATTCCAAATCAGTCTTATACGAAGACATCAAGCCATTTTTTAAAGAGGTGGCAGAAGATTGGTTTGAGAATCAAAGAGAAACTTGGTCAGCAAAGCATATCAGTAATGTGCGCGCATCTTTAGATGAGCTTTACATTGCTCTCGCAAATAAACGAATCAACCAAATTCAGGCACCTGAGATTTTGCAGGTTATTAAAAAAATTGAAGCTAGAGGTTCGACTGAAGTAGCTAAACGTACGCTATCTCGATGCGGTATGGTGATGAAATATGCCATAGCCCACGGTTATCGATATGACAATCCAGCTAGTGATTTGGTTTATGCGCTTAAGAATAAAAAAGTGAAGAATTTAGCGTCATTACCTGAAAGTGAAATGCCTGAATTTCTTAGACGGATTAAAGCCTATCCTGCTGATGCTCAAACGCATCATGCAATTATTTTGATCATGCTTACAGGTGTTCGAGTAAGTGAGTTACTGCAAGCTCGTTGGGATGAGTTTGATGTAGAGGATCGTAAGTGGGATATCCCAGCTGAGCGTATGAAGAACGGTTTACCCCATCGTGTACCTTTAACAGATATGATGATTGATGAGCTTCAGGCGCTACGTTTGACACACAACCAAGACTTATTATTCCCACATAGATTAAATAACAAAGAATCTATGCGCAGTGAATCAATTTTGGCCGTAATCAAGCGTTCTGGTTATGTAGGTAGAATGACAACACATGGGTTTAGATCTTTGTTTAGTACTGTGCTAAATGAGTCAAATTTGTTTAATTCTGATGCCATTGAACGTCAGCTTGCACATGTACCACAGAACCGTATTCGTGCTGCTTATAACCGAGCACAGTACTGGGATGAGCGTGTAAAGATCATGGAATGGTATGGGGAGAAGGTAAAGGAGTGGTTGAAATAATTATGGGATTTGAAAAATAATTTAGTGAGGAAATAAAACTTAAAAGACGTGCTTAGCACGTCTTTTTTTTGCCAAATTTCTATCTTCTGATTGAGGGAATGATATCTAGACTTAATTTCTGAATATGGCTAGTGCTTGTAGAAAGGGTATTTTTATAGATTTTCATCACAGAATTAAACTCGAGCACTAATCCAATTTTTAAGAAATAATAGTTAAAAAAATAGAATTTAAGACTAAAATATTAACTATATAAGAAGTAAGTTTTTAAGGGATAGAAATGTATCTAAAAATCTAAAATACCTTATTTTATTGCCTTTTAGATAGTAAGAAGATATAAAACAATAAATTTTAAATAAAAATTATCTAGACAATATTGAGGGGATGAAAATGAAGTTGCAATGGCTTGATGACACCGATGCATTTTATGATGGGTGTTTTTCGTATCTAAAAGCAAAATTCCCCAATAAGAGACCAAAAATTTTAGGTGGTGAAAAATATACTGAGCAACCTATTTATAATGAAACCGTTGTCGCGTTAGAGCAGATACATCATGTTCTTAGACGAATCGAAGACCGTTCGGCGTATACGCGAAAAGATTATGAAGATGCGCAGGGTAATGATGACCTGAAGATCAAGATTATTAATTTTTATAAAGTGCTAGCGTTAAATACTTCTGATGACATGGCAAATGCCTTTCAAAATTTTGCTAAGCATTATTATTGGGATTCACGAATTTATAACTATAAAAAATTTTTACAAAGTCCAGCAGGGTTGCAAGATTTAGATTTCTTTGACTCAAAGATGTGGAGCGTAGAAAAATTTGATGCTGGAACTTTTTTTGATTTTTTAGATCGCTACAGTGCTTTTCTAGAGTCAGCCTCAACTACAGAAAATGACGAGTTTAAAAAGTCCGATTGGCTTCATAGAAAAATTGCAGAGCAAAATAGAATTTATGAGAATTTACTTACTAGTTACGATCAATTGTTAAAACAGAAAGTAAAATTTGGAATTTGTGTATTTGATGTTCGTTTGCCCATTCAATTAGAGGATGGGATTCATAACTATCAATCTATTTTTTCAGCTAAATTTCTAGGTGATTTTGGCCGATATATGGATAGTGAGTTTGCACAAGATGATGGTGTATTGTTGGTTGTTAATCATGCACATGTCTTGAGTCTCGATTTTGTAGCTATAACATTCTTAGTCATTTACAAACTTAAAAATTATGAATCTCAAGAGAGGTTGGTGGAGCACTATTCTAAAAGGATTCATAGCTATATTGGTACTCGAAGCATTGAAAAAATAAGAGTGACTAATTGTGAGAAAATGATCAATAAAACTTATCCATCAGATCACTTCGTTGGAGACTTGGTTGACCAAAAACAGAAAATTAATTTTCGAGATAAGTTTCTGAAATACTTTTTATCCAGTAGTTTTTTTTTAAATGTAGATAGTGATGAGCTACTGAAAGAGCAAGTAGATTTATACTCTGTATTTTTTAATGATTTCAGATGTTTTCAAGAAAAAATATACATACAACCTAAGCCCCCTAAGACTCGTAAATCCTTATTAGATCAACTTAATACGGCTAGGGTGTTTCTAGATGATTTGATAGATGAAAAAATTGTTTCCAATTTTGATAAATATTTCAATATTAATGACTTAGAACCTAATGCTATAAATCAACTTAATTTGATTGAATTTTTATATCATCAACAAGCAACGGTTCCTAAAGCTTACACGAGTCTTTTGGATGATTTTATCCGAGTTGAGAAGTTGTTAACGCGCATAATGTATCAAAGACGAATAGAGTTGTTCTATTCAGATAAACAGAGAAAGGCTTTTTATGCTAGACCAGCGTTTTCGAAACTAAATGTAGTCTTTCAGCAGTTTATCCTTATTACTATGATGAACTGTTTTTTGAAGGCAAATCACTTATTGAGGGGGTTTAGCTTAAGTCAAAGTTTTGAATTTAAAAATATTGGCTATCGGGTACATCATTTTTTGAAGGAGATGAATGGAAGTTTTCCAGAAGTGATAAGAATTGATGCGCTTCCCACTGTGGAAAATGAGCTAAAAAATTATCAGAAATCTGTACTTAAAGACTTAATAAAAAAAGAAAATGTAGAGTTTAAAAAGGCTAAAAAGCGAGAAGAATCAATCCAAAATTATCTTGAGCTTGTTTTTAAAGAAGATGTCATTGTATTAAGGTTCATATTTGAGGGAGGTTTTGTACAAGGAAGCGAGGATAAGGCGAAAGTTTTTGATTCAATGTTTCGGGATTATGTTGATAATTTGAAGCGTCGCCATACTCAAGGAGTAAAGCTTCTTGGCCATGTTGGTCTTTATGTGCCATATCGCAATGAACATTATATTGATGCCACGTTATTTTTCAAAAATGACACGAATCTAAAAGTGAATTCAGCTGATTTGATAAATGACATTTCAGAGTATTGGAGTAACTATGTAGTCAAAAAAACTGAGCAAATTCAGACCTACATCTCAAAACAGAAAAAGAATGATGATCTGGTAAATCCTTTTGATGATTTCAGTGATGTATGCCTTGTGGCAAAGTCTGTGAAAGTAATACAACTAACGGGTGAACTGAATGATGAGTATTTGGAAATTTACCCAAATCAAAAAAGAAACAAGCAATACATGATTGAGACCATTGCTAAATTTTATGCCTATGCTCCACATATTTTAATTGCTGAACTAGATTTGTCACTTATGCCGAGAAAAGACAGTTTGATTCTGGGGCGAAAAACAAAAAGTAAAAGCGAAGTTAAGTCTTCACAAAAAAGGACGAGAGACTCGAGTAAGGGCTAATAAACAGGCATCGTCGGTTGTAGAAAATAATGACAGCTCCAAGAGAGTTGCTGAGGGATATGTAAACTCTAGCTCTGCAATAGGTGACTTCAACGAGATTCAAAGAGTTATCTCTGGTCCTTTAAAACAAAATAGTGAAGAATTTAGCGAAAATATTTCTAAAGTAGATGAGAGTATTTTAAGTGATGTTGTTGAATCAGTACGTGAGCCTATTAAAACATCCAGAGAGGAAGATGAAAGAAAACCTATTGCGAAATCGGATATAAGTGAACGATCAAGGAGAGTAGTAAAGGTAGAACGTAAGCGGCAGATGAAACCAATACGAGTATCTAAATTCAAATAATGGATTATATAGGATTGCTTTTCATTAGAACCTAACTTCCGCTTCATCCCTTTCCATAAAAATAGGAAGAATTGTTGGGATTTCAATGTTTGCTATAGAAGCAGAAATTTTAAGGCATGAACTCTGATGTTGCCTCGGGCCTTTTTAAAATTGCTAGGATATATATTTTATATTTATTAAATACTTAATCTTATTAATCAACCTTCATCACTCCAAATGATGAAGGTTTTTTTATTGAGTTCAATGCTTACGTTCATGTGTAAAAAATACTGAGCAGTGATTCCTATGTCTTTCACCAAACATAGGAAATACATTCGTGAACGAAGCACAAACCTTACTTGATATTGAAAACTTCATGCTTATGGCATCTAGAAGAAAATACCATTGGAATGATTTCCAGTCGGACTTTGATGCACTTAAAAGAAAAGCAATAGCTGTTCACAATCCAGACTGTAAATACAGCCCTTTAGTACAAGCCTATTTCAATCTGCTCCCTGAAAATATTTCTTGTGAGGATCAGGAGATCTTTGAAAGTAAGAGCGTATTTCAATGCTTTCAGCGGGAGTTGGCTGAAAAGCAGGAAAGCTTCTTGGATGGATTCATTGATCAGATTCGAGATAACCAAGGAAGTTTAAAAAATTATTTTAATGAGCTGTTGCAGCGTCATCGTAAGCTGCTATTGGTACGAGTTGATCTGTCATACAGAGCTTTGGCTCAATCGAGTATAAGTCAGTTCAATCGTGATATTAAGAAGTTGGTCAGCCGCATTCAGGATAAGGATACTATTTTTAAGGATCAGGTCGGGTATGTCTATCGTCTAGAGCAGGGTGGCAAAAGCAGAGGGTATCATTGTCATCTGTTGCTGATATATAACGGTTCTTTGCGTAATCGAGATTCTTACTTAGGGCAGTGCATTGGTGAATTGTGGAAAGATAAAATTACAGGAGGGTGTGGACAGTTTTATAACTGCAATCAAGCTGAGCATAAAAAGTATTATTGGGGTTTGAATCAGTTAGGTATTGGAATGATTGAAAGGCGTAACTCTAAAGAGGTAGGGAACGCGTTAAAAGCAATAGGTTATTTAGCTGATCCTGATAAAGATGATCAATACTTAAGAGCTCCTTTGAAGGGCATGCGGAAGTTTAGTAAAGGTGGCTCAGGGCGCAGATAACGGGATTCCAAAAAATCATAGATATACATCATTAACATGAACGAAGAATGTTTATTTCCCCCTGACATTCAAATCAGAGGCTTGCCATGCGGTAAGCCTTTTTTCATTTTTGAGGTATATCTTATGAGTTTAACTTGTCCTTACTGCCTATCCGATCAAGTCATCCAAGTGGTGAATCAACAAGTGAATGGAACTGAATCATCAGGTCTTGCAGCATCTGCATCGTTTGCCACCATTGGTGCATCCATCTCAAAGAGCTTACCTTTGCCTGTATCACCGTTACTTGGTGGGCTAGCAGGTGCAGTCATTGGTGGTTTATTCAGTAGTGTATTTGAAGAGCCGAAAAAGCCTGTCACGATGACCTATTACCGCTGTAACCAATGTCAGCAGAACTTTCGCTGAGCTAGCATAGGAGATCGAATCAATGGCCCATCAAATTGAACAAATCGCCTATGTAGGTGAAACGCCTTGGCATGGCTTAGGGAATCAGCTGAGTCCCAATCAACCTCTGGAAGTTTGGGCGCAGCAGGCAGGAATGGATTGGCGTATTGAAACATCTGATGTCAGTTATATGGCTCAGAATGAGCGAGGTCAAAGCATTATCATGCCATTTGAAGAACAGCGCGTGCTGTATCGCTCAGATACCCATGCACCGTTATCTGTGGTTAGTCAGCGTTATCAGGAAGTTCAACCAAAAGAGATTTTGGAGTTCTATCGTGATCTAACAGAACAATCAGGCTTCGAGCTTGAAACAGCAGGTGTCTTGAAGGGCGGTAAGAAGTTCTGGGCATTGGCGCGTACAGGTCAAAGTACAGCGTTGAAAGGCAAGGATGTAAGTAATGGCTATATCTTGCTTGCGTCGGCCTGCGATGGAACTTTGGCAACAACAGCGCAATTTACCAGTATCCGTGTCGTGTGCAATAACACGCTTGCGATTGCTTTGAAAGGCGCAACTGCAAGTTCAGGTGTGGTCAAAGTACCGCACAGCACCAAGTTCGATGCAGAGAAAGTGAAACAGCAGTTGGGTGTTTCAGTGCGTGCATGGGATGATCACATGTATGAAATGAAACAATTAAGCCAGCGTAAAGTGAGTCAGCAGGAAGCCAAAGCTTACTTTGATGCAGTCTTCAATAACAGCACCATGTCTATTGCAGATCCTGAGGAGAACATTATTCAGTTCTACCGTCAGGTGGCAAGCAACCCACCACAGCAAAACAAAACTGAACCAAATGGAAGAGCGATGACTAAAGCACTCGACATGTTTAATGGTCAGGGACGAGGAGCAGATCTTTCATCGGCTAAGGATACGGCTTATGGCTTACTCTGTTCGATCACGGAATTTGTTGATCATGAACGTCGTGCCATGAGTACAGATCATCGTCTCGACTCAGCATGGTTTGGTGCAGGTGCAAGTCTGAAACAAAGAGGCTTAGAGCAAGCTTTGGCATTGCTTGCCTGAGATACATTTAGCCTAAGCCATATCTAACTAAATACTTTCCACCTCATATCAACCATACCCAGCATGAAGCTGGGTATGGTTTTTTTATGCCGTTCAATATTTACAGAAATCTATATTTATAAGGATGTCGCAATGAATCAAATGATCCCAATAACACACCAGAAAGCTCCACAACCAACAATAAATCCCTTAATCACAGCTAAGCGTTCCAATACAGCCAAACGTTTGGTCAGTACCAAAGATATGGCCTATCAGGATTGGCTTGAAGTCCGTAAACAAGGTATTGGCAGCAGTGATGCTGCAACAGCATGCGGTTTAAACCCCTACATGTCGATGCTTGAACTATGGCTGATCAAAACAGGCCGTCAGACGCAGTCGATTGAAGATGAGAGCTCGGGTCTTGCACCACTGTATTGGGGCAAGCAACTGGAACCCTTAGTCGCTGAGTATTACAGCATGCACACCAATTCCAAGGTCCGCCGTGTGAATGCTGTTCTACAGCATCCGGATCCTGACAAGCACTTTATGTTGGCAAACTTGGATTACTCCGTTGTTGGCAATGAGGAAGTGCAAATTCTTGAATGTAAAACTGCAGGGGAGCATGGAGCCAAATTATGGCGAGATGGTGTACCGCTATATGTATTGTGTCAGGTGCAGCATCAATTGGCTGTGACAGGAAAACTGGCAGCCCATGTTTGTGTATTGCTCTGTGGACATGAAACCAAAATCTTTAAGGTCACACGATCTGAATCAGTGATTGAGCACATCATCAATGCAGAACGTTATTTCTGGGAATGTGTGGAAAACGATACACCGCCATCGGTCGATGCAAGTGCATCGGCAGCGGAAGCAATCCAAAGGCTATATCCAAGTCATGTCCCACTGACAGTTGAAGATCTATCACAGAATGAAACCGCCAATCTCATGTTTGATAAGTTGATCAAACTGAAAGAAGAGATTCAGCATAAGCAGGAGCGATTTGATGAACTTAAGCATCAGATTCAGATGATGATGAAGGATGCTGAGCGTGCAGTATTCAGCCGTGGTTCAGTGGTGTGGAAGAAAGCCAAAGATAGTGTTGGTTTGAATACACAAGCTGTCTTGAAGCATCAACCCGATTTGATTGAGCTTTACCCATTGTATAGAGCTGGAAGCAGGCGCTTCAACATTTATTTAGATTCGTCGCTTTCAGACAGGCCAGCATAAAAAATCGGCAAAGCAGCCCCTTCGCCCCATTCTCAAAAAGAACAGGGCATTGGACAGCTTTGCCAGATCAAAAGACCGATGCACAACATATTCCCCCGTGGCCATTGGTGTGTCTTGTTTTTATTAATTTTAAATTAATCGGCTAAAGGGCGGGTGCTCTATAGATTTGGCCGTTTTGTATAAAAATGCAGAAAGAGGAAAACAGCATGATTAAAGGTTTAGCAATCACGCCGCCAATGCTTGGACGAATCAGCATTGGGCGGGTAGTGGAAAAGAACGGAAAACGTCTGCCTGAAAAAGACGACCAATTCACCATAACCTCCCAAATTCAGAACAAAGAAGGATGGATTAAGCATCCGCTAGATGAGCAGCTGCGGGTCAATGTGCCAAATCAAAAGCTGCGGACGATTCCTGTCCGTATGATCTTCAATGATCCTGATCTGAACTTAAGAGCAGAGTACACCATGTTTGACCGGCAAACGGGTCGACCTGTGTGTATGGGAAATGGTGAAACCTGTCAAAGGCGAACACAGCAAGGGATAGAGAAACTGCCATGTCCCTCGCCAGATATATGTCCATTGGCTCAGGGCGGCAACTGCAAACCTTATGGACGATTGCATGTGAACTTAGATGAGTCTGATGAATTTGGCACCTTCATTTTCAGGACAGCGGGCTTCAATAGTATCCGCACCTTGGCTGCTCGGCTGAGTTATTACCATGCGGCTTCGAATGGCTTGCTTTCATGTCTGCCATTGCAGTTGACGCTAAGAGGTAAAAGTACAACTCAGAGTTATCGACAGCCGGTGTATTACGTGGATTTAACTTTGAAGGATGGTATTAGCTTGAATGAAGCGATTGTCATGGCAAAGCAAATTGATGAGCAAAGTAAACAGGCGGGGTTCTATCAGGAGGCTTTGGACCATATCGCCAGACAAGGCTTTGCCAATGCGCAATTTGAGATGGATGGAGAGGAGGGATTGGAGGTGGTTGAAGAGTTTTATTCGGATGAACAACAGCAGCCGAAAAGTAATGAAACCAATGCATTTGATATACAGCAGGAGTTAAAGGGAGCAGTGACTGCATTGAATTAAGTCGGCAGGTAAAAACACACAGATGTGCCGTATCTCATGAGCGAGGAGCTCGTCAACATGAGATGAGGAAATAAACATGAATGCATTTACAGGTCAGACATTTCAGATGCAGCAGCTGATTAGCATTAAGCAGGTTGTGGAGTTCGTTGGTGTGGGCCGTTCTACTATCTATGAAATGATGGATGAAAACTCCCCCTATTATGATCCAACCTTTCCAAAGAAAGTTAAAATTACTCAAAATCGTATCGGCTGGTCAGCTTATGAGATCCATCAATGGATTGAACGTAAGTTGGCGAGTCGAGAATAAGGGATGCTCTTAGCTCCCTTATTTTTTTGTTTTCTTGTAGACTGAAAAATGTCTTTTAGCCTAAGTGTCCGTAATGAAAACAATAGACTACTATAATAAGCATGCAGAAGAATTTATAGCTTTAACGTTTGACGTGGATATGGAAAGCCTATATCAGCCATTTTTAGCTGAGTTGCCTGAAGGTGCTCGGATTCTTGACGTTGGCTGTGGTTCAGGACGAGATACTCTGGCTTTTAAAGATAAAGGCTATCAAGTTGAAGCAATAGATTATTCTGCCGAGCTGGTTAAAAAGGCCAAGGAGCTGACCGGCATTGAAGTACGTCAACAAAGTTTTTATGAATTAAATGAGAGTGAGAAGTACGATGGTATTTGGGCTTGTGCTTCTCTTTTACACTGTGACAGAGATTTTTTGCCTGAAGTGATGGGGCACATATTCAAAGCACTAAAGCCAAATGGTGTGTGTTACATGTCTTTTAAATATGGCAAGACAGACCGTGAGAAAGACGGGCGTAGCTTTACTGATCTAAATGAGCAGCAAGCGCAGGAACTACTTAAGCAGATCGATCAAGCTTTACTGTTACAACAATGGATTACGATAGATAAACGTCCAGATCGTGATGAAGAATGGCTGAATGTACTATGGAAAAAACATGCCTGATTTTATTCCTACGGCGCAAGCGCAATTGAAATTTCTTAAAAATATCCAGCTAATTTTACAATCTGGCAGTTTTAGCAGTACTTATAAATTTGCGTTACTGATTAGTCTTAGTCGATTGGCGATTGAGAAAGGTGAGGATACAGGTGAAAGCTTAGTCCTTGAATATACAGATATTGCTGAAAAGTTTATCGAGTTGTATTGGAAGCAGGCTGTACCGTATGTGTTTAATGATGAAGGTCAGCTGATCCTAAATCAAAACAATGGCAAGCAAGCAGCCATATTGAATCGCATTATTGCCTTAAGGCAAAGCTACTCATCTCTTGGATTATTAAGACGAGATCCATTGGTGTGGCTGAAGTTAGTTAAAGATGTGGCTCGCACTGTGAGAGAAATGCCTGTCCGTTATCTGCAAAACATCAATGGTCAAAATTTTGAGTTTATATTTCAGCTTAATCAGTGCGGAAAGAAACTCATTCTTTTACCCCAAGTGATGTATTGCTTACGCCAATTTAGCGAGATTATTGAAGAGCTTTGTCAGAAACGGTGGATTGATTACATCCGAAAGAACAGCAGTAATGCACAAATTTTGAATCAATTACCGAACCTTGAACAATTCATGTTTGAACCGAGCCGAAACCAGTTGAATGCAGTTGCGAATGTGTTGGTCGAGCTACAGGACTGTAAATGCTTCTACTGTAATAAGCCAATGAAAAAAGGTAATTATGCAGTTGATCATTTCATTCCTTGGTCAATGTATCCATCGGACACGGGGCATAATTTTGTCTTGGCGGATTCAAGCTGTAATTCTAAGAAAAGTAATTTGTTGGCTTCAGATGAGTTTTTGCGTAAGTGGAAAGAACGGAATGAAGAACAGGATTTGATTATTGTGGATCGAATTTCTGTATTGGGATTTCTAACAGATATAGAACGGTCGCATAAGGTTGCGGAGTGGGCATATGCTCAGGGACGTGAAAATGGATATTCCTTCTGGCCTTTCTGAGCAAGAGTAGCAACTTAAGTCTTAAATTGATTTAAAATTAAACAATAATTGGCAATTTTAATGAATCAAAACATAAGATTAGGATAGTATTCATTCTAATTAATAATAAATTAGCTTTTGATAAAGAGGGTATATGCAACAGGGAAATTTAGAGCAATCTTTTAGCCAGTTTCTTTTTTTAAAAGAAATTAGCCCGTTACTATTTGATGTGTTGACCCTTGCAGAGCAATATTATTATGCCGATCCAAATGCAACTTTGGTGAAGGTGCGCCAGTTTGGCGAAAACTTAATGCGTCAATTGGCGATTAATTCACAACTTGTGATTGAACCCAACTGGAATAATTTTGAAATTATTAATCAAGTTTCAGAAAAGTTAAAGTTGGATCAAGATGTTCGTTCAGCTTTCCATCGCATACGCAAGTTAGGCAATACAGGGGCACATGAAGTCACTGCATGCCATAAAGATGCCTTAGACGCTTTAATGCTAAGTTATGAGGTTGCTAAGTGGTTATATAGAACGCTCAAGAAAGTTGAAAAAGATTTTCCTAAATATCAAGCACCACAGGATCCATCACTACATGTTGAAGCGTTAAAAGCAGAAGTCTTTGCTTTAAATGAACAGCTAAAAACAACCAAAAATAATGCTTCAATTTATCAGGAATACAAAGCAAAAGTTGAGGAGCTTACACAAGCAAATCAGCAATTATTGTCTTTAACTCAAACTGAGCAACAACGTTCAGCTTCTATCATTGCTGATTTAGAGCAGCAAGTGAAAGTATTACAGGCTAAATTTGATCAAAATCCAACAGTGATTGGAGTGTCGGGTCAACCTGCATTGGTACAAGCAGCAAAAATTGCGAGCCAATCTTTCGACCTTACTGAAGCACAAACTCGTAAATTGATTGATCAGCAGCTTCAAGATGCTGGTTGGATCGCGGATACTGAAAATTATAGATATAGCAAAGGTACACGCCCACTGCTTGGGCGAAATATGGCGATTGCTGAATATCCTCTAGAGTTAAATGGAAAAAAAGGTCAGGCAGATTATGTGTTGTTTCAAGGTCTGACTCCTGTGGCTGTAGTTGAAGCAAAACGTCGCAATATCAATCCATATGGTGCAATTGAACAAGCAGAGTTTTATGCACAAGCCTTTGATACACAGGATTTGAAGGAGTTAGATCAAAAAGCAGAGCATTTTGGACCATGGATGATAAATGGCCTAAGCTACCATATTCCATTTGTTTATTCGTGCAATGGGCGCGCAACCAATAAACGATTATTTGAACAGACTGGAATTTGGTTTAGAGACGTTAGGCGTGGCCGTAATTTACGACGTGCTTTACAAGGTTTTCATCGTGCGGAAACGTTAATTCACTGGATGCGTTTCCCAGAAGAGCGAGCTGACGAAAATCTCAAAAATACTGCAATTTTACCGTTTAATGATCGACCTTATCAGTGCGATGCAATCAAAGCGGTTGAAAATAATATTGCAAAAGGCATTCGTAAGCACCTTGTCGCAATGGCAACTGGGACAGGCAAAACACGTTTAGCCACGGGCTTGATGTACCGCTTAATTACATCTGGGCGTTTCAAAAGTATTCTGTTTTTAGTGGATCGTAATTCACTTGCGGAGCAAGCCACAGAGGCTTTTACAACTGAAGTGATTCATGGAAGTATCACCCTGTTTTCAAGTTTTAGCGATACAAAAAATTCCGCTGAATTAAACTTGCATGATTCAGTGACTATTCAGGTTGCGACTGTACAGAGCCTTGTTCATCGAATTTTTAATGCAGATGAATATGTACCGATAGATGCTTTTGATTGCATTATTGTGGACGAAGCACATCGTGGCTATACCTTAGACCGTGAAATGACTGAAGGTGAAGAAGCTGTATGGGATCAAGAAAAATATTTGTCGACATATCGTCGAGTACTTGATTATTTCGATGCACATTTAGTGGCTTTAACTGCAACACCAGCATTGCACACTGTCGATATCTTTGAAGAACCTATTTTTAATTATACCTATACACAAGCAGTTGCAGATGGTTATTTAGTCAACTATGACACACCGGTTGTATATAAAACAGCATTGGGCACATTGGGTCTAAATTATACGAAAGGATCCTCAGTCCAAATTTATAAAACAGTCACGAAGAAAGAAGAGTTGTATACCTTGCCGGATGACTTGTCTTTTGATGTGGCGGATTTCAATAGAAGTTTATTGCTAGATAGCTTTAATGAAGTGATTTGTCAGCAGATAGTAAAAGATATTAATCCATTTAGTGTTGAGAAGACTTTAATTTTCTGTGTGACTGATACACATGCAGATAAAGTAAAAAAATTGCTCGATCAATATTATGCGGAAAAATACGAGAAGTATGATGAAAAAATGGTGCGTAAGATTACAGGGAAAACACCTGCGGTCAAGGAAGTGCTTGAATCTTACAAAAAACAGGATTTCCCAAATATTGCAATTACCGTTGATTTATTAACAACAGGGATTGATGTACCTAATATCTGCAATTTAATCTTTTTACGTAAAGTCCGTTCGCGCGTATTGTTTGAGCAGATGTTAGGGCGAGGAACACGTCGAGCTGACAAGATTGGTAAGACGCATTTCCGTGTTTATGATGCAGTAGATGTATTTAAAGACCTAGATAATGTAAATAGCATGAAAATGATATCGGTGAACCCGAATATTACATTGGCAGAGTTATTTAAAGAATTTGAAGATGACACTACACGTAAAGCTGCATCAACAGTCATTGCTGATACTTTAAATCAGCGTAGCCAAGCAGATGTGATGTTAGATCAAATTTGTCAGAAGGCTATGCGTGTTTTGGTTAAAGCTGAAAAATATAAAAATGATCCGCGCCTAACGAATCTCAAAGACAGCTTGGAACAAGTTCAGCAGTTATGGAAGTGGGAATCTAAAGATTTACCAAAAGAGCTGCACAAAATGGGTGTAGAAAAGGCAGCGACATGGTTAAAAGAACATGGCAAAACTTTAAATGGTATTTTAGAGAATGTTCGTGAAGAGTTTAGATTAGCAGAAATGCAGATCATCTCTTTTGAGAAAGATAGCATGATCTATGCAGGTCAAGACCCTAACTACAAACCTTTAGAGGATTATTTGCAGCAATTCCAAAATTTTGTGAATCAATCTGTCAATAATAATGCTGCAATGAAAGCTGTAGTGACACGCCCATCTGATTTGACTCGTGATGAATTAAAGCAAGTTGAAGCAACGCTTACACAAGCTGGATTTACCCGTGCTAAATTAAGTAAAGAGCTTGGTAATAATGAGACAAATCATTCATATGCTGCGCAGATTATTGCCTTGATCCGCCGTTCAGCGATTGGTGAAGACCTTATGCCGTTTGAGCAGCGTGTGGAAGTTGGTCTGAGAAAAATACTTAAACTCAAAGCATGGAATCCTGAACAGGAAAAATGGTTACGTCGCTTGGCTCAATTTATTGCTACTGAGTTAGTGGTTGATAAAGACAGTATACGTGAGCGTTTCTCATCACAAGGCGGGATCGAGATGCTGAATAAGGTACTGGATGATGATGCTGAAAAAATATCCAAATACATTGTGGATAGTTTCTGGAAAGCCTCTTAAACCCTACAATGCCTGAAGCCTAAATTTAACTTTTTATAGAAGCAGTAGTAAGCATGACGCAAAATGATATTGTTCAAAAACTTTGGAACCTATGTGATGTCTTAAAAGACGATGGCATCAATTACAGTGATTATGTTTCAGAGCTAGTTATGTTGCTATTTGTCAAAATGGTGGATGAACTTGATCATCAAGATTCAACGCTGGCAAACATTTATCCAGATGAATATCGTTGGGCGGAACTGCGTAAGCGTGTGAATCAGGCAAATGATTTACTCGTGTTTTATAAAGAGATGTTACTTGAGCTTTCACAAAGTCAGCACGAGTTGATTGCATCTATTTATAACAACGCACAGACGCGTTTACGTGAGCCACGACATTTGGCTCAGCTCATTAAAGAGTTTGATAAGTTAGATTGGTTTAGCATCAAAGCTGATGGTTTGGGTGATCTGTACGAAGGTTTATTAGAAAAAAATGCCACTGAAACCAAGTCAGGTGCAGGACAGTATTTTACGCCGCGTCCTCTAATTAATTCGATTGTTCGCTGTATGCAGCCGAAAGCGGGTGAGGTGATTCAAGATCCAGCTTGTGGTACAGCAGGTTTCTTGATTGCTGCTGATGCATTTATTAAGTCTGAAACAGATGATTTGTTTGATTTAAATTTAGATCAAAAGAAATTTCAAGAAACTCGTGCTTTTGTTGGTGTAGAACTGGTGCCGAATACGCGCCGTTTGGCACAGATGAACTGCTTACTGCATGATATAGGCGGAGAACAGGGTGCAATTAAATTAGGTAACTCATTAGGTTCTACTGGCTTTGATTTACCTGTTTCAGATGTAATTTTAGCCAATCCTCCATTTGGTACATCGAAAGGTGGTGAAGCAAGTATTACACGTCAAGATTTGCCTTTTGATACGTCAAACAAGCAATTGGCATTTCTACAACATATTTATTTAAACTTAAAACCAGGTGGTCGTGCCGCAGTTGTATTACCAGATAACGTACTGTTTGAAGCAGGACAAGGTACCGCGATTCGTCAAGACCTGATGAATAAATGCAATGTGCATACGATTTTGCGTTTGCCGACAGGTATTTTTTACGCAGCTGGTGTAAAAACCAATGTACTGTTCTTTACTAAAGGGACAGAAGCAGACCCGATGCAAAAGCAGGGCTGTACTCAAGATGTGTGGGTATATGACCTAAGGACCAACATGCCAAGTTTTGGTAAGCGTACGCCATTTACCGAAAGCCATTTAAAAGGCTTTGAAGTTATCTATGGTGCTGATGCGAAAGGTCTTTCACCACGTACTGAGGGTGAATGGTCACTTACAGAAGAAAGCCAAGAGCAAACGCTGGAGAATAGCCGTTGGCGTAAGTTTAGCCGTGAATGGATTAAAGAACAAAAGGGTGATTCTTTAGATATTTCATGGTTAAAAGACAATGACGCCGTGGATGCTGCAAACTTACCTGAACCGCATGTGTTGGCAAGTGAAGCCATGTCTGAACTAACACAAGCTTTGGTTGAATTAGATGCCTTGATGAAGGCATTAGGTCAAACTGATGAAGCCAATACACAAAAACTTTTTTTGGCTGATGCGTTGGGTTTGAATGCTGAGGAACAGGCATGAGTTTAGATAATTTGCCTGTTGAGTGGTTGTCCCTACAATTAAAAGATATTGGAAATATTTTTACAGGAAAGACGCCTTCATCTAAAGATGCCACTAATTTTGAAGGAGATATTCCATTTATTAAGCCGGGTGACCTCGCTAATGGGGGGTATATTTTTCATACATCAACTCATATTAGCCCACAAGCATTAGAGGCTTTACCTAATCTACCTGTAAACTCAATTATGGTGACATGTATTGGTAACATGGGTAAGGTTGGTATAAATACAAAGGTATCTGCGACTAACCAGCAGATTAATTCAATTGTGCCCTTTAAAGAATTTATTAATTATAAATATACTTATTATTATTGTTTAACTTTAAAGAATTGGCTTGAAAGAGAGTCTTCAGCAACAACGATTGCCATTGTAAATAAGGGGCGGTTTTCTGAAGCGCCGATTCCATTGCCACCATTAGCCGAACAACAAGAAATCGTTCGTCAGCTTGATGTGATGCTTGCGCAAGTGGAGCAGATTAAAGCCCGTTTAGATGCCATTCCTGCCATTCTTAAAAAATTCCGTCAATCGGTTTTGGCGGATGCGGTGAGTGGTAAGTTGACGGAAGCAGATGTTAGTAATTGGACTGAAGTTACGGTAAATGATTTAGTTAATATTGTGAATGGAAAATCTTTTCCGAGTTCAGATTATTCAGCACAGGGTATAAAGTTATTGAGACCTGGTAATTTACATGTGTCAGGTAAGGTCAAGTGGACTGATAAAAATACTATCTATTTACCTACGGTTTGGAAAGAAAAACGATCAGAACTTCTATTAAAAGAAGGTGCGCTTTTGATGAACTTAACAGCTCAATCACTCGCAGATGAGTTTTTAGGTAGAGTATGTATTCTTGAAAAAGCAGATGAAGATATTTTATTGAATCAGCGAATATCTTCTTTCGAATCTAAACTAAATTATGATGTAAGATCTTATTTATTCTATGTTTTTAAATCACCACAATTTAGAAGCTATGTAGATACTCTTGATACAGGTACATTGATTAAGCATCTAAATATTAAAGATATTAAAACATATAAGCTAAAGCTACCTCCCGAAAGTGAACAAATGCAAATAGTAACTTTGTTAAAGAGTTTTATAAAATCTGCTTCAAGGACTGAAGAATTAGTTTCATTAGCAAAAAAACGAGCGAATCTACTAACTCAAGCAATTTTAGCCAAAGCTTTTAGCGGTGAACTGACTGCCGAATGGCGTGAACAGCATCAAGACCTTATCACTGGGGTAAACAGTGCGGAAAGCTTGCTTGCTAAAATACAGGCGGAACGGGAAGCGAGTAAGCCTGTGAAAAAAACACGGGCAAAGAAAAACGCATAAACAAAAACGCACTCGTGGGGATGAGTGCGTTTCTTGTCGTATTAAATAAATTTAAAGAAATGAGAGTGTTGTGAATAAAACGATATTAAAACAGTGGTTAAATGATTATCTTGAGTCGGGTGATGGAAAAGGATGGCGTAAAGATTATGAAAATACCTTCGATAAAGTTCAGGAAATAAAGAAAAAGCTCAATAATGGTTATAAGTTAACGGCCACAAATGATTTTGAATTTTTAAGTGAGCTTCTGAAAAATGATGCAAATGGGGTTGCATCTAAAGGACAGTCAAATCTCGCAAACGGAGTATTTGATAAGCTAATTCAAGATGTGGAATTTCTTAATGTTGTAGAAAAACTTATTCAACAGCCGAATGAAGAGACATATCAAGCGTTGAATAGTTATGGTGGTCGATTACTTACGGAATTGGGGAGTACTCAGCGACCTTTATTATTCAATCGAGCATGTGCTTCATGTACTTTAGATGTTTCAACAATTGTTGATCGAAATAAATTTCATCAATTTATTGAATATGTAACAACTCACCAAATCATAGATTTTCCTCAAGAAGTCAAAGAGAAAAGTTGGTATGTAAAGAACGTATATTTAGTTCAGAAAATTAGAGAGACATTAAAGGCAGAGCTTGAATCAGGTCAAACAGATATCTTTTGGCTAAATATGTTCTTGTGGGACATTTATGCTGAGAAAGTAGCGACTAATTTTAGTGCGAACAATGCTATTGATTATCTCAAGGATAGATATCCGAATACTTATTCGGGTACGACACATATAGCCGCGTTTAAGACAGATTTAGGTCGAGAGCTAGCATTAGACCCAAAAATAAAAAAGCCTGTAATTTTCTGTGATGCAGAACCACCGATAGAACTTAAATTACCAATTAAAAAAGTCTATTCAGAAGCCGATACTCGGAATCAACATTTGTCTACACATGCTAAATCATTGATGCTGGGTAATAAAGCATATTTAATTATTGTGAGCACCCTTGACGAGTTAGAAAAGCTTTGTGATTGGTATGAGCAAAGTGATGATCAGACCACAGCACTTGAACGTAAAGTTAATCTATTCTTAACGAACTGGCCTGCTGAGCGATTAGCACAGCTAAGCATCGAAGATTATCATCAAGCAAAAAATATCAATTGTTTTATTGCTCAAATCGACAGTTTTGATCCCACTCAAGGTGAGCCAACCTTTGCTAATTATTTTGATGTTTGGGAGCCTGTTAATTTAGGAAAGGATGATAAATATCATAATGTGAAGCCGTATTCATGGCATAAACGACTAGGTGATGATGTAGAGTTAGCATTTAAAACTCTTAAACAAGAAATACTCGATATTGTTGATGCTGTGCAGAAGCGTGATTTAAACGCAATTGATCAAATCCAGTTCCCTAAACCATTGAAATGGATGATTGCTTTCTTATATCAGGATTTCAATAACCCTTTAATTATTCCTATCGTGACTGAAACGAATATTAAGCGTATTGGATATGAAGAGTATGCACGGAAACCATTACTAGAATTTTTACCAATTTTGTTGGTTAGTCAGGGTACACACTCATTTTTCCCATATGTGGAACAACTTTTTGTAATGGTCAGAAAAGGCTATTTGGATAATAAACAAAAGAAACAGCAAGCTAAAGAATCACTGGAAGACGTCATGACTCAACAACCTTTAAACCGTATTCTTTTTGGTGCTGCAGGTACTGGGAAAACATACAATACCATTACCCATGCTTTAGCAATTTTAGAAGGCAGAGATTTAATAGAAATTGAAAAACTAGAAAAACAACTCGATGGGAGAACAAACCTAAAAGGGTTGTTTGATAAATATAAAAATGAAGGACGCATTAAGTTTGTGACCTTTCATCAGAGCTTTAGTTATGAAGATTTTGTAGAAGGTATTCGTGCTGAAACGGATGATAATGGGCAGTTAAGCTATGATGTAAAAGCAGGTGTATTTAAAGAGATTTGTGAAGATGCTCAAATAGAAATTGATACTAAGCAAAATAATGTATCAGCACCGATTGAAGCGAGTATTAATAATGCAATTGATAAACTCATTTCACAGGCTAAAACAGAGGAAATGATTTTCCATACTAAACGTGGTGCGGAAATTAAAGTATCAAGTAATTCAGCAGGTACTTTATTCGCTCTTACATCTAGAGGAAGTAATATCACTTTATCTATTAGGCATATTCGAAACTATTTGAAGACACAAAGTGACATTATTGTGGATCAAAAGAGCTATGAGTGGGCAATCGCAAATTCTTTACGTTCAGAGGTTCAATATTCAGATACTAATGAAAAAGTAAAACCTTATGTGCTGATCATTGATGAAATCAACCGAGGTAACATTTCCCGTATTTTTGGTGAGTTGATTACACTCATTGAAGACTCAAAACGCCAAGGTGCTGAAGAAGAGTTATCTGTAATCTTGCCTTATTCCAAAAAAGAATTTTCTGTCCCAAGTAATGTCTACATCATTGGCACAATGAACTCATCAGATCGTTCTTTAACAGGCTTAGACATTGCTTTGCGCCGGCGCTTTACCTTTATTGAAATGCCACCGAAGCCAGAGTTATTGAGTGATATTGAGGTGGAAGGTCTGAACATTGCTGAGCTGTTAAAAGTCATCAATCAACGTATTGAAGTGCTGTTAGACCGTGATCACTGTATTGGCCATGCCAATTTCATGAGCTTAAATAAAGATCGTACTCGTGAGCATTTAGCAGCAATCTTTAAACAAAAAATTATTCCCCAACTGCAAGAGTATTTCTTTGATGATTGGTCGAAGATTAACATGGTGCTAAATGCTAATGGGATGTTGAAAGCTAAACCTGTTGAACGCTCTGCATTATTTCCAAATGTAGAGAGTGATTCAGATGGGTTCTTTGAAGAACAAAAAATATGGCAACTAAACGATACTGCATTTGATTCAATCGCTAGTTTTAGCAAAATCATCAAGCACTAATCGGGGATCTATATGCCTGATTTTACTGTCCGAGAATATGCCTTCATTAGCGAAGTTTATAAAGGTTGTCCTGAATCTTGTTTAAACCATGCTTATATTCCCGAAAAAGCATTTATGTATCTGTGTGAACTCTCTGCTTCATTTTCTAAGCACGGTGCAAAAGTATTTGAATTAGCAGGACATAGAAAGCTTAAGCTAGATCAATATGTTGGGGTGATAGAAACCCCATGCGGTACACGGATTGAAATTCTTCCGAAGCATGTAGAGCTCAACGGCGAAAGTGATCAGGAGGTTATTGGTCAAGAGCGTAAGCTCCTGCAAAAAATGCTCAGTGTTTCGTTGCATTTACCTTATAGAGAGGCAGGGAGTGCCAATTTAAACCGTTTCAAACAGCCTTTGCATGAATGGATCATGACACAGTTCCTTGCATCATTTGAACGTTTAGTGCAACGGGGTTTACGTTTTGATTATAACCGTGTACAAGAGGAACAAAAGTTTTTACGTGGGCAATTACAGCATGTGAAATACATGCGCCAACCACCGACAAAGAAACATATCTTTCCGATTGAGCATGATGTGTATGAGGTGAATCGACCTGAAAATCGTCTGATTCGTACAGCCTTAGAAATGGTGTGTAAAAAGACCAAAGATGCCAATAACTGGAAGCTTGCTCAAGAGCTACGTTTGATGACCAGCGAAATACCGCGAAGCCTAAACATTCAGCAGGACTTTAGGCAATGGCAGTCAGGGCGGCTACTCGCTTTGTATGCTGAGATTAAACCTTGGACGGAGTTAATTTTGGGTGAATACATGCCTGTATCTACTCAAGGGGAATGGCGTGGCATGAGTTTACTCTTCCCGATGGAGAAGCTATTTGAGAACTTTGTAGCTTATCATTTGCGCCGTAACTTACCTGAATATACGGTGAAGACACAACATGCGACGGAGCATATTTGTCAGCATCAACAGCGCAATATTTTTAAGCTTAAGCCTGATATTTTTATTGAGTGTCCAGATGCCAAGCCAATTGTGATGGATACTAAATGGAAGTTGATTGATCAAAATGATCGAGCTGGGCGTTATGGTTTGAAAGATAGTGATATTCAGCAAATGTTTGCCTATAGCCATTATTACCTCAAACATGACAGTGATGTTGTACTTGTCTATCCATATCGGAAGGACAAATTTACGCACTCCTTAGATGACTTTGAGTTTAGGCTAACCACTAGTGCAAAACTACGTGTCGTTCCTTTTAATGTAGATGATCCCAAAAGCTTCAAAATTAATAAGTCTTTTATCATGTGAGGTTAGTCCCATATTTGGGACTAAAATCTACTTTTTAGCTAGATCGGTCCCAATTTACGGATTTATCGTTTGGCATAAAGTGGATCATGCTGATTTTGAGATGTATCGTGATAGAGAGCGTAATCACTTAACACGTCTAACTCAGTTTAGAGGGATTTATCCGATTTGTTCAGCAGATGCTGTACTTAGAACTGACCAATCCGATCATAATTTGCAGTTAGTTGGACATAGTGTAGAAAGTCCTTTTGCGTATGTGTATAGCTTTGATCGGGTCTTGATGACAGGTCTGTTATTGAGTCAAGTTTAAAGGAAATTAGGGTAACTTTGGGTAAAAATTTAGATCTTCATTTTTTTTAATCACCAGATTTCATTAGAGATTTTGGATGAGTTAAATTGCCACCACCACCACCCTAAAATTAAGATCATTTCGACTAAATCGCAAATAGGACAATTAGATAAGAAATAATTATTTGTTAAAATTTGTTAGAAAATATTTAATTATTGTTAAGATTAAATTAAATATATAATTTTATTGAAAAAAAATTAAATAAATGGTTTGAAAGTAAAAAAAAATGTCTAGAATGTAGCAAAAGAAACTCAAAATAAGGGGTGTGTCTTGGTTCATAATCATGATAAAGCAGTTTGGAATTTGGCATCCGGAATTTGGGTTCAAGATGATCAAGTCGGTTATATTTTAAAAAGTACGCCAAATTTAAATGTTGAAAATCATGTGAACCCTCACTTTGTTCAGCAGTTGTTGAACTTACCAACTTTGGCTGGAAAAGTGTATCCACCTGAGTTCTTATACGATCCTGAAACAGGTACCCCTTTAGAAAAAAAGCAGGTTGATTCCGAAGCATATTGGCTTCCTCCTTATGGGCAGGGACGACATTATGATGATAATCGTCAAAGCATGGATAGCCATGGATTACAGTTAAGTCATCAACTTAAAAAATTAAAGAATGAGCCACAGATTGATGCTGATGCGGAACAGAAAATAAAAATGCCACCAAGAGGTATTTTTGAATTTGTTTCTATCAAAGCTAGTACTGAGATTCCTCAACTTGTGGCATACAATAAAATCAATGGCAATCTTTTGATTTGGAGTCAGAATAATCAGGAGTGGTTGGAGTTAAAAGCTGTAGCACACCGTTTAGAAGGTTGCCCGGAACAACTAGAAGAGTACTTACAGCTCTTAGGGGTGGTGAATGAAGCAGGTGTTCAGACTTTATACATTCCAACCAAAGCAGGTTTAGCACGCGTCATCATTGATGGTTTGTCATTAAGCTACCGAGCTGAGTATGTTACGCCATCCAATAGTTTATGTTTGGGTACACCTGTTTATTGGAATAAAACGATATTAATACCGATTTTGATTGCTGATCAGGTCAAGCTTTTTAATGTAAGCAATCAAGCATCAATCATGTTGGATCATACGATCTCTGAAATGTACTTTGAAAAAGTGGTTTATGACACTAGCCGTATTATTTGGGTCGGCACATCAGGTCAGTTGATTGTAAAATATAAAAGTTCTGATGATGAAGTACTTAATGCTATCTATAAAATATGGGTGCCGAGTTATACACCTGACTTCCGTTTTGGTGCACCTTATGATAATCAAAAAGGCAGTTTCTATCAATTTGGTACAACTCAAAATAATGAAAAAGGTCCATTGTGCTATATCGAACTAGATTCTGAAGACCAGTTTGATAAATCACTTGAAAAATCGCCATCATTTCGTTTTACCACAGGTTTATCAAAGTTTGCCCTAGATGGTAAATTGGAAATCAAGCAAGATATTTGGAAAGAAACAAGCGCAGTTGAATCCACCCATCGTTTTACAGTTCCAATGATTGAAGATGAGAAAAAGCAGTTAATTTTTGGGTTTAGCTTTGATACAGAGACCAATGTAGGTATTGAGCAAAAACTTGCAGATGATACAAAGCAAGACATTAAATTATTTATAGATACACATGATGGACTCATTGATTTCCATCGTGTTCAAGTAGAAAAGCCACTACAGTCAAGATTCTTTATTCATCAGAATGTTTTGTATTTCTATAACTCAAGCTTAACTGACATCTTAGGGTGGGAGCTTGCTGTATGAAAAAATTGGCATTGATGAGCTTATTAAGCCTTTCAGCATCTTTTGGCTATGCAGGACAGCATGCATTCTTGGTACAAAACTCAGGTTGGATGGAACCTTTTTATCAAGATCAAAACTCACAATTAAAACCACTGGTCAATGCAGTGGTTCAAACCGTAACTCAACCAAATGACACTGTTGCAGTGGTAATGTTTAACCAAAGTAATCCATTGTCTAAATCACCTTTAGTGATTTACCAAGGAGCAGGGAAACAAAATGTTAGTCAGCAGTTGAGCCAACAGAGCATTGCGAAAAAATCTGAAAAAGCATATGCAGACACAGATTTTAAGGAAGCTGTCATAGCAACTATTACAGGACCATTTGCTAAGAAGTCAGGCATAATTTGGATTTTTACAAACAACAAAAATAGTCCAAATAATGATGAAGCAACTGCTGAACGTAATAAAGAATTTTATGAGTTAGTGCATTTAGATCCAGCTATTAATAAAGTAATGGCATACCCACTAAAAATGCCTGTGCAAGGGCAGCATTTTAATGCATCTGGATTAATGGTCTATGTATTAGCCTATGGAGAACAAGCTGAGGCCGAGTTAAATCATTTAGTTCAGTCTGGGCAAATGGAAAAAGTTTTCACGCAGCAACCAGCATTATTGAAGCCCTTAGATAAAGAGCCAGTCCAGCTCATTCCGACAGGAGTGAAAAACTCATCTACGATTCATGCATCTTTAGCATCTGACCAAAAAACATTAGTGTTTAATTTAGAACCTAAAGATATCATTCCTGAATTAAAGCTGACCGCAGATCTAAAAAATAAATTTTATCCGTACAACATTGCTGCAACACGTGTTGAAGCGAAGTTGAGATTAGCTAATGGTATGCAGGCACCGATTCAGATTTCTGAAACGGATATTCGTTTGATGACTAAAGACAATACTAAGCTTGAGTTTCAAGTGCCTATTCCATCACATTTAATTGTTTCTCCATGGTCTTGGGAAGTTTTTAAGGCAATGGGTAAGGCAGTTACAATTCCTGCAAATATTGATGTGACTTTGTACGAGCAGAAGCTCAGTCTATCTGAAGATTTTAAACAGAATTTGCAGAACTTATTTCCTGGCGATCCGTTGTCGGATGTATTTGTAGCACCTCAAAGTATTCAGTCTTCAACGGCAACGATCCCTGTGCAATTCCGCTTGCAATATCCATTATGGCCTGTTGTGGTCATAATCACTGGGATTTTATTGTCAATTGCTATGGTTCTTTTCGCGTTAGCACTGGGGTCAAAACGTAAAAAATATGATGTCTGGGTCAATGGCTTGAAGAAACAAACCATCCAATTAAAACCGTTTTCTAAGATAAGTGTTTATGGTGATTCAGGACAGGAAATCGCGATTGTAAAACGAGGCATTTCAGATGCATCTGTTCAAGTTATAGATAAAGAATTTAGTGTGACACTTCGTTAAATATTAAAGACAGATCTTTAAAAACATCCAGGGGGATATATGTCAGAGTCAAATACAAATAACGGTTTTGTATTACCTACAGCAGATGAGCAAACACAAAATGAAGCAAGTGGTGTTGCGCAGACTGTACAAGAAGTGAATGTACCTACTGTACAAGAAGAAACTGGCTCTCGTGATTTGATGATTGCTGGTGCAATTATCGCAGTACTTTTAATTGCATTCTTTTTTGCAAAACGTGGTTTCAGCAATAGTTTGGTGAAAAAACGTATTTCGCCAAGTAAAGCGAGCATGGCTGGATGGTGGTTATTTATATTTCTTTCTGCAGTAGCAATTGGTGCAGTTTTAGCAGCGGTGAATCCTGTTAAATTTTTATCTTTATTAATTTTAGGGCCATTAGGTGTGGTTGCTTTGGTGAGTGGTGTACTGACCTTTACAACAAGCCGTGCTTAATTAATAACATTAAAAAGAATTAGAGAGATCAATATGACAGACGCACAAAGTGTCAATACAAACACGGCTACCAAATCTGCAGAGCAGACGGTAAAACTCCGACCAACCCTTTACATTGGTGTGGGTGGTACAGGTATGGAAGTGATGATGCGTGTGCGTCGTCGTATTCTCAATGCAAGTTGGGGCAGTGATAATGTTCGCTTAGAAAACTTATCACAATTCCCCATCGCGCAATTCATGCACTTTGACTTAGATCAAGGTGCAATTATTGATAGTGGTCGTGCACAAACTGAAGATTTGCAATACAACTTGGTGAAATTTACCGATGATGAAAAGATTGTTGAATCTTTTGATATCGAAAAATATAGCCGTGATGATGCATCATTAAGTCGTTATCCGCATATTCAAAATTGGTTGCCGTTAACTCCTAAAAAAATTCGTGAATTAGGGATTGATCCTGCCAAAGGTGCAGGTCAGATTCGTTCTGTTTCACGTCTATATTTCTTTGATAAATATCCAAAAACACGTGATAAAATTCGATCAAAGTTAAATACTTTAAAAGCAGGCCTGTCTCGTGATGACATACTGCGTAAGCTCAATCTTCAACTCGATACCAGTAAATTCCGTATCGTGGTATTAGGTTCTGTTGCTGGTGGTACAGGCTCAGGTTCATTCTTGGATATGGGCTGGTTATCTAAGTGGGTGGCAAGTAATGAAGTTGAAGCAGCTGATGTTGAATTGATGCTATTTTTGCCTACAGGCTATTCAAGTGCAAACAAGGCACGTACTGAAGCCAATGCTTATGCGGCATTGATGGAAGTTGAATCTGCGATGGTGGGTCATTCGAAGTATGTGGAAAAATGGGATGATTATGATCGTCCTCAGCTTGCCTCTAAGCCTTATGATGAAGTGCATCTGATTGATTCCGGTAACTTAGCTCGTCAACATACAGACAATATGAATGATGTGTATTCGATGATTGCGGACACATTATTTGAGGACTACCGTTCTGCTGACTTCGCCAATCGTAAACGTTCAGTTGCAGTCAACCAACGGCAGCATAAAATTCATATGTTTGCGCCACCTGTACCGACAGGTCGTTTCGGTGACATGAAACTAAACTATTCATGTGCTTATTCAGCATTTGGGCAAGCAACTTTAGATACGCTTGGTCGAGCGCGCTATGATGAGTATGCCTATAGTTTGGCTTCCGATATGCTGAAAGCATTCTTCGGTGTCGCAAGTGCCAATCCTGCTGCAAACCGTGCGAGTGAAAAAAAGCGTGATACATTCATGGCTGAGAACATGAATCTTAGTCTAGTGCCATTCAACAATCTTCCTGAATTTTCTGCTACAACACTGAAAAATCCAGAAATTCGTGAACTCAATACAGAATTCATGGATTTAGAAGTTGTAGATACTTTACTTCGTTCAGGACAGAACGGCGTGGAAGTGGATATTGCTGAAGAAACCCGTCAGCGTGTCAGTCAACGCATTAGTGAAATCAGTAATATTGATCGTGATCAGTGGGCAAATGAAGTCCGGAAAGCGATGCAAGGTTTAATGCGTGATGTGATTCGTAATCCAGATGCGATGGCAGATACTGCTGAAGATCGTGTCATGCGCCGTCGTAAAGCACTCTTTGAAAGTCTCAAGAAAGATATCGAAAGTCGTTTATATCTGTATTTAGATAATCATGAGCAAGGCGGTTTTGAATATGTGATTTCTTTAGTTGAGCAAATTAAAGATCGTATTGAAAATGCGAACTCTGG
This sequence comes from Acinetobacter sp. YH01010, assembly GCF_013420775.1. Lineage (NCBI taxonomy): Bacteria > Pseudomonadati > Pseudomonadota > Gammaproteobacteria > Moraxellales > Moraxellaceae > Acinetobacter > Acinetobacter sp. YH01010. The sequence goes on along the minus strand of NZ_VOYF01000003.1, from coordinate 136,815 downwards.
GATTGCATTACAACTGAAAAATTCAGCAAATCGTTATACTGCAATTAAAGACGCTTTGTTGACCTATGAGTATGAAAAGCAACTAAAAGATTTGGAAGAGACCAAAGGTAGAGGTCTACTGAGTATCTTTAGTGGTGGCAATAAAGAAGAACAAGCGCGTTCAGTATTAGATAATTTACGTAAAGATATTGCTAATGTACTTTCCTTCCATCTACGTGCCAAAGCTGCTTTAGAAGCGATTGAGCTGATGCAAGATATCTCAAGCTGGTTAGGTAACAGTTTAGGGGTAGATGAAAGCGGTCGCACTATTTGGAATGGGGTGATGGGTGATCTACAAAATGGTCAAGAGTCAGTTATCGATATGATGAACCGTCTTGATCATGATCGTGAAGTAATTCATCAACAAATTCGTACCAAGCACGCCACTTTGCAAATTATCGAAACTGAAGATGTAAAAGAACGGAATATTGATCCTCGTTTACTCTGTGAATGGGCAGCAGAAGCATTTAAAGACTTCGGCGGTTCAAAAGAGCTCTTTAAAGTTCTTGTTGATCCAGATCAGCAAACACCATTATTGATCAAAATCATTCGTATGGCAGAACGCCGTTTGGTTGCTTTTGAACAGAATGATCAAGAGGAAGATCCACTTTACAAAGCACTTGAAAATATGAGTGTAGTGGAGCGTCAAAATGTCTTTACCGAGTGGCTACAGCGTGCCATGCCTTGGGTCGACGCTAAAATGGGAGGTGATTTCACACCACCACCAGACCGTTTCAAATGTTTTATTGGTGTAAATGGTGCAGATCAATTCAGTAAAAAATATAAACATGAATTGACGGGAGCTATTCCGAGCGGTCTAGGCTTAAATGCACAAGCATTGTCGATTGTGGAAACAGGTGAACCTGGTCGTGCAGTGTGTTATGTAGAGCTTTCAGGTATTCCACTGACCATTTTACGTGGTATTGAGACGTGGCGTACGAGCTATCGTAAAGAGAGTGAAAGAACACCATTACATACACATATCGATTCAACACGCTTTAAACATCCATATGCGCCTACACCTGATGAATTAAATAATTTAGCGGATGACTTTAAGTGTTACTTGAAAGCAGTGATGTTGGGCGTCTTAAAACGTTGTGATGTTCCAGGCTTGATACCAAGTGGTCAATATGAATTTGCGGTTGCACGTGGTGATGTACGTCGTTTAGGAAATGAGCGTGGCTTCCGTTTAAATGGTTTGCCTCAGACCTATCGCGATAATATTTATGATCAAGTTCAACACAAATTTAAGTCACTCAGTGATGCGAATTTAACCATGTTAATTGCATTGGTTGATCATTATGAGCGTGAAGTCTATACCCCACGTCTTGTTCAAAATGAAACGGGTGCACAAGTTGAACATGTCGGTTTTGCATGTGCAATTGCAAAAGAATTGAAGCGAGAGCTACTTGAACTTGCTCAACGTAAGGAAATTCCTCAGGACCTTATTGATCGTGCATACGAGTTAACTGAATATCGCGAAGAAATGGAAAAATGGGCTGAAGTGCTCAAAGATTCGGACGAGGATGCATATCAGGATGAAATTCGTGAGCCAAATAAAGGTCGACGTCTGAAATGGGTGATGAATATGTCACCAAGTATCTTACAAACACATGAACAACTTCTTGTGAAAAAAAGTGTGGCAGAAGTAGTTTCGCCAATAGAGACTTTTGCAATGCCTGGCATGACTCCACCGCCACCTCCAGGCGCGATGCCACCACCCATTCTGCAGCAACCTCAGTATCAATATCATATAGCGATTAATGGGCAAAACTTTGGACCATACTCACATTCTAAAGTGGTTGAAATGTTGCAGCAGCAACAAATTAACACTGCAACGATGGTATGGCGTGAAGGTTTAGCTAATTGGATCGCAATTGCCCAATGCCCTGAGCTTGCAATGCCTGTGCCACCACCAATTCCAGGCATGCCGCCAATTTTACAATAATGCCCATCGTAGTATTGTTCTCGAAGGAGGGCAATACTGCTCATGCTCAACACAAAAAGAAGTAATAGGTTAAATGAAATGGTTAAGCAGCAAGAATATACAGCTTGTATTGGATGTAAGCAGGAGCTACAGCTCAAAGTAAAGTTTTGTCCTTTTTGTAGTGTTGCACAAAGCGTTCAAGCTCAAACTCTGCCTGTAGAGCCAGAAGAAACATCGACTATTCCACAAGAAATAGTCAGTGACTTACCAGAATCGACGGTTAGTGAAACACTAAGTGAAGCTCAAAATAATGAGGCTGCTGATACATCGGTTGTGGTCAAACATATTACGAAAAAGGGTAAAGAATTAGTCGGGATCATTGTCGTAGGTGCATCTCTTGAGTTAATGCGGACTTATGATCGATATGCTTTTAAAAAGGAAGAAGGTGTTTTTGTCCGTTTAAAACATTTAGCAAGAATCCCAAATGAATTTTTAAGCTCAGAACAATATAAACTAAAGTCTCAAAAAGATTTATTAATTCAAGACAATGAACCAGATGAGTATTTTGAACAGACGTCATCTGTGGCAAGTGTTGAAAGTCCTTTACCATCAAAAAGCATGAATCAGCAAACACCTTTAGATTCACCACAGCCCAAAAACTCTATTTTTAAATATATCGCGATTTCTTTTGCCGTATTTTTTATTGGTATTGTCATTATGTTTAGTGGTAATAAGGATACAGATCAAGCGATTTCTGTAGATGAAGAGCCTTTGGTAGATTCATGTGAAAATGTAAATGCAGAAGTTAGTAGTTTATTGAGCGAAAAGATGCCAATGCGTGCGTTGAGTATCATCAAACTCAACCAGGCAGAATGTAAAACCAATGCAAGTTTTGTTCAATTGGTTGTATCGGCTGAAGCACAAGCAACTTCTGCAAAAGAAAAGCTCACTTTAGCGAAAGAATATTTACAAGCTGGGAACTTGGAGCAAGCACATCAGACATTGCTTGCTGCATTAGAGCTTGATTCAGAACTTGTGGGGGGCGTAGAGTTACTGCCACAAATTGAATCGATGATTGAAGAATATAATCTTCAGCAAGAACAAGAAGTAGAGGAAGTTCCATTAGAAAGTGAGGCTGTACAAGATGCTATTCAAAACATACCTCAACAAAATACCAATCATCAGGTTGAGCAAGCACAGCGTTTAGCACAAGCAGAACGTGAACGAGTAGAACTACAACGTCAAGCAGAACAGGCTCAACGACAAGTTGAACAAGCACAAAGAGAACGTCAACAAGCTTTAGAAAAAGAGCGTCAAAAAGCTGAAGAAGCGGCACGGCGTCAAAATGAAGCACGTTTTGATTCTCAGCTCAGTCGTGCAGAGCGTGCATTAAATGCGAATAACTACGGTTTGGCTAAATCTTTGGCTCGAGAAGTATTGTCTGCTTCCCCGAGTAATGGTCAAGCAAAACGTATTTTACGTCAGGCTGAAGCAGGTGAGTCAGCGGCCTTTGACGATATGGTAATTCAATAATCATTTGAAATGTGAAGAGGGGTAATAAAATGAAAAAATCTATGTCTATTGCTATGCTGAGTTCAGCCTTAGCCGTTTCAGGTTGTGCAAGTACTGGTGGATTGGCAACGTCAGCCAATGGTGGATGTAATACTGGAATGTCTACAGCAGTAGGTGCATTACTTGGTGCGGCAATCGGGGCATCTGTGGGTGATAGTACTTATGCTGCAACAGGTGCTGCCATTGGTGGTGCAGTTTTTGCAGCAGGGTGCGTAATGATTAATGCACACACTATTCAAAAAAAGTCCGCTGCTGAAGTTGAAATGGCATATAAACAAGCCAATAAAGGACAATTGCCACAACAAACACGGATACAACAATACTCAACAGTTGTTCTTCCTAATCAGACTATTCAAGCAAATCAAAGTATTACAGTGAAATCCGATTTAACTGTAGTTGAAGGGGTCGCAGAGCCATTACAGCGTGTACAAGAAAAGCTGGTGCTTAAAGATGCAAATGGTAAAGTGATTCGTGAATTAGTTAAGGATGTACAAATGACCAATAAGCAAGATTTTGGCTCAGGGGCATTTGAAAACTCATTTAGCTGGAAATTCCCTATGAGTGTATCAAAAGGAAGATATGTCTTAGATACAGAAGTTCTTGTGAATGGCGTGAAAGTTGCAAACAACACACGTGTGATTACATTAACTTAAATCTAAATAGACCTTCAATGGGTTATGGGGAGTTGAAGGTCTTTGAATAAAAAACAAAACATTTGAGGGTGAAATGAAGTTACAAATGGTGTGGTTGGCAAGTGTTGTCATGTTAAATGGCTGTGCTATTATGTCTAAAAATGAATGTCTTTCAGCAAACTGGTCGTTGATTGGGCAGAATGATGGTTATAATGGTAATGGTTCATTCATGCAAAAGCGTGCTCAAGCATGTATGAAGCACAACGCGATTTTAGATACAGAAGCCTATACTACTGGTTATAAGAAAGGTCTAAAAAATTATTGTAATCCACAAACGATTTTTGATTATGCGTTGCAAGGTAGAGGAACATATCAAAGTTGTCCAATGGAAATGCAAAATAATTTAAGACCCTATTACAATGTGGCAAATAAGTTTTATCACGCGAATAAAAATTTAAAATCGATTGAAGATACAATTGCTACAGCAAAATCTAATATGTATAGCTCTGATCTTAAAGAAGAGTCGCGCAAGTATTATCGCGAAAGATATAACGAAGCTAGTAATAAACTGGGACAAGTTCAGCGAGAATATAATCTAGCAGAGCGAGAAATACAGCAATTTAAGCGAACAGCGAGTTTTGAATACTAAGTGTGAGTTATAACTTTGAAAAATGCAGTTTCTGATTCAAAAACAGAGACTGCATTTTTTATTTTAGATCATAAAGAATCTTCAAATTATTGGTTTATTTATATGAAATATTTAAAGGCAAAATTACTTTTCTCATCACTCGTATTAACTTTCCCTTCTTATGTGACAGCTAATACAAAAAGCGAAGAAATTCATTCCAGAGTTGTAGGTGGTATTGATAAGGCTGGTGAAATGGCTACCCTTGGAATTGAAAAAATGTTTTCACCATTACATAAAGGGGTTGAAAAAGTTGTCAAGCCGCGTGTTGATAAAATTAATGGTGAGTATTATTTTAATCTCGGTAATGCTTACTATAAGGGAAATGTCTCGTTTAATAATCAATATATCCAAAAAGATGATGTTAAAGCATTGGAAGCATGGACGAGTGCTGCATATCACAACCATAAGTTTGCGCCATTTAATTTAGGAATCATGTATTACAAAGGTGAAGGAACGCCTGTTAACAAACAAAAAGCCTGTGAATGGTTTCTGCGCGGAGCTTTATTAGGTGATACTGGGGCACAAGCAAATGTGGGTACTTGTTATTATACTGGTCAGGGAATGCAACAAGATTTACCTGAAGCATTAAAATGGTTCTCATTAGCTGCAACAGATGGAAACAGAGTAGCTCAATTCTTACTTGGTGAAATGTATTATGACGGTCAAGGTACAGAATTAAATTTAACTTTAGCTAAAGAATGGTATGAAAAAAGTGCAGCACAAGGTCATGAAGGTGCTCAAAAAAAACTAGATAAACTTAAAAGTTCATGGGATATGCCATATAAGCAACTGACAGTGGCAAATACAGCAGGAAAAGTTATCGATGGTGATGCATTTTTTATATCTGCTGCAAATCATGCAAAAAATGGTGATGCAAAAGCACAATTTGATCTTGGCATCATGTACTTTAGAGGAATCGGTGTACCTCAAGATTATATAAAAGCTTTAGAGTTTTTTGAAAAAGCTTCTGTTCAAGGTCATGAAAGAGCAAAAGACTATATTTCACGGACCTATTTTGCCTTGGGATCAGATTATTTCAGCGAAGATGCCGGGGAGCGTCAAGATGATCAAGAAGCATTTAAATGGTTTTCAAAAGCTGCTGAACTTGGTCATGCTCAAGCACAATATATAATAGGTATCATGTATTATTTTGGTGAAGGTATTCCAAAAAATGAATCTAAAGGGGTTCAGTTGATAAAGCAGTCTGCTCAAAACGGTTTTAAAGAAGCCCAAAAGGTGATTGATGAATATAAGCTTTAAACTAAACATTTAAAAATGGTATTTTGTTTTGAATTGAGGAGGATGAATTAGCATAAAATGCTGTTTCATCTTCTAGATAATTCTCCAATAAATAATCGAAGTAAAAGTAAAAGTAAAAGTAAAAGTAAAAGTAAAAGTAAAAGTAAAAGTAAACGTTAAGTGGCCATTAACGGTCGTTTGTTACCATTGGCTTTGTATGATTTTTCATGTTTATAGAATAACAATCAATTTGTTGTATGGTCTTGTACTTATTTAAATGTATCGAACAAATATTTGCATACCAAACTGTAAGGGATCTTGCGATCTTAACCTGTGATATACACATTTTGTTATGGCCTCCCAGGCTGAAGTACGATACGTTTGTCATGCAACTTTGCCCAGTTAACCAATCAAACACTAATAAATTCAGATCCAATGTCATAGTGAATTGCAAGTGGTTTATCTCGCCATTCAAGCAACTAATTCAGTGTACGAATGACTCGTAGTACAGGCATTGATAGCCCTATTTAAATCACCAATCCTATATGCCGATAATCATCAATCATGTTCAACAAGCGTTTACTTCGTCCATCACTCAGCTGGTCAGGCATGTAATCTAATGATCATACTTACTCAGGCCGAATAGGTTCTTTCAGTCGTTTAATTAATGAGGCATACATACCACTATATTTAGCACGCCATTTCTAAAAACTCGCCTTACACATGCTATGTTCTCGGCAAAAAATGGTAACAAGGGGGTACTAGATTCAGCTTGCTTCAAGATGGACATGATATGACTGTCAGGATATTAAGATGTTTTCATGAAGAATCTCCAGCTTGTATCTTAAGAGAAAATTCTACTTTTAGATCCTATTATTTTTAGGGGGATTACCGTAGCACCTGAAATTAAAATGTTTTGCTGACGATAACCTCCTACATTGCCATCATCAATATTTTTAGGATGCTGAATTTTAGCGGTATTTTTCGCGGTACAATGACATTGGTTGGTTATAAATGTTTATTATAAACAATTATTTAAATTGTAAAGATGGTGCGCGCTGAGTGCACTATCCCATCCAAATAAATTAAAATGTAAGTTAGATAGCTCTAAATACCTAAAACAACCTGATACGGCTTAAACCCTTCCAATACAGCCTCAGAAACCAACTGAATAAAAGCTTCAGTCTTTCCATAAGCCAACCATTGATCTAAAGCTTCATAGTAAGCCAAACGATTTTCTACTGTAATCACACAAGGCAGATATCCAGCTTTAAGTAATTCGAGATTCATCAATAAGCGTGATGTACGACCATTCCCATCAATAAATGGATGAATGCCTACAAAGTCTGCATGTACTTTAGCTGCACGTTCAATAGGATGTAGCTTATGTGCCTCAGTATTGTACCAATCGACAAGCTGAGCCATTTTATCATTCAACAATGTATAGTCGGGTGGGTTAGTCGTAGCACCTGAAATCAACACGTTTTGTTGGCGATAACGTCCTGCATTGTCATCATCGATATTTTTTAGAATGAGTTGATGGATATTACGAATCTGCCATTCAGAAAAAGGTTCTTCTTTACGAATAATATCTTCAACATAATAGATCGCATTTCTATGGTTAATTGCCTCGAAATGTTCTCGTAATGCTTTTCCACCAACGGTAATGCCTTCCAAAACCACTTTTGTTTCTAGCAATGTCAGTGTATTGCCTTCAATTGCATTTGAATGATATGTCCAGCGAACAATAAGATCTTCTTGTAGATTTTTTACAATTGCAGGAGAAAGAGGACGATGCTGATCTAATTTTGTTTTTAAAGCATCTATATTGTCAAACATAACTTTCACCCTGAAGTTGTACTCTTGAATGATACATGAAAAAAACAAATATAAAAAAGGAAGGTTATAACATATCTTTTAATGTTAAATGCATACGTGTTAAAATCAGTAACCATTTCAAATCCTGTTCATGAATTTGAACAAAATAAATTTTGTGATTCAATGCGCTAAATCTAATTTGGGTAAAAAATGGGTACAGGTAAAACGCTATTGACTTTATGGTTCACTAAATCAATAGCTTAGGAGTTGAGTTCAATTGACGCCATCTCCACCAAAATTCAAAAAAGTCGAACCTTCGGGTTCGGCTTTTTTTATGATTAATTAAAAAACATTTTTTGGTACAACAATGACTCAAGTCCAGCTTCAAGAACTGCAAAAACAACTCTGGAATATTGCCAATACTTTGCGCGGTAAAATGGGGGCAGATGAATTCCGTGATTACATTTTGGGCTTGATCTTCTACAAATATTTGTCTGAAAAAATTCAAAATAATGCCAACGAAATTTTATCACCTGATCAAATTAAGTTTGCAGAATTGGTTGAAGATACTGAAATTAATCAAGCATATTTGAGTGCTGTTCGTGAAGAATGTCTTGCCAGTATGGGCTATTTCTTAGCGCCACAAGAATTGTTCCATAGTATGGCAACATTGGCTCGAGCAAAAAAATACATTTTGGATGATGTAATTAAAACCCTTAAGGCAATTGAGCAAAGTACATTGCGTACAGATGCGGCAGATGATTTTTCGCATTTGTTTGAAGACATGGATTTAAGTTCGACTAAGTTGGGAAATACGCCTGATGACCGCAATGAGCTGATTAGCCGTGTAATCGTACATTTAGACGATATTAATTTTGATCTGTCGAATACTGAGTCTGATATTTTAGGCGATGCTTATGAATTCTTAATTGGTGAATTTGCTTCAGGTGCTGGTAAAAAAGCAGGTGAGTTTTATACACCGCAAATGGTTTCGACTTTGCTTGCAAAACTTGTCACCTTAGGTAAAGAACGTCTACGCAGTGTATATGACCCGACTTGTGGTTCAGGATCTTTATTGCTACGTGTAAAGCGTGAAGTCGGCGATGTGGATGCGATTTACGGTCAAGAAATGAATCGTACGACCTATAACTTGGCGCGCATGAACATGATTTTGCATGATGTGCATTATTCAAAGTTTGAAATTAAGCAGGAAGATACTTTAAAACGTCCACAGCATATGGAACTGAAATTTGATGCGATTGTAGCGAATCCACCATTTTCTGCTAAATGGTCTGCGAGTGAGTCATACTTAAGCGATCCGCGTTTCCGTGATTTTGGCAAGTTAGCTCCAAGTTCTAAGGCAGATATGGCGTTTTTACAGCACATGCTTTATCAGTTAGATGAAAATGGGACTTTGGCGATTGTACTGCCGCATGGGGTTTTGTTCCGTGGTTCGAGTGAAGGGCATATTCGTAAGCATTTAATCGAAAAGTTAAATGTGATTGATACGATTATTGGCTTGCCTGCCAATATTTTCTATGGCACGACTATTCCAACCTGTGTGTTGGTGTTGAAGAAAAACCGTGAGCATAGCGACAATATTTTATTTATTGATGCGAGTAACGAGTTTGATAAGCAAAAGAATCAAAACAAGCTTTTGCCAGAGCATTTAGATAATATCGTTGGTGCATTTGAAAACCGTCAAAATATTGAAAAATATGCATACGTAGCGAGTCTGCAAGAAGTTGCTGACAATGATTACAATTTGAATATTCCTCGTTATGTCGATACTTTTGAAGCAGAAGAAGAAATTGATTTAGATGCAATAGCGAAACAGCTTCAAGCCTTAGAAGTGGAAAGTCTAAAAACTGATGCAGAAATTACTAAGTTTTGTGCAGAACTCTGCATTGATTCACCTTTTGCGGAGGTGAAGTAATGGCTTCTCCAAAGTTACGCTTTAAAGAGTTTGATGGGGATTGGTCATTAAAATCTATTAATGATATTGCCTCTAAAGTTGGTAGTGGTAGTACACCTCGAGGTGGGGCAGAAGCTTATGTTGACGAAGGAATAATTTTTATAAGAAGCCAAAATGTAAACGATAATCAACTTTTACTGAATGATGTGGTTTTTATACCTGAATCTACACATGAAAAAATGTCAGGTAGTAAAGTCTTGCCTAATGATATTTTGTTAAATATTACAGGTGCATCTATTGGGCGTAGTTGTGTTGTACCTGAGAGCTTTTCAGATGGAAATGTAAACCAACACGTTTGCATTATTCGCACTCCAAATGATAATCCTATTTTTGTACAATCATTTTTAAGTTCCGAAAATGGGCAAAATCATATTCAGTCTAAACAAGTTGGTGGCGGGCGTGAGGGTTTAAATTTTCAGGCAATACGTTCATTTGACTTTGAAATGCCATCAAACACAGAACAAACCAAAATCGCTTCTTTTCTTTCTTCTGTGGATGAAAAGATTAGCCAACTGACTCAAAAACATGAACTGCTGAGCCAATATAAACAGGGCATGATGCAAAAGCTATTTAGCCAGCAGATTCGTTTTAAAGCGGATGATGGGAGTGAGTTTGGGGAGTGGGAAAAAGCGAAAATAGGTACTATTACAGAAACAATTTTTGGTTATCCTTTTGATAGTAAGGAAATGGTTGAAGGTAGTAGCGGTATTCCCCTAATGCGAGGGATTAATATTGGTGAACGCCATATTAGGCATTCATTCGAGCTAGATCGTTTTTTTCTTAAAGACACGTCTAAACTAGAAAAATATTTTGTCAAAGTTAATGATATTGTTTTGAGTATGGATGGTTCTAAAGTAGGACGTAATTCTGCTTTTGTTACAGAGAAAGATGCTGGGTCTCTACTTGTTCAGCGTGTTTGTATTTTACGTAAAAAAGAGAAAACTAATATTCAATATGTTTACCAATGGATTGTATCAAAAGAGTTTCATAGATATGTAGACCAAGTCAAAACTAGCTCAGGTATTCCTCATATAAGTGGTAAGCAAATTCAAGATTATGAAATTGATTGTCCTTGCCTAGAAGAACAAACCAAAATCGCCAACTTCCTAACTGCCATTGATCAAAAAATTGAAGTCGTTGCACTGCAAATTGAACAAGCCAAACAGTGGAAAAAAGGCTTGTTACAGCAAATGTTTGTGTGATTGTTATATGGTTTTATAAAATTCCTGCATTTATTCAAATGTGGGAATTTTTTTATTTAAGAAAGTACTGAAGGACTCCTAAAAGAAAAAACAGTGATCTGTATCATCAGTTTAGATGTTTATTTGATGAATTTAAAAGATTGAAAAATATAATAAATCTATTAGAATCAAAAGATATACATACCAATAGTTAAAAACTGAGCAGTATTATAAATGTCGACCCAAAAAGAACTTGAACTCGAAAACCAATTTATAGAGCACTTAACAACTTTAGGGTACGAACGTGTTCAGTATAGAAACGAAACAGCCTTACTCGCAAACTTAAAAAATCAAATAGAAAAATTTAACGCACTGACTGCACCACTCACACATGAGCAATGGGAACAGGTGTGGAATTATCTGAGCAGTGAACATACGATTTTCGGCAAAGCCAAGCTTTTACGTGGTTCATACCAGCTTAAACATGATGACGGTACGACCCAAACACTGCGATTTTTAAGTGATGATGCAGAAAAAAATATTTTTCAAGTGACCAACCAAGTGACGGTTCAATACGGTGAGAGCGGTACAGAAACCAGCCGTTTTGATGTCACGCTATTGATCAACGGCTTTCCGTTGGTACAAGTTGAACTTAAGCGTAGTGGCGTAGAAATCGCACAAGCGTTTCACCAAGTGCATAACTACAGTAAAGACGCCTATACATCTGGAAAAGGTTTGTTTGGATACATACAGCTGTTTGTCATTAGCAACAGCGTAAATTGCTTATATTATTCACACGGTACGCCACTGTTTGATTTCACATTTCCGTGGGCCGATGAAAACAACAAAGCAATTAATGATTTGAGTAAATTTACCGAAGCATTTTTAAACGCCGCACATATTACGAAAATGATCAGTAAATACATCGTTCAGCATCAAACAAATGAATGCTTAATGGTGCTACGACCTTATCAAGTCTATGCAGTTGAAAACATGATTCAGCATGTGAAAACCTCAACCGATCATGCCTATATTTGGCATACAACGGGTTCAGGTAAAACACTCACGGCATTTAAAGCCAGTGAAATCATGCGTCAGTTGCCAGAAATAGAAAAAGTTATCTTTGTCGTGGATCGAAAAGACCTAGATAATCAAACCACTAAAGAGTTCAATGCCTTTGTTCCCGACTGCGTAGACCAAACGACCAACACCAAAACATTGGTCGAACAGCTCATCGGTAAACGGCTGAACTCACGAAAAAATGAAAGCAATTTACTCACAGATAAATTGGTCGTGACGACCATTCAAAAGCTGAATAACGCAATTACACTCCCTAAATTCAGAGAGTTGATCGCTGATTTGGCAGATAAAAAAGTCGTATTTATTTTTGATGAATGCCACCGCAGTCAATTTGGTGATACTCACCAAAATATCAAGCGCTTCTTTAAGCAGGCACAAATGTTCGGCTTTACAGGTACGCCTATTTTTCCTGTGAACTGTCAAAGCATTGGTGGCGTGAAATACACCACAGAATATCTATTCCCTAAACGACTGCATAAATATGTGATTGTCGATGCGATAGCAGATAAAAATGTTTTACCTTTTCAAATTGATTATGTGGGGCAATTTACCGCTCATCAGGTGAATGCAGGTGATGAAAAAATACAAGGCATCGATACTAAAGAACTGTATGACAACCCTGAGCGCTTAGAAAAAATTGTACGTTATATTTTAAAAAATCATGACAAAAAAACTGCAAAACGCGAATTTTGTTCAATGTTTTGTGTCAGCTCAGTAGATGTCCTGCTTCAATATTATGCAATATTTGCCAAAGTCCAAGCAGAGTTGGTTGCAGAAGCGGACAAGAAGGAAGAAATTTATACCCCTTTAGTGATTGGTACGATTTTTTCTTTTGGAGCGCAGGACACGACAAACGACGCCAATGACTCCACAACAGGTACGATTTCTGAAGAAGAACTTGAACAGCCGAGTCAAGTTGATATGGGGCGTAAAGCGCAACTTGAACGGATCATTGCAGAATTTAATACGCGCCATCTGACTAGCTATAACTGTGACGAAGGATTTTATGAATATTATAAAAATCTAGGTGATCGCGTTAAGTACTTCAAAGTCCCTAAACCACCTAAAGAAGTTGGGGAGTTGAAAGGTCCGCCAATTGATTTGCTGTTGGTGGTGAATATGTTCCTGACAGGTTTTGACTCATTGCCACTTAATACGATTTATGTCGACAAGAACTTAAAATATCACGGTTTAATTCAGGCTTTTTCGCGTACAAACCGTATTTATAAGCCAACAAAAGCTTTTGGTAATGTCGTGTGTTTTAGAAATTTAAAGCAGGCAACAGATAAAGCTCTTTCTACTTTTGCAGACGACCAAAATTTTGAGCAAGTGATTGTGCCACCGTTGGATCAACAATTAGCAGAATTTAATAAGTGTGTTAGTGAATTAAGAAAAATAACACCTGAGTGTCAGTCAGTAGATGATCTAAAACTCGAAAGTCAGCAGTTGCAGTTTATTCAAGCTTTTCGTGATGTGATTCGTCTACATTCACAACTGAAAATGTATACAGACTTTGATGTTGATAACGCAGTTATAGTGCCGCAAGAACTTGAAGACTATAAATCTAAATATAAAGATTTATATGACAGAATAAATAAAGGTACAGCAGTTGAAAAAGATTCAGTGCTACGTGACGTGAATTTTGCTTTAGATTTTATTATTAGTGATTATGTAAATCAGGATTATATTTATACATTATTAAATATGATTGCTGCTGCGCCACCATCCTCGATTCAAAGGGCTAAACAGCAGCAACAACTCCAATCTTTACTCAGTAATGACCGAAAAATGTATAAAAAAATGGATTTGATTCAGAAGTTTATTGATGAACAAATGCCACGAATGCTGAATGGTCAAAGTGTTCAAGATGCATTTAAGCAGTTTTGGGATGCAGAAAAACAGCAAGCCTACGATGTTTTTTGTAAAGATGAAAATCTTGTGATGGATGAGTTTAAAAAAGTTGTTCAACGCTTTGATTTTACTGAACGTTATCCGCACGCGCATGAAATTCGTCCGTTGCCCAAAAATAAGCCTTCAGCACTGGTGAGTAAAGTGTATTTTGAGGGATTGCATCAGAAAACCAATGCGATTTTAGAAAAATATGATTTACGGATTTAAACGTTAAGCTAAGTTATGAAAAATATTTGCTTAAAAGGAGGGTTCTTTTTTTATGGAATTTAAGAACCTTATCCTGTTTATTCAATAATTGTATGATTAAATTTCTTAGAATAAATATGATTTAAAAACAAATCACAAAGTGAGGCGAAAATTAAATTTCGCGCCAAACTTCATTCTTATCTTTCAATGAAATCGTAAAGTTAAATTTGTCATCATTACTTACCAAAAGGCCTTCTGGCGTTTGCATAATCACTTTTAAAACGGTACCAGTTTCAAAAACCAAAGGACTGCAATTTTCTTTATTTAATGTAATTGGTTTGAGTAATTCAACAATTGCACTTTCCATTTTACTTCCCCAAGCATCGGTTGTTAATTGAACTTAGCATATTATTGGTGAAGAAACAGGTTTTGTAAATGACGTGAGCTACATCGCAGAAAATATTTTAGAATTTTCCATAACTTAAGTTTAAATAATGGTTAAATAAATTAAGGTTTTTTAATCTATTGATATCAAAAATAATTTTAAAATATGACAAACTTTTTAACTGTAATTATATGTCCTAAGGTGTGTTTTTTGTTCCACAAACAATGACCAGATCATCAAAAGGGCATGATTAATAATGAATTTAAGGTGAACTTCAGTTTTCATCCTTAAGCTAACCGAATGATGTGTCGTCTTGTATTTGATTGTTAAATTTCAGATTAAACAGCGTTAAATCTTCAATCTGAACAAGAAAATTAATGAAATAAAACTTATCATCAGCAACTCAAACTAAAAACAAAGATTCAGGGAAATGTAGGACCAATGTTTAAATCTTTTTTTCCAAATCCAAAATGGTTTTTTGGATCATTCCTTATATGGTTCGTGATCAATATTGTCTTGTGGTATAGCGGTGGCAATAGTTGGGGTACGATGTTTGGTTTAGCTGCAAATTATCATCAAGCAGAACTGCCTATTGGTATTAGCCGATTTTGGAGTCCCAAATTTTTATGGTTCTATGCTTGGTTTTTTGTAGCAACGGCGCTTTTTGCAGCCTTTTGGAAGATTAAATCAGATAATCCTTGGCAACGATGGTCTGTGTGGGGAACCGCATTTATCCTGTTTAATGTTTGGTTTAGTGTGGAATGTAATGTCGTAATCAATGCTTGGTATAACCCATTCTATGATCTGATCCAGAAGATGCTTTCAGGTGGTGGGGGCGAAGTGGCGACGTTATATTCAGAGACGCTGACTTTTCTCTATGTGGCCATGGTATATGTCACACTGGCGGTATTGAACCTGTTTTTCGTTAGTCATTATGTTTTTCGTTGGCGTACCGCAATGAATGACTTTTATACTGCGCATTGGGAAAAACTGAGAACCATCGAAGGTGCCTCACAGCGTATTCAAGAAGATACGATGCGTTTTGCAAGAACCACAGAAGGACTTGGGGTTAGCTTGGTTGAATCGGTGATGACCTTAATTGCATTTCTACCTGTGCTGTTAACTTTATCAACACATGTAAAGAAATTACCTGTCGTGGGGGAAATCACCTATGCATTAGTTTGGGCGGCAGTCCTTTGGGCAGTATTAGGGACGGTTATTTTAATGCTGGTGGGTTATAAACTACCGGGTTTGGAGTTTAATAATCAAAAAGTCGAAGCAGCATATCGTAAAGAATTAGTTTATGGTGAAGATCATGCAGATCGAGCAGACCCTCTCACATTAAAAGAATTATTTGGTAAAGTCCGATTTAATTATTTTAGACTGTATTTTCACTATGCTTATTTCAACCTAGTTCGTATTTGGTATATGCAGCTTGATAATATTTATGGGTTCTTTGTATTGTTTCCAAGTATTGCAGCGGGAACAATCACACTCGGTATATTAATGCAAATTTTAAATGTCTTTGGGCGTGTACGTGATTCTTTCCAATACCTGATTTCCTCGTGGACAACCATTATTGAACTGATTTCTATTTATAAGCGTTTAAGAGCATTTGAAGAAAAAAATTAATAATTAATTTTTAATCTTAAAAATGACCTGTAATTAATTACAGGTTTTTTTATGACTTTAATTTTAAGTTAATATATTTCAATAAAATCAATAGATTAATATTTTTAGATGAGCTGTTTTTTTACTCGATTCCATATTGTCGCTCGAATCATGGATAGGCTCAGCTTTATATTATTATTAATAATAGAGGCTTGTTCTGATGGCAGATTTGATAAGCACATAGCGATACATAAATGCTTGCGAAATAACCTAAAAGGGAACGATGATGACCGTTCACCAAGGATAAACGAATACACTTAAATAAAATGTGAAATTCATCAAATTAAAATTAACAACATATGTACACATCTCAAACGTGTACGATTTTAGTGATTAAATTTATAAAAATAATAAATAAAATCAAGATTATAAAATTGTGAAAGGCACTAAATTACGCTATTTTTTAAGGGTGAAATTTTTGAGATTTTTGCTGTGAATTTAAAGGCAATTTTATGGGTGGGGAGTATTGGATTTGCATTACATGGTTGTACCACCATGCAGAGTTTAAACCCAAATTCATTTAATTATTATGCATCACCACAAGAAGTGATCAATCAAAAAGGGCTAAATAGCTCAAATGGCAAGGCGAAAGAATACGTCTATGATTGGGGACCACAAAAGAAAAATGTGGAAGTAGAATCGCTTATACCCAAGCAGAATATGAGCAGTTACTGCCAAGCAAAAAATGGCAAATTTATTCAACTGAATAAAAGCAATTTGAACCAAGTCAAAAATGCATGGAGTCGTAAATTATTAGCGACCTATAGCAGTATAAAACAGGGCACAGGTGTATTTCAGTGTAGTCAGGCAGATGGACAGCGCTGGATGGTTGCTATTGAACCCGTTTCAGAGCGTAAATTAAATGACCGTTCTGAAACCCGCTTAGTCAGTTTGTATACAGCAATCATTGGACCCGAAGAACGTCGCAAAAACTATAATAAACAAGAAGAAACCATAGCTAAGAAAGCCACATCAAACAAAGCAAAACAAACGACAACAAAAAGCAATGCGAAAGATGAAACAAAAAAAGAAGTAGAGACAAAAAAAGAAACAAAAGCCAAAGAGCCTGAAAATAAACCTGTAGTGAAACCAGTTGCAGAAACATCGCAACAGATACAAATGCGCTTATATGTCAATGCACGACGTGACTTAAATGCAGGAAAAAACCAAGTCACCGCTTGTAATAATGCACAGCGCGCTTATAGCTATGGCAAATTAAATGGTGCAAATGCCAATAGAGCCTATGCTGAATCAGGTATGCTCGTTGCAAAATGCTTAACGTCAGTGCCTGCATATAGCAAAAGTTATCCAAACGCCAATGCAAGAGCAAAAGGCATCTTACAAAACTTAGCGACCAACTATAACCATGCAGGGGCAAAAAATATGTTGAATCGTATGAAATAAACCTCAACAGGATAAAAGCCATTTGGGGAAATAAGCTTTTATCCTGATCCAATGATGTACTCAGATAAAGTTTTAAAAATAATAAGGAAAAACCATGAGTTCAGTAAATGAAACTTATTTTAATGCACCATTATTTGACCGTGAATTGACAGAAATTACAGTCAATATCGAGCAAACCCCCTTCTTTTTGAATGATCGTGGGCATCCAACATATTTAGCGTCACTTGGGGCGGGGATTCATTTAATTACAGAGTCAGCCACCAATGCGAAAATGACGATGGGAAATCCCTACGATGTACCTTCCGAAATTTCGACTAAAATTACCAATTGGGGGGAGCAAACGGAGCTTGAATTTGAAGGGCAACACTTCGAGTTTATGCCATTGGTGGCAAGCAAAGAAACCGCGGCAGCTTTTGGTATCACCTTAGTTCAGGCAGGTGAAGCGATTCAGATTCATTCAAATCAAAAACGACTGTCAGAGATTCATTATGAATACGGCATGATGGCAGGTCATTGTTTTGCCTATCTAGATGGCGGTAAGCCTGACTGTAGTGGAAAAACCTTATTTCCTTATGTGGCTACTGATTTAGAACACCATGACTTTCCGCATATTTTTAGCGCGACAGATCAGGATCAATTGCCTCTGGTCATCTCAGTGGGACGTTATTTTCCAAATCTAGGTAAGATTTACTTGGCAGATTTATGGGTCAATCCCGGAGATGCTTTATACATTCCAGCGAAACCCAAATATTCGAATCCAGAGTTTATTGACCTACATAATAATCGTAATGCAGCACTTGCCTGCTGGCGAGGGGATAGTAATAAATCGACATTGACCACCCATAGTTTGCTCGATATCCATGGGCATTTTTACTGGTATTGGAATAGAAGGCCAACGATTCATCCTCTCATCTATGCAGCTACTAGCAAAAATGAATAGTTGAGTTACATAGACCAAACAGCAAATACAGCACTTCATGATACAAAGGTGACTCAAGTTTTGGGAGTTTGGTCTATGGCTTACGGTTTATCTAAAAAATTACATCTACGTTTTTCACGACCAGCAGGTTTGGCTGTATTGACGCTCATGATGCTTGGGACGACGCAAGTGAGTTTAGCGAGTCCGACGGTCGATCAGCTCAGTCAATGTTTAGTAAAATCGACCACTGCCGCAGATAAAACGGCGGTTCTACAATGGACCTTTTCTGCCTTGGCAGCGCATCCAGATTTAAAACAATACAGTAATGTCAGTGATGCGCAAAAAACGCAACTCGATAAAAATCTGGCTCAAGTGATGCAGCGAATTTTGGTGGAGCAATGTTCTACGCAAACGCAGGCTGTAATTAAAGCCGACGGTCTACAGGCTGTAGGCGAAAGTTTTCAAGAGCTTGGTAGTATCACGGGGGATGAAATATTAAAGACGCCTGAAATTAAACAACAATTACAAGGCGTACTGCGTTATGTCGATTTAAATAAATTGGTGACCAAATTTTTAACCCCAGAAATTTGGAATAAGTTAGGTGTGGTTCGTTAATTTTATTTTGAGTAAATAAAAAATGCTCCTTTTATACAAGGAGCATTTTTTATGGATTCACCCTAAATGGATGATGATCCAATGCGTTTTAGTTTCGTGACTCAAGCATTAAATGGTAATCGTCGCGCCTAATGCTTTAACAAATTGCGCCATCCACGCAGGGTGAGCAGGCCAAGCAGGAGCAGTAACTAAATGACCGTCGGTCACTGCATCCGTGACTGCAATATCTGCATACTGACCGCCAGCCAGTTTAACTTCGGCTGCACATGCTGGGTAAGCCGAACAGGTACGACCTTTTAGCACATCGGCTGCCGCTAGAATTTGCGCCCCATGACAAACCGCTGCAATAGGTTTTTTCGCCGCGTCAAATTCGCGTACGATTTCAATCACACGTGTATTCATACGTAAATATTCAGGCGCACGACCGCCCGGGATCACTAAGCCGACATAGTTTTCTGAGTTAACTGCATCAAAGTCATAGTTAATCGCAAAGTTATGACCGCGTTTTTCGCTATAAGTTTGTTCACCTTCAAAATCATGAATGGCTGTGGCAATGCTGTCGCCAGCTTTTTTGTCAGGACAAACGGCATGAACGGTATAACCAAGACCAACTAAAAATTGAAAAGGTACCATTGTTTCGTAGTCTTCAGCATAGTCGCCCACGAGCATAAGAATTTGTTTTGACATGATGTAACCCTCTGTTGAAATATGATTTATATCAATTTTTCATTTACCTTAGCATATTGGAATGACAGTTTTAAGCAGGCTGTAAATTCTTTAGTTGTATATTTTTATTTAGATTTATAAAAAGTTATGGATGGTTATAGTTCAAATTATGATGAGTCTAATAGGCTAGCTGTTATCAATTATTAATGACTTTGGTGTTTTTCACATAGCTTTAAAAAGTTAAATATTTACCTCTCCCTTGTGCAGCAGTGCTGTTCATCTACTAAATGGAGAGGTAAGTAACAATCCATAACGGTATTAAATTAGCAATGGAAGCACCTTCTCCCACTGGGAGAAGGCGGGGGGTAGAGGGAAACTTAAAAAATTAAATCAGATCAGGATAAAATTTCTCAAATCCCTCATTCACCGCTTCACCTCACAGCAAATAGCCTTTCGGTTGGATATAACTATAAATTTCCCGTGCGGGTTGTTCATGCCAGCCAATGTTAAAAGCACAGAGTTTTGGGAAAAATTGCAAATGGCTATAGTTCAGATGGTTATGAATCCAATAGGCGAGTTGTTGCCAATTGCTTTGGTCTTTTTCATAAAGTTTTAAAAATGATGGAATGACGATACATGCCGTTGCACCGTAGCCTTTAGCATCGGGATAGTCCCAAATATGACTGGCAAAGTTTTTCTCATTACTTGCGCAATTATGTCCTTTTTCATTGCCGAGTTGGTTCACGCTTGGTGAACGGTAAGCTGAACGAGTGGCAATACGTCCAAACTTTTCTTGCAGTGGTTCAAGTAGTTCTTCGCAGAGTTTCGAGCCCGTACGAATGGCAATATCAGGATGGTCAGGGACGTTGGGTACACCGTACCAATTGGCGATTTCACTATAGAGAAAGTCGCGCATAAAGAAGGACTTGGAAAGTTGGATACGTCCTAAGTCTTCAAGTTTGCCAATTGAGGATGCTTTTTTGATGGTCATGTTGTTTTTGGTGTGAAGTATTTGGATTGATTGTATGGTTAAAAATATGAAAATTAAATATTTACTTCTCCCTAACCCTCTTTTTAAAAGTGAGGGAATTTCTATTGCAGAACCTATAACGGTATTAAATTAGTAATGGATGCTCCTTCTCCCATTGGGAGAAGGCGGGGATGAGGGGGGATAAGTCCTAAGTCTTTGAGTTTGACGATGGAAAATATTTAGTAGGCGTCTATGTATTTAGTGGTAATTATTTAAAGAAAAATTTCTTTAAATTTTTCAAAGTAATAATAGTTTTAAAACTTACAGATTTGTATGTAAACTTGTTAAATAAAGAAAAATTCAAGCTAGTTAAACATCATGAAAATACTAGAGCTACCAAAAACAATTCTTGATCAAAAAAGTTTTAAATGTCCCCATTGTGGAGCATTTTCATATATGAAATGGGATAATTTATCTTTACTTGTATATGATGACCAAGGCGCTGAACATAACGTTCTAACTAGGGTTCATCAAGCAAATTGTGCATCATGTAATAAAGATAGTATTTGGTATAACCATCGAGAAGTTACTGGTTGGTTAGCTTTACAGGGTATACCTAGACCTAGTGATAACACTGAGCTATTAAGATTATTTCCAGTTCAGGAAGTCAATAGTCAAGATATTCCAGATTATTTACCTGATACGCCAGAAGAAGTAAAAAATTATATAAAGAGGCAGCTTTGATTTTTGAATTGTCACCACGTTCTGGTGCCGCTCTTATACGTTTGGCTTTGGAAAAATTATGCGAGCATTTAGGTGTTAAAAAGAAGAATATTAAAGAGTCAATTGAAGAGTTGGCAAAACAACAAATTATTCCATTAAGAGTTGCACAAGCTGCTGATAATATTAGATTGATTGGAAATGCAAATGTACATCCAGGGATTATTGGTGATGAAGTTTTAGAAGATATTAATCCTGCTATTTTTACTTATATTAATTTAATAGTGGATTATGCTATTACAAAACCAAAGGAAATTGAAGAAATTAATTCTTTATTTCCTGAGCAAAAAAGAGCTTCATTATAGGTTTAAAAAACCCGCTCTAAAGCGGGTTTTTTATTTCAAAATCAATTGGTATTAACCAATCAATTTCTTCATCAATTCATTTACTTGAGCAGGGTTAGCTTTACCTTTCGCTGCTTTCATCACTTGACCAACAAGACCGTTAAAGGCTTTCTCTTTACCAGATTTATACTCTTCAACCATCTTCTCGTTAGCAGCAAGTACGTCTTTAATAATCGCTTCAATCGCGCCTGTATCAGTTTCCTGTTTCAAGCCTTTTTCCGCAATAATTTCGTCCGCAGTTTTGCCTTCTTCCCACATAAAGCCAAATACTTGTTTCGCAATTTTGCCGTTAATGGTGTTATCCACAATACGTGCAATCATACCGCCAAGTTTTTCCGCAGATACAGGAGAATCATGAAGCTCTAGGCTCGCTTTGTTTAAAGCACCTGAGAATTCACCCATCACCCAGTTCGCAGCAACTTTACCTTGTGCAGCACCGCCCGCAGCTTTTACCACGTCTTCATAAAACTCTGACATTTCACGAGTCAGTGTTAAAACGTGAGCATCGTATTCAGTTACACCAAAGTCAGCCACAAAACGAGCACGACGTGCAGCAGGAAGCTCAGGAAGGGCAGCACGTGCCGCTTCAATTTGCGCATCTGCAATGATCACAGGCAACAAGTCAGGGTCAGGGAAGTAGCGGTAATCGTTCGCTTCTTCTTTTGAACGCATTGAACGCGTTTCCATCTTCACAGGGTCGAACAAACGTGTTTCTTGGTCGATGGTACCATCCCATTCCAAGATTTCCATTTGACGTTCAATTTCAACATTGATCGCTTGTTCAATGAAACGGAATGAGTTGAGGTTTTTCAATTCACAACGTGTACCGAAAGGTTGACCCGGACGGCGCAGTGACACGTTACAGTCGGCACGGAACGAACCTTCTGCCATGTTACCGTCAGAAATACCTAACCAGCGAACTAGCGTGTGAATCGCTTTAATGTAGGCAACCGCTTCTTCAACCGAACGCATATCGGGTTCAGAGACAATCTCAAGTAAAGGTGTGCCTGCACGGTTTAAATCGATACCAGATTGACCTTCAAATTGGTCATGGATCGATTTACCAGCATCTTCCTCAAGGTGCGCACGTGTTACGCCAATGCGTTTTACAGTGCCATCTTCAAGTTGGATGTCGATATGACCCAAGCCCACAATGGGATTGTCCATTTGGCTGATTTGGTAGCCTTTAGGAGAGTCAGGGTAGAAATAGTTTTTACGTGCAAATACAGAAGCTTGGTCGATGTAAGCATCGATACCCAAACCAAAGCGAATCGCAAGATCAACTACTTCTTTGTTGAGTACTGGCAATACGCCAGGCATTGCCAAATCAACAAGGCTCGCTTGTGTATTTGGGTCTTGACCAAATGTGGTAGATGAACCTGAGAAAATTTTGGTATTGGTTGCAAGCTGAGTGTGAATCTCAATACCAATCACCACTTCCCAACCATCAATCAGGTTAGATTTTGGTTTAGCAGCGTTTTTAGCCATTATGCATTCTCCTCAGCAATTGCAGCGCGTTGTGTATGCCAATCCGTTGCTTGTTGGTACTGATGCACCACAGACAACAATTGAGATTCTGACCAGTAATTACCAATCAGCTGTAAGCCAACAGGCAAGTTGTCTTTGTCAAAACCAACAGGCGCGTTAATCGCAGGCAGACCTGCCAAGTTCACTGCGATGGTGTAGATGTCGCCTAAGTACATTTCTACAGGAGACAGGTTTGCACCAATCTTATATGCAGTTGTCGGTGCAGCAGGGGCAGCAATCACGTCTACAGATTCAAATGCTTTTAAGAAGTCTTGTTGAATTAAACGACGTACTTTTTGTGCTTTCACATAATAAGCATCGTAGTAACCCGCAGACAGCG
Source organism: Acinetobacter sp. YH01010 (assembly GCF_013420775.1). Classification (NCBI taxonomy): domain Bacteria; kingdom Pseudomonadati; phylum Pseudomonadota; class Gammaproteobacteria; order Moraxellales; family Moraxellaceae; genus Acinetobacter; species Acinetobacter sp. YH01010. The sequence continues at coordinate 112,946 of NZ_VOYF01000003.1, read as the reverse complement.
CGTATGTACCAATCAGGATACGTTGCTGAACTTCTTTACCAAAACCTTCAGAACGTGAACGTTTGTACAAGTCCATCAAATCCACAGGGTTTTCTGCACGGTAGCCATAACGTACGCCGTCGAAACGAGATAAGTTAGACGATGCTTCAGCAGGGGCAATCAAGTAGTAAGTCGGCACGTAGCTTTCAGTCATGTTTAGGTCAATCTCAACCAAGATTGCGCCCATTTCTTCAAGCTTTTTCAGTGACTCTTCAACGCGTGCTTTCACGTCAGCATCTAAGCCGGCAACGTTAAAGTATTGTTTAGGAATACCAATGCGTAAGCCTTTTACAGAAGTGCCGTTGAGGTTCGCTACATAGTTATCGACGTCTTTTTCAACCGAAGTTGAATCTTTCGCATCATGACCTGCCATCACGTTCATGAGGTAAGCACAGTCTTCAGCCGAACGTGCCATCGGGCCGCCTTGGTCTAAAGATGATGCATACGCAATCATACCGAAACGAGAAACACGACCATACGTCGGTTTAAGACCAGTCAAACCGCAGAATGATGCAGGCTGACGGATTGAACCGCCTGTATCTGTACCTGTTGCGAAAGGCGCAAGATCAGCCGCTACTGCAGCCGCAGAACCGCCTGAAGAACCACCGGGAACATGGTTTAAGTTCCAAGGGTTCGCAGTCGCGCCGTAGAATGAGTTTTCACTTGTTGAACCCATGGCGAATTCATCCATGTTCACTTTACCTAAAGTGACAAGGCCCGCAGCTTTACCTTTCGCTACAACGGTCGCGTCGTAAGGAGAGATAAAATTGTCCAGCATTTTAGAACCAGCAGTGGTTTTAATGCCTTGGGTACAGAAAATATCTTTATGCGCAATTGGTACACCGGTCAACGCAGTTGCATTGCCTGCTTTAATTGCAGCATCAGCCGCATCTGCTTGCGCAAGTGCTTGTTCAGCTGTCACGGTCACGTATGACTTGACTTGAGCATCGATTTTTTCAATGCGTTTTAAATAGTGTTCAGTCAATTCGCGTGAAGAAAATTTAGCGCCAGCCAAACCTTCAGACAATTCACGAATTGATAAGCGATGTAAATCTGTCATGAGAAATATTTCTTTACGTTTAATTTGAAAAAATGTTGATCTGAATAAAAATTATTCAATCACACGCGGAACAAGGTACAAGCCATCCTGTACGGCAGGAGCAACTGCTTGATATGCTTCGCGATGATTGGTCTCAGATACCACGTCTTCACGTAAGGGCTGTGGATTGTCGAATGGACTTTTTAGTGGTTCAACACCGTCAGTATCGATGCCTTTCAGGGTTTCCATCATGCCTAAAATTTTATTTAAACTTTGAGCATAGTCGGCAGATTGCGCTTCATCTAGCGACAATCGAGCCAGATGGGCAATCGCTGAAACTGTTTGTGCATTTAGATCTGCAGAATGCTGTGCATCCGATGTAGACATAACATTACCTAATCAGTATTAAAAAAATTCAAAATATCGTGGCTTATAATAAGCGATTGACTTGTTCAAATCATCACATTTAGTTAAAGTTGCCACCTTGCGTCCATATAAAAGTTTAACTGAGAACGTCCCCGTGATTCTAAAACGACTAATTGGCTTGTTTTCGCCGGATCTTGCCATTGATTTAGGCACTGCAAATACACTTATTTATGCGCCAGGACGAGGCATTATATTAAATGAACCGACGGTGGTGGCAATTCGCCACAGTGGTTCACAAAAAATCGTTGCCGCAGTAGGTCTTGACGCGAAGCAAATGCTAGGTCGTACACCTGCAAATATTTCTGCGATTCGCCCAATGAAAGATGGTGTGATTGCAGATTTTGAAGTCACTGAAACGATGTTGAATCAATTCATTGGCAAAGTGCACGAAAAACGTTTGTTCCCACCTGCACCGCGTGTCGTGGTGTGTGTGCCATGTAAATCGACGTTGGTGGAACGCCGTGCAATCCGTGAAGCTGTATACAATGCAGGTGCACGTGAAGTTCGCTTAATTGAAGAGCCAATGGCTGCTGCAATTGGTGCAGGTATGCCTGTTGAGCAAGCTTGTGGTTCGATGGTTGTCGATGTTGGTGGTGGTACAACTGAAATCGCGATCATTTCACTTCAAGGTTGTGTCTATGCAGACTCACTACGTATCGGTGGTGATGTATTTGATGAACAAATCATTAATTACGTGCGTAAAGCACATGGTTGTGTGATTGGTGAAACCACTGCAGAAAACATCAAAAAAGAAGTTGGTATGGCGCTTCCAGAAGAAGGTGCAAAACCTTTGGAAATCGAAGTCCGTGGTCGGAACTTGGCTGAAGGTGTACCTCGTGCGATTACCGTAACTTCTGATGAAGTGACTCAAGCGATTTCTGATCCACTGCAAAACATTGTGGCTGCGGTTAAATCTGCACTAGAGCAAACGCCACCTGAGTTGTCTTCAGACATCGCAGAACGCGGTATTGTGTTGACTGGTGGCGGTGCATTACTTCGCAATCTTGATAAGCTTCTTGCAAAAGAAACAGGTCTTCCTGTCGTGGTTGCAGAAGATCCACTATCATGTGTTACACGTGGTGGTGGTAAGGTTCTCGAATTCTTCGATAACCCAAATCATGACATGTTATTTGTAGGCTAAGAAAAGGACTCGGCGGGTGCAAACGCAACTGTTTTCAAGACAACCGCCATCTTTTCGCTCATTTATCATTGCGGTGATTACATGCTTGGTGGTGCTTTTCTTTGATTGGCGCATGCCACATGTAATTCAACCGGCCAGAGACGTCTTGTATGCGGCATATAATCCAATTTATGCCCTTGCAAGCTATCCAGTGTTATCGCGAGAATGGCTGAATCAACAAACCAAGTCTGAAGCTCAATTACGTCGTGAAAATACCGCGATGCAAGCAGAGTTAATTCAGGCTCAAGTCCGTTTACAGAAACTTTCTGAACTTTCTGCTGAAAATACTCGACTACGTGGACTACTCGATACACCACTCATCATTGATGGTCGTATGGAGATTGCCGAAGTCATTGGTACTGATGCTGATCCCTTACGTCATATTATTGTGATTAACCGTGGAGCCAGCAGTCAGCTTAAAGTGGGACAAACTGTACTCGATGACAAGGGCATTATGGGGCAAATTATCAATGTTTACCCGCATAGTAGCCGTGTCATGTTGCTCTCAGACAAAGAGCACTCTTTATCCGTGCGTATGGAGCATACAGGTATGCGCGCAATCGTTACGGGTACAGGTGACTTAGGTCGACTTAAGATGGAATACGTGCCAACCAGTGCGAATATCAAAGTCGGTGAAAAAGTCTATAGCTCAGGGCTAGGGGCACATTTCCCAGCAGGATATTTGGTGGGGACAGTCTCGAAAGTCAGTCGTCACAATAGTGGTGAATTTGCCCAAATTGATATCAATCCTGCTGCCCAATTGGCAGGTGGTCATCATGTGGTTGTGCTATTTTCCGATTCTTTAGCGATGGAGCAACCGCATGTCACTCGCTAAGCTTAGTCGTCATACAGAGCGCGACCCATTATTTCCAATTATCTTTTCCATCATTTTGGCATCCGTGCTGATGGTGTATCCGCTTTCTTATGACCTATCGGGTTGGCGCCCATTATTCATGATGATGATCATGCTATTTTGGGTCCTCTGTCAGCCGACATGGTGCGGTGTTTGGTTTGCATTTGCCACAGGTCTCTTTACGGACTTATTGACTGATGCGCCATTTGGCATGAACGCACTGAGTTTTGTGGTCATTGCATTTGTGACACGCTTTTTGACCCGTGAACGTCGTATCCTCACATTTGGTAATTTATGGATTATTGCTGCAATGGCAATTTTCGCGCATTTACTGTTTGTGTGGATTGTTCAAGTGATGGGTGGAGCACAGTTTTCATTTGCCCGCCATTGGCAGCCAATTGTTACTAGCTTACTCATTTGGCCAATCATGTATTACTTCTTGAGAAAATGGCGCATATAATTTTAGCTTCGAGTTCTCCTCGACGACGCGAACTATTGCAACAATTAGGTCTGGAATTTGAAATTTTCAGTCCAGATATTGATGAGTCCGTGTTGGAAGGAGAACCTGTAGCGGATTATGTAGAGCGTTTAGCACGTGCTAAAGCTTGCGCAGTACAACAACAATTCCCTGATGCTATTGTTATTGCCGCCGATACCAGTTTAGGCGTTGATGAGCACATTTTAGGAAAACCAGCGTCGAAAGCACATGCTTTTTCTATGTGGGAAATGATCTCTGGACGAAAACATGATGTGTTTTCAGGTGTTTGTGTCAGTACAAAAGATCAAATATACAGTATAGTAGTGCGCACACAGGTTGAATTTCAAACGCTGAGTCTAGCTGACATGGAAAGCTATTGGGCAACAGGTGAACCAATCGGCAAGGCGGGAGCCTACGCCATTCAAGGAATTGCTGCGCGCTATATTCCTTGTATTGAAGGGAGCTACAGCAATGTCGTTGGGCTGCCTTTGCATGAAACCGTACAGTTATTACAGACAGTTAAGGCATTAAATTAACTGCTGCAACACAAGAATTTTTATAATGTTTTGAGTTTTGATATGTCTGACGAGTTGTTGATTAACGTCACACCGATGGAATGTCGGGTGGCGTTGATTCAAAACGGTACGGTCAATGAATTATTTGTTGAGCGCACCGTGAAGCGTGGGTTAGTGGGCAATATTTATAAAGGGAAAGTTGTTCGTGTGCTTCCGGGTATGCAGGCTGCTTTTATTGATATTGGATTGTCGAGAACGGCTTTTTTACATATCAATGATATGGTCTGGCAGCGCAATCAACCGACCCCGAACGTTTTTGAGCTGTTACAACCGGGACAAGTACTCACCGTACAAGTGATGAAAGATATGTTGGGTACAAAAGGTGCACGACTATCAACTGATCTTTCTATTCCTTCCCGTTACCTCGTTTTAATGCCATATGGCAGTCATACCGGTGTTTCACAGCGCATTGAGTCTGAAGAAGAACGTGATCGCTTGCGTAGCATGATTGAACGCATTCAAAAGGAACACAATTTACCGGGTTCAGTCATCGTTCGTACTGCTGCTGAAGGTATTCCTGAATGTGAAATTGCGCAGGACATGGCTTATTTAGCAAAACTGTGGGAATACATACAACGTAAACAACGCAGTATTGTTGTGCCATCTTTGATTTTTGAAGAGCTGCCTTTACCGCAACGCGTCATCCGTGATTTAGCCAACGAAGAAACGTCTAAAATTCAGGTCGACTCACGCGAAGTACATGGCAAATTGCAAGAGTTTGTCCAAGAATTTGTACCGAGTATGCAAAATCGCTTACTGCATTATCCAGGTGAGCGTCCAATTTTTGACTTGTACAATGTCGAAGAAGATATTCAGAAAGCCTTACAGACACGTGTAGCACTTAAGTCTGGCGGCTATCTGATGATCGATCAAACTGAAGCCATGACCACGATTGATGTCAATACTGGCTCCTATGTTGGTGGTCGTTCACTTGAAGACACTGTGTTTAAAACCAATATGGAAGCCACACAGGTCATTGCACGTCAGCTTCGACTACGTAACTTGGGCGGGATTATCATTATTGACTTCATTGATATGCAAGAAGCACATCATCGTGAAGAAGTGATGAGCCAGTTTGAGAAAATGCTCGAGCGCGATCATGCAAAAACCAAGATCACTCAAGTGTCTGAGCTGGGTTTGGTGGAGATGACTCGGAAACGCACCCGTGAATCTTTGGAGCATCTTCTTTGTGATTCTTGCCCAACCTGTCAGGGGCGTGGTTATGTGAAAACGGCTGAAACAGTTTGCTATGAAATTTTCCGTGAAATCTTGAGATATGCACGTGCTTATGAGTCACAAAGTGGTTTTACCGTGGTGGCACATCCGTCGGTGATTGACCGATTGTTAACTGCTGAAGCACCTGCGGTAGCTGATTTAGAGCACTTTATTAGCCGTGTGATCAAGTTCCAAGTGGAAAATTTATATACGCAAGAGCAATACGATATCATTCTGAGCTGAAATTGTAACAGAATATCGTTAAACACTTGTTACAACTGAGATTTTACTTTTGAACTGTTATTTTGAATACTAGACACATCAAATAGCCAAAGCCATTTTCCTGCATTGGACTTGAAAATGGCTTAGCAAAAAGAGGTGTACTATGGGTGTTAGTAAAACAGTAATGAAAAGTGGTCTTAAAACTGTTGTTGAAGCAAAAGCGATCCATTCAGGTTATATCGTGGATGAGCGTGGTAATGAGGTTCAAATTACAGCGTCTATGATTCGTTCTGCTTGTCATCAGTTACTTAAACAGTGCCGAGCAATTAAAGCTTAAATATTGAAATATAAATAATGTAATCCAGAGGGTTAAAGTGCTAACGCGCAATTCTAAAATATTTAATGCGCTAAAATTTTATAAATAATGGAAAATAAACTTAATTATCAGTTCGTATCTACAAGTCATAATTAAACAATAGCAACGGATTTGTTCACCTAAATTTTAGCTTATACACATAAATTGCTCCAAAAAATCAATCAAAGTTCAAATACTAAAAAACCGTCTAGATTGTTTAATTTAGACGGGTTTTTATCATTATGTATGGTTCAAGATGCTGATGAATTGATACCAAATCTAGAAACAGGCGGTTAGCTAACCGCCTGTAACTTTGGGGAATCTTGGTTCACAATAGTTTCAAATCGTTGAATTTCTTCTTCCAAATGCGTGAGTAAATTTTGCATTTTTGGCAGCGCATTACGACATGCGGTTAAACCAACTTCAAGCTTATCTAAATAGCTGGTCATGGTGATATTAAGCGCTTGACCATCCAAAACAATAGACGCTGGGTAGAGCGCTTCTAAACGTGCACCATTCCAATATAACGGCTCTTGTGGGCCGGGAACATTCGAAATGACCAAGTTAAAGGCCTGACGTTTTGGCATGAAGCCTGATGCAATATTTAAACCTGCTGCACTGTAGACAAAAGCACTGTAGTTTAAAATTTGATTCGAGTTCATCCGCTTAAAGCGCTCTTTGGCATTGAGCACACTACGACGCACAATCTTCAACCGTTCTAGCGGATCTTCTTTATGGGTTCCAAGATTGGCCAAAATCATGGTAATACGGTTTGACATATCTGAATCATCGGTACGCACAGATGCAGGCACCATGGCAATCAATGGCTTTTTAGGTAATGCATTTTGTGTAATTAAATACTCACGTAATGCACCTGAACAAATTGCGAGCACAATATCGTTAATTGTTACACCAAGTGACTTGGCAATATGTGACAAACGTGAAAATTCAAAAGACTGAGCAGCGAAACGACGTGAAGAACTGACCCGTTGGTTTAATATTGAACTCGGCGCTTGGAAGCTAGACACATAATCTGGGTTACGCCCCATATCTTTCATCACGGTTTGTGACAGTTCGTACAAAACTCGTGGAGTAGAGTCAAGTTGTCCCTTAATGGTCGATAACAGACCTTTCATACGACTGGCTTTAGGCTGCTTCAGGCGTTTTGCACGAGGGCCTTCTACACACCATGGTGGCACAATACTTTTAGCATCTGGGTCATGCGAAAGCGATTTTTCAACTAAACGCATACCTGCAATGCCATCGACCATCGCGTGGTGGATTTTGAAGTACATGGCAAAACGATTGCCTTCAATGCCTTCAATAATATGGCAGGTCCAAAGCGGTTTTGCACGGTCAATCAGCGCACTGTGTTCCTGTGAAATATAAGTCAAAAGTTCACGGATACGACCGGGATGCGGCAGTGCGATATGGCGGAAGTGATGATCTAAATCAAACTCTTCGTCTTCATCCCAAAAGAAGCCGTTGAGTTTATTGTTAAAAGGAGGAATAGGAATGGATTTTGAATTACGAATATCTGCGACTAAATCTTGAATAAAAGTATCTGGTGCATTGTCAGGGATCTGAAATAAAAATAGACCACCTACGTGCATCGGTTGTTGCCGTTTCTCTAAATTTAAGAATATGAAATCAATAGGATGTAATGGACGCATAGCGTTGATTGCCTCACTGCAATTTCTACAGCTGCTCATGTATGAGTAGCATTGTTAGAATTATTAAATTGTCATTTGCAGTATAGCGTTTTTACGTTGAAATGATACGGAATTATGTGTATCTATGCGTTGAAAAAAACCACTGCTATGCAGTGGTTTTGTGATCTTTATTTTTTCATGTTGCCTGCGTGTAAGCCGCATTCTTTATGGGTTGCATCTTCCCACCACCAGCGACCTTCACGTTCGTGTTGATTCGGTAAAACAGGTCGAGTACATGGTTCACAGCCAATCGAGATAAAGCCACGTTCGTGTAGTGGATTATATGGAATTTCCATGAGACGGATATAGTTCCATACATCAGCGCTAGACCAGTTTGCCAAAGGATTATATTTAATCAATTGCTTGCCCGGACCTGAAAAACCGGGGTCTGCTTGTACCACAGGAATTTCATTACGTGTGCCAGGGCTTTGGTCCTTACGTTGACCTGTGATCCAGCCATCTAAAGTGGCTAGTTTTTTACGCAAAGGTTGTACTTTTCGGATACCACAGCATTCTTTATGTTCATCTTGATAGAAGCTAAAAAAGCCCTTTTCTGTCACCAGTTTTTGTACCGCATCACTTTTTGGGAAACAGATTTCGATATCAATTTTATAATGTTTACGGACAGTATCTAAAAATTGGTAAGTTTCAGGGTGTAAGCGACCGGTATCTAAACTAAATACACGAAAAGGAATCCCTAAGTTCGATGCAAGATCAATCAGTACAACATCTTCTGCACCAGAAAAGGAAATCGCAACTTCACCTTGCTGGCTAAGCGCAAGTTTCATAATCTCAGAAGGTGATTTATCTGCATATTCAGATGCAAGTGCATCGACAAGGTCAATAGTAGGGATGGTAGTCATGAATGTCCTGGCTATAGGCTTGGAACGTTAAAACCTATATTAATTTATTTCAGAACTATTTTAATGGAAATGCTAAAACACACTTATCACTAAAAAATAGATACTTATGAAAAAAACAGATTTAAAAAAGAACAATGCATTTTTTTATTCTTCCGCTATGATAATGAAAAATTTTTTTCACATAACAGAGGGTAGAGTGCATGGAAGTCGTTTGTTTAGATCTAGAAGGGGTTTTAGTACCTGAAATTTGGATTAATTTTGCGAAAAAAACAGGCATTAAAGAACTTGAAGCAACGACTCGTGACATTCCAGATTACGATGTGTTGATGACTCAGCGTTTAAATATCCTAAAACAACACGGTTTGGGTTTAAACGATATTCAAGACGTAATCGCAGATATGGGGCCATTTGAAGGTGCAAAAGAGTTTGTAGAGTGGGTGCGTACTCATTTTCAATTGATTATTCTTTCAGATACTTTCTATGAGTTTGCACATCCATTAATGCAGCAACTTGGTTGGCCAACGATTTTCTGCCACAAATTAGAAACTGATGAAAATGGTATGATCTCAGCTTATAAGCTTCGTCAACCTGATCAAAAGCGTAAAGCCGTTCAAGCATTGCATGGGTTAAACTTCCGGGTGATTGCAGCAGGTGATTCTTATAACGATACGACGATGCTTGGTGAAGCAGATGCGGGTTTCTTATTTGATGCGCCTGACAATGTGATTGCAGAATTTCCACAATTCCCACCAATTCATGGCTATGCTGCATTAAAAGAAGCGATTCGTAATGCTTCAGTTCGTGATATTCCAGCTTAATTCTGTATAGCTGGTTATAGAAAAGGGCGCTTATGCGCCCTTTCTTGTTTAATGCAAAGCTGTTCTAACAACTTAGAAGCGATAGCCTATTTTCAAACCATAGCCAAGCGCATGGTTATCTTCAAATTCACCTACTGGATTACCACCAGTTTGAGCAGTAGCATCACCTAACCAGAAGTATTTAACACCTGCTTGGATGAAATAGTTTTCAGCAGGACTATATTGACCACCTAGACCAACATTCCAATTCCCTTCAACAGGGCCTAAAGTCGTAATAGGGTTGCCAGCACCCGAATCGTAACCTACAGATGCAGAACCAGACCATTTGCTGTTAAATTTATGGCCTACACCAACATTAGCTGACCATTGGTCGTCTGAGTAATCAATAAGATTTTGACGGACATGAGGTGCTGGAATTGAACTTACGTTACCAAGTAAAGTTGGTTTAACCGCAAACTGGCTCCAATGTACCCAACGAACATTGGCAAATGCTAGCGTATCTTTAGCAATACCTGTTTGGAAATCTAAGTTAACTGATTGAGGTGTTGTTGCATCAACAGATGATGTCAGCGCACTTAAAGATGGATACGGTAGAAGCGTAGTTTCATTGGATTTTGTATTATGTTCAATTTCAGAGCGGTAGGTAATAGCCGCTTTTAATGCAATTTCAGGAATCGAATAAGCAACACCTGCTAACCAGCCATAAGCTTCTTCACGTTCCATTTCGATGTTATAAGTACCAAGTTTGGCATTACCACCATAAGCAGCACCACGTAGTTTGATATTGGCTTCTACAGTTTGCCAAACTGGACCTGCATAAAAGTTCCAATTTTCGTTTGGTTGGTAACCAATTAGGGCAGTTAAGCTTTCAGTTTTAACATCTACAGATGTACCTTGAGCACCATTACCAAATACTTGCGATGCAGCATCATATTCAGCTTCTGCACCGTATGGTTGGTCGTAAATTAAACCTAGTGAAATTTTGTCAGTCGCTTGTACTTTGACAGCAGCGGAAGGGAAGTAATATGACTTCGCCATGTCATCGACATTAAGTTCATTTGACTTTACTTCTGCATCTAGAACAGTGATACCTGCTTCTGCGTAGTTACCAGGTTGTAAGAATGCTGAAATAGACTGACCTGAACGATCTAGACCCGCTGCAAATAATGATGCTGTTGGTAAAGCGGTAAGTAAAATTGCGTAGCTAAGGTGATTTAAGCGCATACTTTTCCCTGTTCGTAACTTTTGATGTTATTTCAATGTGTGGAAAGTAACATAAATAGAAAAACAGTAAATAAGAGTTGCTACTCTAAAATTGAACTAGGGAAGTTAAAAAATGAGCATGACTAGAGTATTTATTCTAGTGATTGATAATTATCTTTATGATTTTTAAATGAAAAATTAGAGTAAAAAGCTTAGTTTTTGATAAATGTTTTAGTAAATTTAAATGTTTATTGTTTGATCAAACAAGATAGGGAAAGAATAAAAAGTTAGGGCCATAGCGAACTATGGCCCGAATCATATTTAAATTAGAAGCGGTAACCGATTTTTAAACCGTATGCCCAAGCATCGTTATCTTCAAATGATGCTACTGATTCATTTGTACCAAACATTGATGCAGGTTGTGCTTCAGCATCACCTAACATGAAGTATTTAACACCACCTGCGATAAAGTAGTTAGGCGCTGGGCTGAATTGTAAACCTAAGCCTACGTTCCAGTAGCCTTCAGTAGGACCAAGTGTTGATACAGGGTTACCTGCGCCTGAATCCCAGCCTACAGAGACGTTACCAGCCCATTGTTCACTAAATTTACGACCTACACCGACTGTAGCATTGATTTGATCATCAGTATAAGCAACAAGATCAAACCCACCCACTGGGCCACGACCAATGGCACCTAGTGTTTCAGATGCTGCACCAAAAGCAGTTGGACGAATTGCGAAATTTGACCAATCTACCCAACGGACATTCGCAAATGCGACAGTGTCGGCCATGATACCAGTTTGAAAATCTAGGTTAACAGACTGAGGTGTAGTGATCTTGGTGTCAGCACGTGTTGAAAAAGCACCGCCAAGTAGAGCACTGTTTCCAGTTTCTGTGGTTGCAGCTTCGTGATCAATTTCAGAACGGTAAGTAATAGATGCTTTTAAAGCAATTTCTGGGATTTGGTAAGCTAATCCTGCTAACCAACCAACGGCGCTATCTTCTTTCATATTTGCATTATATAAACCGAGAGCTTGGTTTGCTCCATATGCAATACCACGTAGTTGAACATCGCCTTTTACTGTTTGATATACACCACCGCCATAAATGTTGAAATTTTCAGTCGGTTGAAAACCAAATATCATCGAAATATTTTGGGTGTGAACGTCGACTTCAGTTGTTTCGCCCATTAATTGGAATGCGCCAGGGTTACCTGCAACTGGTAGTGTTTGATCTGTTGCACTATATTTAGCTTCTGCACCAAAAGGTTGATCATATAGTAAACCAAAAGAAAAATTATCAGTTAGCTGTAATTTTAATGCTGCTTGTGGAAAATAGTAATCACCCGCCATGTCATCTAGTGATGTATTAGCAAGAGCTCCTAATGTTGGGTTGCTAGCAGGTGCAGTGCTGTTCATCTTCCCTGAAACATTCGGATCTAAAACCGAAATACCTGCTTCAAAATAGTTCCCTGGTTGTAAAAATGCAGAAATAGATTGTCCTGAACGATCTAGTGCTGCTGCAAAAGCACCTGTCATTGGAACTGAAGCAAGAATCATGGCTGTAGCTAAAGTTTTTAATTTCATTCTTCGTCATTCCTTGAGATACGAATTTGATTTTTATGGTTACTGCATATATTCGTTATGGAAAACTTCTTAATACTCTTAGGCTTAATTGTTACTCCATGTGACAAAAATAGCACAATTAAAATAAGAGTAAATGCTCTAGATTGAAAAATATGGCTAAAAGTTGCTATTTTTAGAGTAAAAGTACTAATTAGTATATATAACATTTTGATTATTATTTAATATTTTCATTTAGCGCATTATTTTCTAAACCTAGAAAAAAATTGAAAAAATTTTGATATGAGCAGTCATAAATTGATTTTTTGGCCTTATGGACCATACTATGTGTCGTTTTTTGCATTGAGAGGTAGGTGGCTAGCACATTTTAAAGCGCTATTTAACTGTTCTTAAAAATAGTCTTTGAACAGTAATCTTTGTAAAAACAATAACTAAGTTAAAAACTGTAATTGATGGGTTTTTAGTGTGAAAGGTTCTTTCTTTATATTTATTGGTATATGGGGGATTACAAATACAGGGAGGAGGGATATCTCAGAAATTGTGCGCTCTGCGGGACTCGAACCCACGTCGGTCGCTTAGGAGGCAACTGCTCTATCCAGTTAAGCTAAGAGCGCAAGACGGAGGCTAATGTACTCCTATTTTAGCTAAAAAAAAAGTTATTGCCGAAACAATAACTTTTTAAATTACTTAGTCTTTATGAACTTCATTGGGGTCAATGTCGCTCAAATCTTTAGGATTAAGATAGTTAAACATTAATAACATGACTGTAATCCAAACAGGGATCATTAGAACAGATTCCATAAAGCCCTGAGTCCACATAATAAAGAGAACTAAAGCAATAAAGATCAGAACGATGTAGTTGCTGACTGGTGCCCAAAGTGCAGGATAAGACGTTGTAAAATTCAAAATACGTTTTGCACGACGGAACTGTAAGTGAGTCATGGTAATCATCGCCCAGTTAAGGACAAGTGCACCAACCACCACATACATTAAGTGACCCAGCGCATCTTCAGGTACGAAGTAGTTTAAGAGTACGCAACCGAAAATCAGGACTGCAGAAAGTAATACCGCTGGAATTGGCACGCCACTTTTGTTGGTTTTTGCGAAAACTTTTGGTGCATTACCTTGCTTCGCCAAGCTGTAAAGCATACGGCTATTGGCATACATACCGCTGTTATAAACAGACAGTGCTGCAGTTAAAATAATGAAGTTCAGTAAATGTGCAGCCCAATCAATACCCAGTTGGCTAAAGATCATCACAAATGGACTTTTGTCTAAACCACCTAGTTCAAGCTGATTCCATGGCACAAGTGATAATAGAATAGTCAAAGAACCCACGTAGAAAATCAAAATACGAAAAACAACTTGGTTAATCGCTTTAGGAATAGTTTCTTTTGGATTTTCAGCTTCCGCTGCCGCCATACCAATCAGTTCAATACCACCGAAGGCGAACATCAAGAAAGCCAGCATGAAGAATAAGCCTTCAAAACCATTTGGGAAGAAGCCGCCCTGACTCCATAAGTTGGTAAATGAAGCTGTTGAGTTAGCATCTGCAGTCAGTAGCAAATACAAACCAAATACGATCATCGAAATAACCGCAGTGACTTTAATAATCGACAGCCAAAACTCTGATTCACCATAAAACTTCACATTACCTAAGTTTACTAAAGTAATGATCACGAAGAAGAACAGTACAGATGCCCACGCTGGAATATGAGGCCACCAGTAGTTGATGTATTTCGCAACAGCGGTGAGTTCTGTCATTGCCACTAAAATATAGAGAATCCAGTAGTTCCAACCTGTTAAGAAACCTGGAAATTTCCCCCAATATTTATATGCAAAATGGCTAAATGAACCCGCTACAGGTTCATGGACGATCATTTCACCCAACTGACGCATAATTAGAAAGGCGATCAAACCGCCAATGGCGTAGCCAAGAATAATGGATGGTCCAGCAGATTGAATCACATGCGCTGAGCCCAAGAATAAGCCTGTACCAATTGCACCACCCATGGCAATCAATTGAATATGACGATTCTTTAAGCCACGCTTGAGTTCGGAGGAATTGGTAGTCAAGTTACTCTTCCCGAGAATGGTTTAATTTTGGTAATTGTAATGTATAGAGAATGAATAGCCTAGTAGCTCAAAATTTATGAAAAATATTTATAGGTTTGATAACCTATTTTTTGTCTTAAATGCTGAATTAAAAATTTATGAATCAATAGATTAATTTTATTTTAAATGAAATTCTGATACTTGGCTTTATATGGAAAAGGTATCGAATGTTGTTTTTTTATACTTAAGTCATGTGATTGTTAAAACTTCAATTAAACATTGTATGATGCAAAAGCGCAGAAAAGAACGCTCTGCCAAAACACAATGATAAAGATTAAGGATTCAATAAAAATGAGTTTTGCTCCCCAAATTAAGATTGCAGCGACTTATATGCGTGGTGGTACAAGTAAAGGTGTATTTTTCAAGCTAGATGATTTGCCGCTTGCAGCACAACAAGCTGGAAAAGTTCGCGACCAACTTTTATTGCGTGTGATTGGCAGTCCAGATCCTTATGGCAAACAAATTGATGGGATGGGTGGAGCGACTTCAAGTACTAGTAAAACCGTGATTTTGGCAAAAAGTTCACAGCCTGAGCATGATGTAGACTATCTATTTGGACAAGTGTCGATAGATAAAGCATTTGTCGACTGGAGTGGTAACTGCGGAAACTTAACGGCAGCGGTTGGTGCATTTGCCATTTCAAATGGTTTGGTTGAGGCATCACGTATTCCTGAAAATGGTTTGTGTACGGTTCGTATTTGGCAAGCCAATATTCAAAAAACCATAATTGCGCATGTACCTATTACTGATGGTGCAGTACAAGAAACCGGTGATTTTGAACTAGATGGTGTGACCTTCCCAGCAGCCGAAGTTCAAATTGAATTTTTAGACCCCGCAGATGATGGTGAAGATGGCGGCGCTATGTTCCCTACAGGGAATTTGGTCGATACCTTAACCGTACCCGATGAAGGCAGTTTCCCTGCAACATTTATTAATGCAGGTATTCCAACCATCTTCTTAAATGCAGAAGATATTGGTTATGTCGGCACTGAACTGCAAGATGCGGTCAATGGTGATGCCAAGGCATTGGCCCGTTTTGAAAAAATCCGTGCTTATGGAGCACAACAAATGGGTTTGATTTCAGATATTGCTGAAGCAGAGCAACGTCAACATACACCAAAGATTGCATTTGTTTCAAAGCCGAAAGCCTATACATCTTCGAGTTCTAAACAAATTTCAGAACAAGATACGGACTTATTGGTTCGTGCCTTGTCGATGGGGAAACTGCATCATGCCATGATGGGCACAGCGGCAGTTGCCATTGGTACAGCTGCGGCGATACCGGGAACGCTTGTGAACTTAGCCGCGGGTGGTGGGGAGCGAGAAGCTGTGCGTTTCGGACATCCGTCTGGGACGCTACGTGTAGGTGCGCAAGCAATTTATGAAAATGGTCAGTGGGTCGTTAAAAAAGCCGTGATGAGCCGAAGTGCGCGTGTCTTAATGGAAGGCTGGGTGCGTATTCCTGCGGATAGTTTGGATTAAGCATTTAACATCTAATTTGAAATCAGCCTCTGCTTTGCAGGGGCTTTTTTTTGCCTTTATCTTTTATATGAATAAGCAAATCATGAATTGGTATATCTTTTTATATAATATGAACTGCATTTAATATTAGAAAGTTTCTGTGATTTATGCCGGATTAATTTTGTTAGCATTTTGCGTAGCTTTGCCCTGAAAAAAGTAGCGAAACCATGCTTAAAAAAGACTTAATAAAATCGGAAATACCTACTGAACAATTGTCTGTATTAGAAGCGTTGCCAATGCCTGCTGCGTTATTTTCTGCGACAGCTGAGCTGATATGCGCCAATCAAATATTTAAACATCGATTTCAGTCAGACTTACAAGAGATCGTATTAAATCACGTGTCTGAGATGCAGCAAAAGACCAAAGCCACAAGTTCTGAGTTTGATTTACGCTGTTTTGAGAACGATAGCATTGAACCCTTTATGTATAGTGAAAACGAACGGCATTATTGGTTCACGCTCAAACCAAAGTTTCAACAAAGTGGCGATTTGGAACATGTGTTGTTGTGCTGTGCGGACATTACAAATTTAAAGCAATTCGAATTATCGCTGTTGAAACATAACCAACAACTCGAACAACAAGTTTATTTTGATTATCTGACAGGGATAAAAAATCGACGAGGTTTTGATTTAGACCTTTCTCAGTGGCAAAAAAGCTTCGCGGTTGAACAAGCCGATGAAATTTGTTTGATGATGCTCGACTTAGATAATTTTAAGCAAATCAATGATATCTACGGTCATGCGTTTGGCGATGAAGTTTTAAGAAAAAGTGCGCAGCTTTTAAGGATGCAAATTAGTCAACACGCAGATGCACAAATATATCGCATGGGTGGGGAAGAGTTTGCAATGATTTTGCCACGCACGGCTATATCGACTGCATGTTCGATTGCACAACAATGTTGTGAGCAAATCTATGCTTCTTCGATGAATTATGCAGATAAGGCTTTACAACTGAGTATTTCATGCGGAGTGGCCTTGTGGGATGGTACAGAGTCATTTTTTGAAACATTGACACGTGCCGATCAGGCTTTATATCAAGCCAAGAAAGGCTCGAAAAATTGTACCTGTTTTAATGATGGACAAAATGTGGCGCTATTTGAGGAAACGACATTTAAAAAACCATCAGACTGTGGGAAAAACACATAGATTTAGGTCGTAACATAGAGAAAGATCTGAGAAAGCAGTATGATGCAACAGGTCAAAATTGACAGAAAACATTGGCAGTCGATTTGCTAATGAACGAAGCAGTTAAATATTTAAAGTATTTGAGGTGAATGTGTCTTCTTTAACAGACGTTTCCACACATGCCCTGACAGAAGCGCAGCAGCGTATTCAGCAGGATTTACTGACAGCGCTTGATGCATTTTCAATTCCAGAACCCTTAAAAGGGGCGGTGTATCATGCTGTGATGTTGGGTGGAAAACGTGTTCGACCGGCACTTTGTTATGCAACAGCAGCATTAAAACCCAATACCAATTTTGCAGCAGTACGCCGTGCTGCGGTGGCAATTGAATTTATTCATTGCTATTCATTGGCACACGATGATTTGCCGTGTATGGACAATGATTTACTTCGTCGTGGTCAACCAACTTGTCATGTGGCTTTTGGTGAAGATACGGCCTTACTTGCTGGCGATATTTTACAATCGATGGCTTTTGAAGTTTTAGGCAGTCGTCTCTTTGATCAAGGCCCAGCAGTTGAAGCGCCGATTATCTTAAAGCAAATGCAAATTTTAGCGACTGCAACTTCAAAAATGGTCAATGGACAAGTCCTAGACTTACAAGCGGAAGGCAAACACGTCAGTCAGGATGAACTAGAAAACATTCATCGAAATAAAACTGGTGCTTTAATTTCTGCTGCAATCATGATGGCGGCAGTGACGATATTTAATGGCACAGATCAAGCCATTCCTAAACTCCGTGAATTTGGTCTTGCGATTGGTTTAGCCTTTCAGGTGCAAGATGATATTTTAGATATTATTGCTGACACTGAAGCATTGGGTAAAACAGCGGGTAAAGATCAACAAGTGGATAAATCCACATATCCTGCGTTAATGGGTCTCGAGCAAGCGCAAGCATATGCAGAAGAATTACATGCACAAGCACTTCAAGCTTTGGATTATTTTGCAGAAGATGCAGCAGAATTACACAAGATCACGCAGTTTTTATTAAAACGTCAAAGTTAATATGACGCAGTAAAGACATTAGCCCACACATGTAACATGTTGTGGGCTTTTTTATATCAAGTACATTTGGAACAGAAGTCAATAAACCTCTAAGTAATATCTAAATGGATGACATGATAAAAACAAAAAAGGACGCTAGGCGTCCTTTTTTGCAGATATTAAAAATTAGAGCTTAAATTTAAGTGCTATTGGTCTTAAATACTTTCTTTATAGATACGATCTGCTTCTTCAAATTTTTCAGTGACTTCAGCAGATGGTGCTTTGCCCATTAAGCTTACAATGATGATTGCAAGTAGTGAGCAAATGAAGCCAGGAATAATTTCATAAACGCCTGTATCGCCCCAGAGGTTTTTCCATAGAATAACCATAACAGCACCAACCACCATACCTGCTAAAGCACCATTGAGTGTCATGCGTTTCCAGAACAATGACATGATAATCAGTGGGCCAAATGCAGCACCGAAGCCTGCCCATGCATATGCGACGAGACCAAGGACTTTAGAGTCAGGATTAGCCGCCATATAGATCGCTAGCAACGCAATCATTAACACCATGATACGGCCGACCCAAACCAATTCTTTTTGTGAAGCATTTTTACGTAAGAATGATTTATAAAAGTCTTCAGTTAAGGTACTTGAACAGACTAAAAGCTGACAGCTTAAGGTACTCATGATCGCAGCTAAAATCGCAGCCAATACGATACCTGCCACCCATGGGTTAAATAGAATTTTAGTCAATTCCATAAAGACCGTTTCAGGGTTTGCTGTAACGACACCTGCCAGTTCTGGATGCTGTTGGAAATAAGCAATACCGAAGAAGCCTGCTGCAACTGCGCCACCGAGGCAGAGCGTCATCCATGTCATACCAATACGGCGTGCATTGGGAATCGATTTAACAGAATCAGCTGCCATGAAGCGCACTAAGATATGCGGTTGACCAAAATAGCCTAAGCCCCATGCCAATAAAGACATGATTGCGACAAAACTTAAGTCAGCAAATACATCCATGGCTTGAGGGCGTGCCGCTTCTAGTGCCAGAGTGAACTGGCTTAAATCAGAGAATGACAACATGACCACGATAGGGGTAAGTAGCAAGGCAAAAATCATAAAGCCCGCTTGAATGGTATCGGTCCAACTGACAGCAAGGAAGCCACCAATAAACACATAGCTCACCGTTGCAATGGCACTGATCCAAAGCGCAGTGCTATACGACATACCAAACATACTTTCAAATAATCGAGCGCCTGCAACCATGCCTGAAGCACAGTAAATTGCGAAGAAAATCAAAATAATCACAGCTGACACGATACGTAAGATTTTCTTTTGATCGTTAAAACGATTTGAGAAATAGTCAGGTAGGGTCAAAGCATTATTTTGAACTTCGGTATGTACACGAAGACGACCTGCCACAAGTAGCCAGTTGAGCCAAGCACCGATGATCAGACCAATTGCAATCCACATTTCAGATAAACCTGAAAGGTAAATCGCCCCCGGAAGACCCATGAGCAACCAACCACTCATATCCGATGCACCTGCAGAAAGGGCAGTGACAAAGCTCCCTAATCGGCGGCCACCTAAAATGTAGTCAGAAAAGTTACTGGTCGCACGGTATGCAAGTAAACCGATCACGACCATGGCGACAATATAAAAGAGAAAGGTAATTAGGGTGGGATTCAGGGAGCTCATACGGTATCCGCTTTGGCGTTGGACAATTGCGTTTAATTAGGGGACTCAATGGGATTTGCCTAAGCCAAGTAGGTGAAATCGAACGATAAGTCCTAAAACGTCAAAAAAATAACGTGAAATTTAAACATAAATTGACAAACTTTGCCTTCTTTTTTGTTTTGGGCATAAAAATGGGCCGTATATCACGACCCATTTTAATTAATGCGAAGATTTAGTTATTACGTCCCATCACACCACGAATCGTATTCAGTACATCCGCAGGTAAAATCACAGTTTTGGCATTATTAGATTTAGCCATATCTTGCATGGCTTTAACGTATTGTTCACCCAGTAAGTACGCAACTGGAATTTCTTTATCGCCGACGGCTGAACTCACCATTTCAATTGCACGCTGTGAAGATTCTGCCAGTACCACTTGAGCTTCTGCATCACGACGAGAGGCTTCTAAACGACCATCAGCTTCCAAAATAGCCGCTTGTTTTTCACCGTCTGCCTTGGTGACTGTCGCACGACGTTGACGTTCCGCTGCTGCTTGCTCTTCCATTGCTGCTTGCATGGTATGAGAAGGTTTAATGTCTTGAATTTCTACAGTTTTAAGCGTAATACCCCAGTCAGAGATATCATCAGAAATAGCAGCTTTAAGTTTAGCCTTAATATGATCACGCGATGAAAGTGCATCATCGAGGTCCATTTCACCGACAATTGAACGTAAAGAGGTTTGAACTAAGTTTTGAATCGCCCATGTGTAGTTTTCAATACCGTAAACTGCTTTTTCAGGTGTGGTTAAATTGATATAAGCCACAGCATTCATCAGCAGTACCGCGTTGTCACGTGTGATCACTTCCTGAGAGGGAATATCTAACACGATATCTTTGGTTGTGACTTTATAAGCCACTTCATCGACATACGGAATCACAAAGTTCAGCCCCGGATTGAGCGTGGTATGGTATTTACCTAAACGCTGAACAATCCATTTATAACCTTGGGGAACAATACGGACACCTTTAAAAATGGTGACGGCTACAAAAACTAAGAGCGCTAAAAAAACAATAGAAACACCAGACATGTCATTTCTCACTTATTTATGGATTGTCAGTGGGGTGGTTGCTGCTGTGCAGTTGGACGACTAAATCATTGCCTAAAATATCGGTCACGCGAACACGGTCGCCGACTTGAAGTGCATCTTGGGTACGGCAATGCCATTCGTCTGAACCTAAAACAGGCATCGGGAAGCGAACTTTAACGCTGCCATGATTGAGCTGGGTTTGAATCACCATACCCACTTGGCCAATCGTCGCTTCACGGGACAGACCTGCTTTGGTTTTATCGATGGATAAAGGTTTAATAAATTTGAACCACAAAAATGTGCAGAGCACGGCAAAAATAATCCAAACCACAATTTGGACATTAAAGTCCATGGATGGAAAGATCCAATATAAGATCCCAACCAAAATTGCAGAAACGCCAAACCATAGCGCAGCAAAAGACGGCAAAATCAGTTCAAAAAGCATCAAAACGACGCCCAATACAAACCAGTGCCAAGGTTCTAAAATAAATTCCATACATCTACTCTTATATAAGGGTGAATTGATATAGATGAACCAGCATCTATATCAATGTAGCAGATGTATAACTCAATGAATATAAAAAAAATCGTTGAATTATATTTTCGCTTTTGGTGCTGGTTTAAAGGCCGCAGGGGACTGTTTAAAGTTATCGATCGCCTTAATAATGCTATTCACTTTGAGCTGTGCGGCTTTTTCACCTTCTAAAATCGTCGCATTGCTCGACTTCAAATCGAGTGTGCCGATATGTCCCACTTTAGGTTGAATCACGAAATTAGCATTTTTCAGTTCTTCATTAATACTTTGTTGTCCCATGATGTTAATGGTTTGATCGAGTAAACCAAACATGCTTACGGCTTTGCTACCGTCAGGACGCGCAGAAATATCCACCGCAATTACAATATCTGCACCCATATCACGTGCGGTTTTCACCGGAATCGGGCTGACTAAACCACCATCGACATATTTCACCCCTGCAATAGTCGCAGGTACAAATACATTCGGAATGCTGCACGATGCACGTACCGCTTGGCCTGCATTACCACGGTTAAATTCAGTTTTACTGCCATTATCCAAACGGGTGGCTACAGCAACAAAGCGCTTTGGAAATTGTTCAATTGATTTATTGCCGACGTTTTTATTAACAAAGTCTTGCAGTTTTTGCCCTTGAATAATGCCTTGGCTATTTAAGGTTAAATCACGAATATCAGACTCTTTAAAGTTCAGGGCCAATTGCTGCATTTGATATGGTGTTTTACCGCTGGCATACAAGCTGCCGACAAAACTACCCGCACTGGTCCCAGTCACAATCTTAGGTTTAATACCGTGCGATTCAAGCACTTTAAGCACACCAATATGAGCAAAACCTTTGGCACCGCCACCACCGAGCGCAATCGCGATCACCGGTTCACGTGCTTTGGCAGGTGTAGGTGTCGTGGTTGCAGGCGTTTTGGTTGCAGAATCACAGCCAGTGAGTGCCAATACAAAGAGGCTAGGAATCAGGTATTGCAAAAGTTTCATGGGTGAAATCTGATGGTTAAATATACAAAGTGCACATCACATCAAAAAAATAGCCATTTGACTAGGGCTTTTTCCAGTGCTTTTGTAACGGCAATGCCAACCATTCGGGATTTTTCGGGGAAAATTTCCCGTCATATATCTTCAAAATTTTTTCGAGATCAGTTTCAAAATCTCCACTCGGTTCAAAAACACCCAAGCAATGAATGGTTTTCTTTGCATAATCAAAGCTAAACATCACAATAGGAATCTGTGCTTCATAGGCAATATAGTAAAAACCACTGCGGATTTTATCGGCTTTTTTTCGTGTTCCCTCAGGTGCCATTCCAATCCAAATTTGATCTGTCGCTTGGACAATCTCTGCAATTTCACGCGTCAGTCCATGTGGATTTTCACGCTGTACAGGGATCACGCCGACCCAATCCAAAAGTGGTTTTAAGGGAGTATCAAAAAGGGTGTTTTTACCAAAAATGGTTATTTTTATCCCGATCCCAAGCAAGGCGAGAAAACCATGCCATGCATCTATATTAGAAGTATGCGGAGAAATGATTGCCACAGCTTTGGCAAGGTTGGGAAATTCGCCGTCAAATTTCCATCCTTGTGCCAAAAAAAGTTTTTTAAAAATAGCGCGGCTCAGGATGGAGCCTAGTGATGGAACTTGATCGGGCAAAACCGGAAATAATTGAGTCTTTTGATTCATTGCATATTCTTATATAAGTGAAATCCATTTTTGATGTGATGCACATTTAAAAATACGGCATCAGCATTGACCTTTATCTTAGGTCGATGATTTTTTTAGATCATTGGCAAAATAGCCGTATTTTGACTACTCTAAATGTAACTTCAGCGCATTCAACATTTAGGAACTTATGATCCAGCTTCGTCAGCTCTATCTTTTACTGTTTTCCTTATATTGGGCGCAAGGGTTACCTGTCGGTTTTATGACACATGCTTTACCGGTGATTTTAAGAGCGCAAGGTGTGTCTTTGGCACATATTGGTGGCTTTGGATTACTCATGCTGCCATGGTCGATCAAAGTTTTCTGGGCACCGTGGATTGATCGACATGGTTCAAAGTCCAAAGGGCACTATCGGAGTTGGATTATTCCAATGCAGTTGTTGTCCGTGCTGGTCTTGGTCTTCCTGTCTTTTCTGCCGATCCAAAGTTTGAATGAACCGATGTATTTGCTGCTGTTTTTTGTGGCTTTACTCAGTATGAATTTGGTCGGTGCGACTCAAGATGTCGCAACCGATGGCTTGGCTGTCAATATTTTAAAAACCGACCAACAGCACTGGGGCAATACCTTTCAGGTGATTGGTTCCAGACTCGGCTTTATTGTCGGTGGTGGCGCTGTACTTTGGGCTTTAGATTGGTTGGATTGGCAAGCCACCTTTCTGTTTTTAGCGGCATTGGTGTTCATCAATACCATTCCTATTTTTCTGTATCGAGAACCTTCAAAGCTACCAATCAACATAAAATCTAGTCCAGAGAATGATAACAACTATAAACATACTTCAGGCTTATTCTATGCTATTCGCCAGTATTTGGCTTATTTTACCCAAACCAAAACCCTCACACTATGGCTGATGATCTTATTGAGTTTTAAGCTTGCAGATGGTCTGGCAGGTCCTTTACTCAAGCCGCTGATGGTCGATTTAGGATTGAGTTTTAGTCAAATTGGTCTGTATGTCACCATGCTGGGTGCTGTGGCTGCTTTAATTGGGGCGGGGGTTGCTGGTCTAAGCTTGAAGTATATTTCTCGGGCGCAAGCCTTGGTTTTCTATTCGGTATTGAAAATATTCAGCTTATTAGCCTATGCATGGCTGGCTTTGCAGTTCGAGGCAAAACAGAAAGTTCATGAATGGCTGATCTATGGGATCAATGCTGCCGAAGACATGATTTCAGCCATGCTGCTCGTGATCATGCTGACTTTGGTGATGCAATATAGTCGTAAAGTATTTGCAGCAACGGACTTTACATTTCAGGTTGCCATTATGGCTACGGTGAGTGGGGGGCTGTATAGCATCAGTGGCATAGTGGCCGATCAGTTGGGTTATAGCACTTATTTATTTTGGATCACAGGTTTGGCTGCATTGAGCTTAGTCCCGATTCTATTTTGGGGAAAAGCATCAAAAAATGACCAAAATCACTTCTAAATCATGATTTTGGTTGTTTTTTATCAGCTAAAGCACTAAAAGAGCAATGCAAATATTATTTTAATAATTTTGTAATATGTTTCGCGTGTGTAATATCTGTTACAAAATAATTTAAGGAAAATTTTTGATGAAAACTAAGTTAGCAGCGGCTATCGCATTGAGCCTTTTGGCCGGGTCAACCTTTGCAGCACCAACCTTCTACGGTGAAATTGATGCGTCAGTTGATTATTTACCTGAAGATAATAAAACGGGTGTTTCAGATAAAGATGTCGTTGAAATCAGTTCAAACAGTTCTTTCTTGGGTTTAAAGGGCGATGAAAAACTGACTGAGCGTTTAAGCGCAATTTATGCAATTGAATGGGCATTTAACTCAGACGGCGAAGGCGATGACTGGTCTAAGCGTAACCGCTTCGTTGGTTTGAAAGATGCGAAACTTGGTACATTGAAAGTCGGTGCACACGATACACCATTAAAACAATTGTCTAGTCCGGTTGATACATTCAACAACTACGTGGGTAACCGTGCTGATGTTACAGGCATCATGACGGGTGAAAACCGTGTAGATAACGTTGTTGTCTATGAATCACCAGCATTTAAAATTGCTGAAGGTGCAATTAAAGTTAATGCATTGCTTGCTACAGGTGAATCTTCAGGAATCAAGAGCGACAAAGGTGTAGTAAAAACTGCAGGTCGTGGTCTTGGCGATGCTTGGTCGGCGTCTGTTGTCTATGACAGCCCCGTTGTTGTCGCAGGTTTAGCCTATGACAAAGCCATTCCATCGAACTTTGGTGGCGTAGGGACGCTAAATAGTGGTACATATACCGTGAATGATAAAGTTGTTTCAAATTCTGAAATAACTGGAACCAAAGTATTTGCTGCTGCAAATACAATTCGTGCGATTGGTCGCGTAAATCTTGAGGGCGGTTTGGCACTCAAAGCACTGTATCAAACATCAGAGGTTGAGGCTGCTAAAGGTAATGATGTTGCAGCAGCAAATATTGATGATGCTCAAGGTTGGTTAGTCGGCGCAGAATACAATCTACCTTCTGCAAAAGCTTGGACAGTAAAAGCACAATATAGTCAAAATACCACGACTTATAAAGCAGGTGAGGATTACGAAGCTCAGCAATTCATTGCAGGTGCGGATTATGCATTTAGCAAACAAGTGAAAGCTTATGGTTATGCGGGTTACTTGGCACTTGAACAAGGTCCAGATGAAAGCGAACAACCTGTATTGGGTACAGGCCTAGAATTTAAATTCTAAGACCTTGATTTAAGTTGTTCAAAAGGCGATGTTTTACATCGCCTTTTTTTATTTTTCTTGCATGGTTTTGATCAGTTTTAAGTGATTTTTAAGTTTGAATTTTTAGATTAGGGCATCAAAGATCAATAATTGATGCCAATATGCTTCAGGTCATAGCTAAAATACAGCAAAAAATTCCAAGACTTAGTTTAAGTCAATTTAACCTCGTGCTTGCCTTATGGCTTGGGGTGGTTTTGAACCTTACGTTTTATCAGCAAATCCAGCAGCTCACGCCTTATACGGGGCTGAAGGCCGGACTATTTTTAGCGGCAACCGTACTGGTGGTGGTGGCACTTTATAATGTGCTGATGCAACTCCTGCAATGGCGATGGAATTCAAAACTTTTGGCGAGTGTTTTGCTGATCATTGGTGGCTTGAGTGCTTATTTCGTCAATAGTTTAGGCGTGACCATTACATCTGACCAAGTGCAGAACATGATGCAAACAGATGTAAAGGAAGTGCAGGATTTAATCTCGCCACAATTTTTTATCTGGGTCTTTGGACTGGTTATTTTGCCAGTGCTATTGATCTGGCTTTTGCCACTGCATAAAGAAGCCCTAAGCACGGTGGTAGCCAAAAAGGGTTTACATATAGTGCTTTCGCTCATCCTCATGGGTGCTTTGCTGTTTGTTTATTTTGTCGATTATGCTGCGATCTTTCGTGAGCATCGTGACTTAAAAGGCATGCTCTCACCACAAAACAGTATCGCTTCGACATTTTCCTATTATCACAAAAAAGCACCGAAACAGAATTTGCCATTGCTGAGCTATGGTGAAGATGCACATATAGTTGAAAACGTAAGCGCCAAAAGCTTACCAAAATTGATGGTCTTAGTGGTTGGTGAAACTGCGCGCGCGGAAAGTTTTTCACTCAATGGCTATGCTAAAAATACAAATCCTGAACTCAGTCAGCAAAATATTATCAATTTTAGCCAAGTCAGTTCATGTGGCACCGCAACCGCTGTGTCTGTTCCTTGTATGTTCTCGGGTATGCCGAGAACCGAATATGATGAACAGCTTGCAAGTCATCGCGAAGGTTTACTCGATATTGCACAGCGTGCAGGCTATAAGGTGACGTGGCTAGATAATAATTCAGGCTGTAAGGGCACATGCACACGTGTTGAAAAATATGAATTTCCTGAAGCGCTGAAGAAAAAGTGGTGTGATGCCGATGGCGAATGTCATGATGAAATCTTGGTGGATGGTTTGAAGGCATATTTGGCTTCGATCCCCAAAGCAGATCCAACTCCCCGTTTAATTGTGTTACACCAAATGGGCAGTCATGGCCCTGCTTATTTCAAACGAAGTACCGCAGCGTTTCAAAAATTTAAGCCAACCTGTAATAGCAATGCCATACAGGGATGTAGCTCGACGGAATTAATAAATAGTTATGACAACAGTATTGTCTATACCGACCATGTACTGAGTAAATTGATTAACACTTTAAAAGTGACTGACAACTATCAAACAGGACTGTGGTATTTGTCCGATCATGGCGAGTCGACAGGTGAGCATGGTTTGTATTTACACGGTTCTCCATACGCAATTGCACCGTCACAGCAAACCCATGTACCGATGTTGATGTGGTTTTCACCGGCGTGGCAAAAAAATAATTCAGCGCAATATACTTGTTTAATGGCACAAAAAAGCCAAAAATTAAGTCAGGATAATCTATTTCCATCGCTATTGAGTTTGCTCGATGTGCAGACTCAAGTGATTGATGAAAAAAACAATATGTTGCAACAATGTACTTCAGTACAGCGCAGGACTTAAGCCATGCACAAAATACTTATTATTGAAGATGATTTCATGATTGCCGAATCGACTAAAACCTTGTTGAACTATCAACAGTTTGAAGTCGAGTGGGTGAATAATGGTATCGATGGCTTAAAGCTCATAATGCAAGGGGGGATTGATATCGTCTTACTAGATCTGGGTTTGCCGATGATGGATGGTATGCAAGTCCTGAAACAAATTCGTCAAATGCAGCCTAAATTGCCAGTGTTAATCATCTCGGCACGTGATCAATTACAAAATCGTGTAGATGGTTTAAACCATGGGGCAGATGACTATCTGATTAAGCCTTATGAGTTTGATGAATTACTTGCACGGGTTCATGCGCTCCTTCGACGCACAGGGCTGAGTTCAGTCGAAGCACCACAGAAAATTTTAAAACATGGTGAATTGATTTTAGATATTGAGCAGCATCTTGCACGCTATAAGGGGCAATATGTTGATTTATCTAACCGTGAATGGGCCATATTGATTCCACTGGTGACGCATCCGAATAAGATTTTTTCGAAAGCCAATTTAGAAGATAAGCTTTATGATTTTGATAGTGATATCAGTAGTAATACCATAGAAGTGTATGTGCATCATCTCAGAACAAAATTAGACAAAGATTTTATTCGCACCATTCGTGGTTTAGGTTATCGACTCGGTTAAGGCAAAGGAATTATCAACCATGCAGCAGCCTTATTCTCTGAAAAAGAGACTAATTATTTATGTGTCTGTTTTCAGTATGTTTTTGGGCTGTCTTTTGGTGTTTTCAGCTTATCGAATTGCACTTGAAGAAATTAATGAAATTTTAGATGCGCAAATGCAAAATTTGGCGGAACGTGTTGCAGAGCATGATCCGCAGCCTATTCGCGGCGAATTTGATCAACATAAGCGTTATCACGAAGAAGATTTATTTGTTGATGTGTGGACTTATCAGTCCAATGCGCATCAAACCCATCAATTAAAATTATTGGTCGCGCCTCAGCCCAAAGCCGGTTTTTATACCCACAATACCCAACAAGATGAGTGGCATACCTATATTTTGCCACTTGCAGATCGGCAAATTCAGGTCAGTCAGCAAGAATCGGTACGACAGCATCTTGCAGCAGAATTGGCCAGTAGCATGTTTATTCCCTATTTGGTTTTTATACCTTTTGCATTAATCGCTTTGGGATGGTTGATTCAACGCAGTTTAAACCCACTGGAAAAATTTAAAAAAGAACTGGCAAAACGGGATGCCTTTGAACTTTCTCCAATCTCTCAAATGCCGTATCCAGAGGAAATTGCACCGACTATTATTGAAATGAACCAGTTGTTTGAACGAATTTCATTGTCACAGCAGGAACAGCGCCAGTTTATTGCTGACGCAGCGCATGAGTTACGGACCCCGATTACCGCACTGAATTTGCAAATGCAGATTTTGCTACAAAAATTTCCACAAGATGACGCTCTACAAAATTTGAGTAAAGGTTTAATTCGTATTCAGCATTTGGTCAGTCAATTATTGAGTTTGGCAAAACAAGATGCCTCGGTCTTTGAACTTGAGCGCAAACAACATTTTGATCTTAAGCAAGTCGCAACCAATTGCGTGGAGCAACTGGTACATTTGGCGATGCAAAAAGATATTGACCTTGGCATGGAGCAACAACAAAGCATTGCCTTATATAGTCTTGAGCCAACGGTACATTCAATCATTTTTAATTTGATTGATAATGCCATTAAATATACCCCTGCACAGGGCATGATTAATGTCTCCGTCTTTGAACATGCGGGGCAGGCGGTTGTACAGGTTGAAGATAGTGGGCCTGGCATCGACCCAGCTTTATATGAGCAAATTCGAAAACGCTTTTATCGAATTTATAATCATGAAGAAATTGGAAGTGGTTTAGGGCTAGCGATCGTGGATAAAGCCGCAAAACATATCGGTGCGGATTTGAAATTTTCTAAAAGTGAAACATTGGGTGGTCTGAAAGTGAGTTTACAGATCCCATTTAGTGAATCATGAGTGACTCAATCATTTTCAGATCAAGCTCAATTCAGGGACTTAATTAGATCCATGTAAAAGCTTTGCTGTTTTGCTGCGTAGTCGATGCAGTGAAATGGCGAGAAAACAGCACATACATGACACAATTAAATGCCCAAATGATCCATACGGTCCAAAGGTTATGACTCAGAAAATGCGCACCCCGCATCATTTGCGCCCAGCCAAAAGCAAAGCCTAAAATCAGCCCTGCAGATAAAAAGAAGTAGGCACGGGCAGGTCGATGTATTCGATAAACAAAATATCCAGTGATTAGGGCAAAACCAGTTGCAGCATGACCACCGGGAAAACAGTGTCCTTGGCGTGCTGAAAAATCCCAAGAAAAGCCATGGGCTGTAGCGACTGTCATATTCCAAGGGCAGGCATGTGCAGATTGTGATTTGAGCAACCCAATGATTGCCGTGCTGAGTAGAGCCACTACGATAAAATAACCAAATTCAAACTTGCGTGCTTTTAGATGAGGATATTTAAAACTGCATATCCATGCTGCGATATAGAGAACATAAACGCCTATGACGATATTCTTGATATAGCGATGGTTCAGCACAGCAAGTGCCCAATCATTACGATGAGGAAAACTACCATGTAGGTCGACCCAAGGCTGAATAAAAGCTTGGTCGAGCGAACCACCGACGGGAAAAACATAAAGGAGGCCAACCAAACTGAGTGTGAGCAGCAGGGTTTGTCGCAATAAAAAGGTACGGTTCGAGAGCATAAGTCGTGTGATGTGCCGAAATTATTTTGTTTGAATGCTGCTATTTGAAACCACAAAACTTAAATCAGACTTAATCGGCTATTTGAACTGTATTGATATCGATAGTGAAGAAGGTGCATAAAGCAAAACGGGCATTGTGTTAAAGTTTTTGAAAACTCAGTAATAAAGATTTATGAGCATACGTGCAGTCCTTTTTGATTTAGATAATACTTTGACTCATCGAGATCACAGCGTTCAGGCCTATACGCAGTATTTAGCCGAGTCTTATCAGTCGACGCTGGCGGAGGTAGACCTTGTACAGATTAAACGTATTATTAATCGTATAGATAATGGGGGATATCCGAAAAAAGAACTCCTTACTCATCCGAGTATTGGGGCATCTGTCGCTTATGCCCTACAAACAGAGCTAAGTTGGATACATCAACCCGATTTTGATGAGCTGACACAATTTTGGTTTCAGCACTTTGGTCAGTTTGCCGTGGCGATGCCAGGAGCATTGAGCTTGCTGCAGCAACTAAAACAACAGCAGTATAAATTGGCTGTGGTGTCGAATGGTGGACATGCCACACGCCTGAACATTTTAAATGGACTGGGTTTTGCATCGTATTTTGATCAGATCATCAGCTCGGAAAGTGCAGGCATCAGTAAGCCCAAAGTTGAAATATTTCAGTACAGTTGTCGTGAGTTGGGCGTGACGGAAACCGAGTGTTTATTTATTGGTGATCATCCTGTCAATGATATTTATGGTGCGAGCCAAGCAGGGATGTTTGCCGTATTGCTTGAAGGCTTTCATGCTTTAAGTGCAGAACAACAGCACAGCATTCCGAATAAAATTCAGCATTTGGATCAAGTCTTAAATTTTCTGAAATAAGGAATTCTAATAATAGAGCTTTGAGTGCATTTCAGGGTTAAAAAAAGCGGCTTAAAAGCCGCTTTAGATTGTGTTGTTTAGAACATGTTTTCTTCAGAGTTTGCCGAAATACGGTGAATACTTAAGTCTGCACCACGGAATTCTTCTTCTTGATCTAGGCGAATGCCCATCGTTACTTTGAGTAGACCATAAATGATGAATCCACCAGCCAATGCAATCACGATCGCGAGCAGCGTACCGATACATTGAGAGATCATTGAAATACCGCCTAAACCGCCCAACCATTTTTGTCCAAATACACCCACTGCAATACCACCGAAAGCACCACAAACACCGTGTAGTGGCCATACGCCAAGTACATCATCGACTTTGAGTTTGTTTTGAGTGTATGTAAATAGTTTGACAAAGATCAGACCTGCGACAGCGCCGATAATTAACGCACCGACAGGATGAACTACATCTGAGCCTGCACAGATTGCAACCAAACCTGCTAAGGGACCGTTATGTAAGAAACCGGGGTCATTTTTACCCATAAAGTTTGCTGCAAGCGTGCCGCCCACCATTGCCATGAGAGAGTTAATTGCAACCAGTCCTGAAATGGCATCTAAACGTTGCGCACTCATCACGTTAAAGCCAAACCAGCCGACGATTAAAATCCAAGAACCTAAGGCAAGGAATGGAATACTTGAAGGGGGGTGAGCGCTGATACGACCGTCTTTTTTATAGCGTCCATGACGTGCGCCAAGTAAAAGTACTGCAGCTAAAGCGATCCAACCGCCCATCGCATGTACCACGACCGAACCTGCAAAATCATGAAATGCTGCGCCAAATGTGCGTTCTAACCATGCTTGTAGCCCAAAATTACCATTCCATGCCATGCCTTCAAAGAATGGATAGACCAAAGCGACCAATAATAATGTGGCAATCGCTTGAGTCCGCATTTTTGCACGTTCAGCAATACCACCTGAAATAATCGCTGGAATGGCTGCGGCAAAAGTCAGCAGGAAGAAACAACGCATTAAGTTGTAGCCATGATCGGCTGCTAAAGTGTCCCCAATATGAAAAAAGTGCTGACCATAAGAGATGTAATAACCCACAAAAAAGTATGCAATTGCGGAAATAGAAAAGTCAGTCAAAATTTTACTCAGCGCATTGACCTGATTTTTATGTCGTACTGTACCCAATTCTAAAAATGCAAAGCCAGCATGCATGGCAAGAACCAAGACTGCACCAAGAAGGAGAAAGAGGAGATCTATATTTTGCATAAGGTGTTCCAGTTTAGTGCGCTAGTTCACGAAAAGAAGTTCAGTATATCGAGCGGAATAATTTCGAAAAGAGGAGTGAGCGAGGGAAATTTTGATTAAAAAAACTAAAAAATGTAGAAGACTCGATATAAAGCAAAGACTTGCATGAGTATGACAACAATGCACTAAAATGGTGCAATGGTGATTTGCAATGACAAAATTAAATGAATGATTATTAAGTGAAAAACTATGTTTTTAGAATCTGTTTAAAAAATGAAAAACAAATTGCGCCATTTCTGAGTTAATTCAGGGCAATTCATTATTTTGTATTTTTATCTGATTGATAGATGTTAGCGCGATAATGGAACTGAAAATTGACGAATGATACATTTTTGGGAGTCTGTCTGAGCATCTTGTAGTCTTCAAAAGATGAAAGCTGGATGGCTTGCCTGAACTGAAATAATGCACATATATTAACCAATGAAATCTCTGCTGCTGCACTTTTAGATGGCGAAAAACATTCAAGGGTGGGTCTGTGGTGATGGTCGTTGGATCTTACTGTATTTTGATGACGTATTTAATTGAAGCGGCACAGAATTTTAAAGTTTTAGCCTTGAATGCTTAAGCTAAACGCTGTGTATTAATCGCTTCAGCCCAGTCACTACATCCGCAGCGCGGGCAGGTATCCTGAGCACCGTAAATGTACATGGTTTTGCCACAGTGCGTACAGGCATACAGCTGATGCATTTTGATATCTCGAACCGCTTTATAGGGTTTCGGAAATAGTGGCAGTCCATAACGCACTTGTTCAGGTGGATAAAACAAAATACTAAATTTTCCATCACTTTCTAATAGACCGACGCGGACTTGCCCTAAATGTTCAACATTTTGCTGGCGCATTTCAGAGAAGAATTCATCATGTGACATTTTACCTTGTTTAATCTTTTCTAAGACCAATTCACCATCTTCCACAATGTAGAGGGCTTTACCTTCAATTAAATCTTCAAAGGGCTGGTATTTCATCATTAGCCAAGTGATTACGCGGTATAAACCAATCACTACCGTCATCACAATGAGCGCTTGTAAGAGGGGGAGTTCCTCTTCAAACATCGGGTCGCCTGCAATTGAACCCAAAGCAAGGAGGATGGCAACTTCAAAGATGGATAACTGACGCACGCCGCGTTTGCCTGTTAGGCGTAAGAATACGATGATTAAAACGAACATAATGACGCTACGCAAAATCACTTCGGCAGCAAAAGTCCATGTAGTGTCATGGATGAAAATTTGAGTGAAATCCATGTCTCATCCTTTTTTATCGTTATGTGTTTTTAACTTAGCAAAGCGCTGGGCGATAAAGCAGCTCAATTGTGTTAATTTTTAAGCACTATTCGAAAAAGGATTTCATGCTAAAGGTATTGTATGAATGAGATATTTGATGAAAAAAAGTGCTTTAAAATAGCCATAAAAAAAGCACCGACGAATCGATGCTTTTGATGTGGTCTGGCAATTTTTAAAGATGTTCAGTTATTTAATATGTTCTGCAATATTCGTAAAGATTACACCTAAACCATGTGCGCCAGCATCTGGATAGCCAAGACTACGGTCGCCTACAGTTCCCGCACGTCCCATACGCGCTACAATCTCTTTGGTATTTTCAGCGCCTTGAACCGCCGCTTTTGCACCAAGTACAAAGTTTTCTTTAAAGGTTTTATCTGTATGGGCAGACCAAGAATCTGCGCATGGCACAAGTGCATCAATCAGGGTTTTATCACCCACCACTGCGCCGCGTCCAAATGAACGCTCACCTGTAGTTTGAATGCCTTTGACCGCTGCTTGCAGCATCTCGGCAAAGTCTGAAACGCTCAAAGCAGTTTTGCCTTGAATTGATTTCGCTGCTGCACGGA
This sequence comes from Acinetobacter sp. YH01010, assembly GCF_013420775.1. Classification (NCBI taxonomy): domain Bacteria; kingdom Pseudomonadati; phylum Pseudomonadota; class Gammaproteobacteria; order Moraxellales; family Moraxellaceae; genus Acinetobacter; species Acinetobacter sp. YH01010. Next base: position 78,286 of record NZ_VOYF01000003.1, on the reverse strand, counting down.
ATGCTGAACCCCAGATTGGGCCAGATGCACCGCCACAGTGTTCCATAATGATCATTGAGCAGTTCAGCATGAATTCATCCATCTGCTGCGCTTGAATCAGACTTTGCCATTCACGTTTTAATTGCTTAAAGCCTTTCGCCACGCTCATACCGAAGTCGCCGTCACCTGCATGCGCGTCTAGTTCACAGAATGGCACTTCATTTCTAATGATACAGGCAGACATGACATCGACCACATAGCGCATGTTTTCGATGGTGAATTGTTCATTGCTAATCACCGCATGTTCAGGCTGTGTTTCAACTTGGGTATTTACCACAGCTTCGGTGGCAGCATCTTTAGTTGCGAAAGTTAAAGGTTGTGCTGCTGAACCATCCATTTTAAATGCAGGGGTATTGGCTGCTGCATCGAGGTAAGTTTTCAATTCATCATCGACAGCAAGCAAGGACACAGATGCACCATTCATGTCGATACTGGTCATATAGTTGCCGACAAATGTGCGGTAAATTTTGATGCCTTTACGTGCAAGGTGTTCGCATACATCATGGTTAAAGACATACAACTCTTGCAGCGGTGTGCTACCAAAGCCATTGACCAAGACTGCAACTTCTTTCATGTCTGGACGGTCGAGGAATAAATCATCCACGATGCGCTGTGCCATTTTTTTAGAAGGCAATATTTTTTCACGACGGATGCCGGGTTCACCGTGAATGCCGACGCCATATTCCATTTCGTCATCAGTCAAAGTAAACGTTGGCGTGCCTTTGGCTGGAACAGTACATGAGCTATAAGCAAAACCAAGGCTAATGACGTTGTCTGCAGCTTTTTGAGCAATCGCTTTTACGTCTGCAAGTTCTAAGCCTTTTGATGCTGCTGCGCCTGCAATCTTATGTACAAATACTGTGCCTGCAACACCACGACGACCGACTGTATATAGGCTGTCTTTAACCGCAATGTCATCTGCCACTTTTACATAGTCAACTTTAATGCCGTCTTCAGTCGCAAGGGCTGCGCCATTCTGGAAATTCATCATATCGCCAGAATAGTTTTTGATGATCATCAGCACGCCTTTGTCAGTTGCGACTTGCTGTAAGGCTTTATAAACCTGAATTTGCGACGGAGATGCAAATACGTCTCCGCACACAGCAGCGTCTAACATGCCTGTGCCGACAAAGCCTGCATGGGCAGGTTCATGACCGCTACCACCACCACTGATCAATGCCACGTTGTTGTGCTTTTCTTTGCGTGAAATGATTTTGTGTGACTCGTTAAATGCGAGTTCAGGATGCGCAAGAACAAAGCCTTTGCACATTTCAATTACGATGTTTTCTGCACCGTTCATGAGTTTTTTCATTAATGCACCAATGGGTTATGAATTTGGGGAGATCTAAAGTGATTATTATAAGGAAATTGGCGTGGTGTCTGACATAAAAGTGTAAAAAAGGGCAGTTGATCGATGAGTGTGGTGGAAAATTGACGTCTCAGTTGTATATATTCTTCGATAGAATCCCTCTCTTGCGAAGCTACGCTTCTCACCTTTTACAAAGGGGGACTTTTTCATGTGATTAAATGAATTACGTGATAGTCCCTCCCTTTTTTAAAGGGAGGTTAGGAGGGATTAAAAATATTAAAATAGAAGAATAAAATGAAACCCTACAATAAAAATTTAAAACAAGCCTCGCGTGATTTACGCAATAACATGACTGATTTACCTCTCCCTAATCCTCTCCTGAGAGGAGAGGGAACTTTCACTATTGAATTAACCTGATTATTAAATTAGATGGTGCTCCCTCTCCCTTTGGGAGAGGGCTGGGGTGAGGGCTTGAATGTAGGCTTTAGTGCGATGGTAGTCAGCACTTTTCGCCTGAAGAATTAGAGGCAGATCGAATTCGAGATGAAGCTTTGGCTCAGCTTGGGCTAAAAGTGCTGAGGTTTGATAATGGGCAGGTAATGGCGCAGATTGATGATGTGGTGGAAGTGATTTATCGGTATTGTCTGAAAGAATCTCCCTAAATCCCTCTTTAAGAAAGAGGGACTTCACACGAATTTGATTGCCATTGTGGATTCGCGTAGTTCCTCCCTTTTTCAAAGGGAGATTAGGAGGGATTATAAGAAAAAATAGAAATATAAAGGTAATTAATCTCATGGTTTTCTAGATAAGTTGATTGTTTTTTATAGAGTTTTTCCTTTAAAAGACTTTATGTTTTATATAAAATGAATCAATTTCTTTATAAAAATCTTAAAAATGAGTGAAATTGAACTTTTGGATGTATTAATTAAGGATTTTGCATGTGGGGATGTATTAGAAGCAGTTTTTGCAGCAATCATTATTGCTGGTCTTTTCTTCTGGGTTAGAGAACGGGTTTTAGGAATACCAGACTTTTCAGGAAAATGGTATTTGAGATCTAAAACTGAGAAAACAGCATATAGACCCTATGAAAATATGGAATTACAACATAATTTATTTTTGAGATTAGAGGGGAATAATATTCGAGGAGCCTCTGAAAAAATTTATGAAGATTCTACTTATGGAAAACGTTTTACGCATAGCCGACATGTCCTTAAATATACTGGTAAACATCGTGCTAGAGCACAAATAGAAGGGTCAATTCAAAAAAATATTTTTGGTCCAGATATATTAACTTTACATGCAACTGAATATGGAGAGCGGAGACAATCAACAATTTATTGCAGATTTGAATTAAGGAAAAATTTCATCTTTTTTAGTGATCGTAAAGCAACTAAGTTTGAAGGTGATTTTTATTCAATGGTTGCTGATCAAAAAGGAAAAGTTTGGTTATCTAAAGAACCATTTCCCCAATCTATTGCTGAAATCAAAGGTAAAGTATGAGGGCACTTTATTTCTTAGCAACCATTCCATTTTATTTTGTAGCTAAGTTATTTCAAATTCTAAACTTTGATGAAATAAATTCTGATTTCAAGAAATGTGAAGTTCATTTAGATAGTATTTATCAGTTCGTAGATGATGAAACACTCAATATTTTATTCCTTGCTGAAGACCATAGATTTTCAATGCATTTTGGAATAGATCATTATGCAATGCTTCGTGCTATTTACTGCACAAAGTTTAAAAATGAATTTCAAGGAGCAAGTACAGTGGCTCAACAATATGTCAGAGTAATTACTGAAAGGTATGAGCGAACATGGATTAGAAAATTTCGTGAACAATTATTGTCTATTTTAATTTGTAGAAAATATAGTCATAAACACATAGCAACTGCCTATCTTAAAATTGCATTTTTGGGTTCAGGATTGAATGGAATAGATAAATATTTAAGAAGAGAACATAAAAAATATTCACAGTTGAGCACTATCGAAAAGATAGAAATAGTTGCTAGACTAAAATATCCCGAACCATTAAAACATAAAGGTTTATGGTTATTTAAAATGAAAATAAGAGTTACTAATATTTCTTGTAAATTGGCTAAAAAATCCCTCCCAGCCTCCCTTTAAAAAGGGAGGAGCTGTCACGTAATTAAATTGATACGCGAAAGTCCCCCTTTGAAAAAGGGGGATTTAGGGGGATTAAAAAATAAAAGCCCTCACTGTGAGAGCTTTTATTAATGCAAATTATTGAACCGAATCATCCAAATTCGGTGCTAACCAACGCTTCGCTTCATCCAAAGTCCAGCCTTTACGCTTTGCATAATCCTCAAGCTGATCGCCTGCGATTTTACCCACGTTAAAGTATTGGCTTTCAGGGTTTGCATAGTAAAAACCGCTGACAGATGAAGGCGGCCACATTGCAAAGCTAGAAGTCAATTGCGTACCAATTTTATCGGTAGAACCTAACCAATCAAACAATGGCGCTTTTTCAGAATGCTCAGGGCAAGCAGGGTAGCCCGGCGCAGGACGGATGCCTATATACTTCTCTTTAATCAATTCTTCATTGCTTAAGGTTTCAGAAGCTTGGTTGCCCCAGAACTCTTTACGAATGCGCTCATGCAAATGCTCCGCAAACGCTTCCGCAAAACGGTCACCTAAAGATTGCGCAAGAATTGCAGAGTAGTCATCGCCTTTAGCTTTGTACTCATTGGCCATTTCTTCTGCACCAAAGATCGATACAGTGAAACCGCCCAAGTAGTCTTCTGCGACACCTTTAGGCGCAATAAAGTCCGCTAATGACAAGTTTGGTTTACCTGTCACTTTATCAGACTGTTGACGAATGTGATGGAAGGTATGCGTAACCGATTGACCATCTTCGCTATACACTTCAACCGAATCCGCTGCTGAACGGTTTGCAGGGTAAATACCAAACACAGCACGAGCATCAAAACGTTTGTTGTCGATGATGTCTTTTAGCATGGTCTGTGCTTGTTCATACAAGTCAGTTGCTGCTTCACCTACAACTTCATCAGTTAAGATAGCAGGGAATTTACCTGCCAAACTCCAAGAAATGAAGAACGGTGTCCAGTCAAAGTATTCAACTAATGTTTCCAATGGATAATTGGTCAGCGTTTGCGTACCAATAAAGTTTGGCTTCACAGGTGCATTGGCTGCAAAGTCAATTTTTAAGCCATTTTCAACCGATTCAGCATACGTCAGTTTCGCTGCTTTCGGCTGTTTGTTAGCAATACGCTCACGGACTTTTTCATATTCAGCACGGGTTTCTGCTACAAACTTTGGCTTCATTTCCTTAGAAAGTAAAGTTGTTGCTACACCCACCGCACGAGATGCATCGGCAACATAAATGACTGCATCATTTGAATATTGCGGATCAATTTTCACTGCCGTATGTGCTTTAGAAGTGGTTGCACCGCCAATCATCAATGGAACATTAAAGCCTTTGCGCTGCATTTCTTTCGCAACAAAAACCATTTCATCCAGTGACGGCGTAATCAGGCCAGATAGACCAATAATGTCGACTTTCTCATCAATCGCAGTTTGTAAAATCTTCTCGCAAGGCACCATCACGCCAAGGTCGATGATGTCATAGCCGTTACAGCCTAACACCACACCTACGATATTTTTACCGATGTCATGCACATCGCCCTTAACAGTCGCCATCAGGACTTTACCCTTAGATTGGCCAGCTGTTTTTTCCGCTTCAATGAACGGATTCAGCCAAGCTACAGCCTGTTTCATGACACGTGCAGATTTCACCACTTGCGGCAGGAACATTTTGCCTGAACCGAACAAATCACCTACCACATTCATGCCGTCCATCAGCGGACCTTCAATCACATCGAGTGGACGTTTAGCTTTCAGACGTGCTTCTTCAGTATCTTCATCAATAAAGGTGGTGATACCTTTCACTAAAGCATGCTCAAGGCGCTTTTCTATGGGAAGCTCACGCCATTCCAAGTTTTCCACTTGTTTTTGCGCAGCACCTTGACCACGGTATTTTTCAGCAACTTCAAGCAGCTTTTCTGTAGCTTCTTGATGGCTTTCACCTTGGTTTTGGTTCAAGATCACATCTTCAACCGCAGCTTTCAGTTCAGCATCAATATCATCATAAATCGCCATTTGACCAGCGTTGACAATACCCATGGTCATGCCTTGCTTGATGGCATGGTACAAGAACACAGAGTGAATCGCTTCACGTACAGGTTCATTACCACGGAAGGAGAACGATACGTTAGACACACCGCCTGAAATCATCGCATGTGGTAAGTTTTGCTTGATCCAGCCTGTTGCTTCAATAAAGTCCACAGCATAGTTGTTGTGTTCTTCGATACCTGTTGCCACTGCAAACACGTTCGGGTCAAAAATGATGTCTTCAGCAGGGAAGCCCACTTCATTCACCAATACATCATAAGAGCGTTTACAGATTTCTTTTTTACGTGCAGCAGTATCTGCCTGACCTTGTTCATCAAAGGCCATCACAATCACGGCAGCGCCATACTGACGGCACAAACGCGCTTTATGCACAAACTCGTCATAGCCTTCTTTGAGGGAGATCGAGTTTACAACCGCTTTACCTTGTACACATTTTAAGCCTGCCTCAATGATTTCCCATTTTGATGAGTCAATCATGATAGGCACACGTGAAATTTCAGGCTCAGAGGCTACAAGATTCAGGAAGTGCACCATTGCGCCTTCTGAATCCAGCATGCCTTCATCCATGTTGATGTCGATAATCTGAGCACCGGCTTCAACTTGCTGCTGTGCAACTTCTAAAGCTTCGGCAAAGTTTTCTTCACGGATTAAACGTAGGAATTTTTTAGAACCTGTCACGTTGGTACGTTCACCGACGTTTACAAACAGCGAATCTTCTGTAATGTTGAACGGCTCTAAACCGCTGAGACGGCAAGCGGGTTTGGTTTCTGGCACTTGGCGCGGCGCAATGTCTTTTACGGCATTGGCAATAGCACGGATGTGATCCGGCGTTGTACCGCAGCAACCGCCCGTGATGTTAATCAGGCCACTTTCTGCAAATTCTTTAATAAAGGCAGCGGTTTGTTCAGGGGTTTCATCATAACCGCCGAAGGCATTTGGTAAGCCAGCGTTCGGATGCGCCGAAACAAAAGTATCGGCAACGTCAGCAATGGTTTTTACATGCGGACGCATGGCATCTGCACCTAGGGCACAGTTAAAGCCAATCGACAATAAATCACCATGACGCACAGAGTTCCAGAACGCTTCAGCAGTTTGGCCAGTTAAAGTTCGGCCAGAGGCATCGGTAATCGTGCCTGAAATCATCAATGGCAATTCGTAGCCAATTTGGTTGAAGACTTCTTTCACTGCAAAAATGGCAGCTTTACAGTTTAAGGTATCGAATACAGTTTCAATGAGTAGAATATCCGCACCGCCTTCAATCAGGGCATGCGCAGCTTCAATATAGTTTTCTTTTAACTCATCAAAAGTAATATTACGAAATGCTGGGTCATTTACATTTGGCGAGATCGAGCAAGTACGTGAAGTCGGGCCAAGCACACCTGCAACAAAACGCGGTTTTTCAGGCGTTGAGTATTTTTCACAAGCTGCTTTGGCAATACGCGCTGCTTCACGGTTGATCTCTGATACCAAATCTTCCATATGGTAGTCAGACATTGAAACTTTTGTGCCGTTAAAGCTGTTGGTTTCAATGATGTCTGCGCCGGCATCGAGGTAGGCTTCATGAATGCCTTGAATAATTTGAGGCTGTGTCAACACCAATAGGTCATTATTGCCTTTGAGGTCAGATGCCCAATCTGCAAAACGCTCACCACGGTAGTCAGCTTCTTCGAGTTTATGACGCTGAATCATGGTGCCCATTGCACCGTCGATAATCAGAATCCGTTGAGCGAGCAGCTCTTTTAGGGTGGCAAGCGTGGACATAAATAACCCCAATCCGATGGAATATAAAATCGGCAAATATATTAACAGAATTCATTGCAGTTTTATTGATATTCAATCATCTTCACAGCGCGCAATTATTAGCTTGTTGAATTAATGAGCAATATTGCAACTTGATAATTTCATATTCCAATTTCATATAAATGTATGGAAAGCTTCATGAATTTGTCATATTGCTCAGGCAAGATTAAAAAACATCCAGCAGGGCTATGCAATATGACAAAAAAACATGACAGATGAAATAAAAGCTGAAACATTGGGTTTCAAAGAAAATAAAGTTTAAATACGTAGATTAAATAACTGATTTACTTTATGAAAGTAGAGTGTAGGAGTCGGTTTTAAACACCTAAAAAAAACAAATAAAGCATGAAAAATTGCTTTATATGACACCGCTTTGTCATATAATTGTCATAATTAAATTGAACAATATGGGGATTTTAAAATCCTCTATTCCTGCCTGCATGAATTCTAAACAAACTCCCGTAGATTCAGCGCACACGTCGACTCCTCAAAAGTCCACGAATGTTCATGTGCCTACACCGAAATTCTTTATGCCGGTATTTTTAACGGTGATTATTTCAACGTTGATTTATATTGGTTTTCAGGTGACTGCCGATTTAGCGCATGTTCCGCCTTTAAGTCTTTATTCAATGATTTTATTGGGCACAGCCTTATTCATCGCACTTGGCTTTGAATTTGTAAATGGTTTCCATGACACTGCAAATGCAGTAGCAACAGTGATTTATACCAACGCCTTGTCAGCACCGGTTGCGGTAATGTGGGCGGGTTTCTGTAACTTCCTAGGCGTAATGGTTGCCAGTGGTGCAGTCGCTTACGGCATTATTGCCTTGTTACCTGTTGAATTGATTATGAATGTCGGTTCAGGTGCTGGCTTTGCCATGGTTTTCGCTATGTTGATCGCAGCGATTTTGTGGAATTTAGGGACTTGGTTCTTGGGCATCCCAGCGTCTAGTTCGCATACTTTGATTGGTTCTATTCTTGGCGTTGGCATCATGAATTACCTGTTAAATGCAGGTGGTGGTGCGAGCGGTGTAGATATGGAGCAGGTGCTTAAAGTGGGTAAGGCGTTATTGTTCTCTCCACTGATTGGTTTTGCATTTGCGGCTCTCGTTTTCTTGTTGGTGAAGCGTATTTTCCGCAAACAGCTAGAATTGTTTCAGCCACCAGAAGGCAACAAGCCGCCACCACCACTAATTCGTGCAATTTTGATCTTTACCTGTACAGGTGTAAGTTTTGCGCACGGTTCAAATGATGGTCAAAAAGGTATGGGTCTGATCATGCTGATTTTGATCGGATGTGTGCCATTGGCTTATTCATTGAATAAGAACTTAGATAATCAACATATTCAATCTTTCCATCAGTTATCTGCTCAAACTGCGACTGCGATCTACGCAGAGCATAAGGATATTCCTGATGCACAAGCACGTGATGTACTCACCAAATACATTCAAACCAAAGAAGTCAGCCCAGAAGTTGTGCCAGCTTTGGCAAGTTTGACCGATCATTTAGGTGAGCGTGTTGCACAGTATGGCGACTTAAAAGATATTCCTGAACAAGAAGTATCTTCGATTCGTAATGACATGTACTTAAGTACTACTGCTTTTAAACGTCTAGATAAAGCTGACCAACTACCAGCAATGGCAGAAGCTGAACAAAAGACTGTGAAAGAATATCGTAGTCACCTAGACTCGTTCTTACAGTACATTCCAACATGGGTGAAAGTCGCTGTTGCATTGGCACTGGGTCTTGGAACCATGGTGGGTTGGAAACGTATTGTCGTGACTGTAGGTGAGCGTATTGGTAAAAACCACATGACCTATGGTCAGGGTATGTCTGCCGAGCTTGTTGCTATGTCAACGATTGCTGCTGCGGATGGTTTTGGTATGCCAGTATCGACTACACACGTACTTAACTCTGCGGTTGCAGGTACCATGGTCGCGAATAAATCGGGTCTGAACTTTGCAACAGTGAAAACCATTCTATCGGCTTGGGTCTTTACTTTACCTGCAACGATCTGTCTATCAGGCTGCTTGTACTGGTTATTCTTGAAAGTGTTCTAAGCAACTCAAATTTTAGGTATAAAAAAAACGCTGCTTCGGCAGCGTTTTTTTATGGCTTTATCTCAGTCATCACCGATTTGAATGGGGTGACTGAGCTGAATTAGAACAATCAAACTAGCGAGTTGAAACTTTGCAAAGTTCAACACTTATTTGAACCAATGCCGTTACGCTTTTTTAAACAGCCCCAATACTTTTTTCACGGGCAGTTTTTCTTCAGCGAAACCATACAGCGCTGCAAAAGGTAAGGCGGTACGCGCCAAATAAGCCACACGCCATAAGCCACCATGGTTGGCACCATGCATCAAGAGTTCTAATGGATGGTCTAGCGCTGTTTCAGGGTTAGCAACCGATTGAGGGTTTCTCAAGTCGTGAATCCATAAAGCTGCCATGAGTGCATTGGTGGTTTCAGGTTGGAAGGATTCCACATCAAATAAACTCGCACCATTAAATGCTGCCTTTAATAATGGATTCTTCGTTACTGAGCGGGTCGTGGTGGATGGCGCAATATTGATACTAACCCGCTGACCATTTTGACGTGCGACAGTTGCGCGCCATTGTTGAATACGTTTTGCAAGTGCGTAGTTAGGACCTTGTTCCACCACCAAACAGTCAGCGATACCATAGGATTTTCCATTGTCTGCTGTGGTGGTTTGCTCATTATTTTGCTTAAAGAAATGCTGACCTGTGACTTTGGCAATGCTTTGCGTCAAAAGCTTTTGTGCAGAAGCACGGTTTTGGAATTTGGCTTGCGCTGCCGTAACAATCTCTTCTGGCACCGCATAGACATCGGTCGGAGTACACATAAACATCAAGCTGGTGTCGGCTTTTTGTTGGCTGACATAGGCCATGATGCTGTCCATCGCCATTGCAACACGAACATGCTTTTCACCATCCAAATAGGCTATTGCAGCTAGATCAAGTTGATGTTCACTTTGTGCAAGCCACTGTGCAATTTCAGGAATGTGTGTCAGTAAATTGGCACCCAATTTGTGTTTTAGTTCTTGAATGGGTGTGTCTTCATGCACAGCGTCGAGACTTGGCGCATATAAAGTGGCATTACCGGCCTGAACCGTGCTTAAGATTCGATCCCAAACACGTTCATTATTCAGGTCAATTGCCACAATATTGGCTTTCCATTTTGCTAACCACGTCAGAGGGCCAGCTTCGGAGGCAGCACCAAAAAGCACCATTGTCCGATCTGACAAATCGAACCATTCTGGGTGGGCAATGGCTTCACGTAATGCGTCGGCATGACTTGCTTCAATAATGCCAGCATCTTGCCATTTTTGAATCTGAGCCTGTAAAGCCTCACCTTGAAGTTTTTGACCATGATAGGGCACATACCACTCAGGTGCAGCGTCACTTTCACCTTTTAATTTCACGGTATGCAGCGGATGTGCAGTCAAAGCTACTGCATCTTTGAGCGTATGCTTTTCTTGATCACGATAAAACTCAAAGACGTGATGCGCTTTATTTAAACCTTGCTCAGCAATGTTGATTGCGGCTTCAGATGATTGAATTCCTTGTTCAACCAAGGCTTTAAAATATTCAGGATATTTTTTACGCCAGTTTTTTTCTTGTTTTGCACGTACGGAAGAGTGATGGTCAACTGCAGCTAATGCTTCAGCGATAATTTCACGACCTGTTTTAGATGTACTCGGCTTTTGGTTTGAAGCCGAAATGGGAAATTGAAGACCTTCAGTTGAACTCGACATGCAAAATATCTCAGCTAATTTTGTCATTAATATACAGATGTATACATTATCTATGCCAAATTAAAAAATAGGGTGGCATAAAGTGCCAGATTTATATGATTTGTCATGTGCTTTTGTGAACTTTCGTAGAATATACAGCGTCAATTTTTATTGTCGGAATTGAAAAAGCCTTCGGTTTGAAGGCTGAAAAGAAGAGGGCATTAAGTCAATAACGGCAAATCAACAACGGCCTTTTTTAGCCTGTCCGGGCGGGCAAAAGTCGCCATGGCGATCTGGATAATTATAAGGATAGTGATTACGATCTGGGTTGACCACGATACTGCCTTCACGGGTGTGAACAGCACAAGCACTCAACACGCAGGTCAACAGCAAACTTGAGAATATCAGGACTATTTTCATTGGAATTTTCCCTTTTTTATTCTGTGTCATTTCAGTTTAAATCAGGGCAAGGGTAGATAGCGTTTCAATCTGCTGTGAAATTGTATAGCTCGATATTCAAAGTGCGGTGCTGTAAATGTGGGAAATTGGCTAAAGAAAAAAATTAAAGGACATTTCGATTTAACGCAGCACAATAAAAAAGCCTAAACTGAAACGGTTTAGGCTGTCATTTTACTGGTTAAATCAGACTGATTTTTTAGACTTAACGTTAGAAAGGAACGTTTAATAACTGACTTAAGAAATGTGGAATGAGCTTCGGTTCAAGAATAATCGTCATGATTACACCATACGCTGCGCCCCAAAGGTGTGCGCTGTGGTTAATGTTGCTGTTGCCACGTTTACCTGACCAGATACTATAAGCCACATACAGCACGGCAAAAATAATCGCAGGAACAGGAATAAAGAATACAAAAATCAGTTTCCACGGCTCAAACAAGATATACGCAAAGAGTACTGCAGATACTGCCCCAGAAGCCCCTAAACTTGCCCAATGGGTATCATGCTTATGTTTTAAATAACTCGGAATAATCGCAGCGATCAAACCGCCTAAATAAAACAATACAAAGCCCATGTCGAAGAAATATTGGCGATAAAAACTTTCAATCACGCTACCAAAGAAAAATAAGGTAATCATGTTGAACAATAGGTGCGCGCCATCTGCATGAATAAAACCATGGCTAATAAATCGGTCATATTCGCCACGACTGAGGGCCGGTGGCCAAAATAACAATCGATTCATCACTTTCTGATTTGAAAATGCAATCAGTGAAATCACCACCGTAATCAGGATAAGGGTCACGGTGTGGTTAAAGGGTAGACCCAACATATATGACTATTCTACTTGTTAAAATTTATGCTCAATAATGCCATTAAATCTGCCTAAAGCGTGAACTTTCAGAATAAATCCGACAATTTTAGTTGATTTTTTTCTAATGCCCCGCATCTTAAGTTAAAATAGCGACTTCAGCTTGAGGAAATATTGTAATGTCGACTGAGAACAACAGCACAGCAGTTGCTGAAGAAATTCCAAACCTATTGATCACTCCAAATGCCCAAGAGTATTTGAAAGATCTTTTGGATAAACAAAATACACCGGGCATTGGTGTACGTGTTTTTGTGGAAAATCCGGGTACGCCACGTGCTGAATGTTGTATGGCTTACAGTGCACCAGAAGAAGTTGTGCCTACAGACTATAAACAAGACTATCCAGATTTCCCTGCATTTATTGACACACCGTCTATTCCATATCTTTTGGATGCGGTGATTGACTATAACAAAGACCGTTTTGGTGGTCAGTTAACATTCCGTGCACCAAACTCAAAAGTGCCACGTGTGGGTCCAGATGCCTCTGTAGAAGAGCGTATCACTTATGTTCTACAGTCAGAAATTAACCCTGGCCTTGCAGGTCATGGTGGTAACTGTGCACTGGTAGAAGTGGTTGAAGATGCAGAACATGGTTTAACTGCAGTGCTTAAATTCGGTGGTGGTTGTCAAGGTTGTTCTTCAATCGATTTAACCTTGAAACAAGGTGTTGAAACAACATTGAAGCAGCATGTACCTGAGTTAATGCGTGTTGTTGACCAAACGGATCACAGTAATACTGAAGGTGCTTATTTCAAATAAGTTCAGTATTTTTATAAAAAGCCGCAACCTTGCGGCTTTTTTATTGTCTAAATCAAAAAAACGAAGATTTTTAGATATTTCTAGGGTTTTTACATCAAAATGATAAGCGATATCACAAATATAAATGAGAATGATTATTAAAATTAATTGCAATATTGTTTGTGGTGGTTACAATGTGCAACACATTATTCTAGATTTCTCCATAAATACGTTTATTTGGAAGCACTCAATGACCAAACAACTATTAAAATCAACGCTTACACTTTCAGTTCTTAGCGCAATGGTAAGCCTCAGCCATGCGAATGAAGCAGCAGAAGCAGTCGATGAATCTGCAGTTAAAATGGAAACTATTGTTGTTACTGCAGCAGAACAAGTTAAACAATCATTAGGTGCTTCAAAAATTACGGCAGAAGATTTAGAAAAAATGCCGGTTGTGAATGATATTTCAGAGTATGTGCGCCGTATGCCGGGTGTGAATTTGACTGGTAACAGTGCCACAGGCCAACGTGGTAATAACCGTCAGATTGATATCCGTGGTATGGGGCCTGAAAACACGTTGATCTTAATTGATGGCAAGCCAGTAAATTCGAGAAACTCAGTACGTTATGGCTGGCGCGGTGAGCGTGATACACGTGGTGATTCGAACTGGGTACCTGCAGATGCTATTGAATCAATTGAAGTGCTGCGTGGTCCAGCTGCAGCGCGTTATGGTTCAGGTGCGATGGGTGGTGTGGTCAATATTAAAACCAAGAAAGTGACCAACGACGTGCATGGCTCTGTGGAGGTTTTTACCAATCAGCCTGAAGATGCTAAAGAGGGCGCAAGTCACCGTGAAAGCTTTAACTTAAGCGGCCCAATTCTCAAAGATGTCCTTTCATATCGTTTCTACGGTAGTTATAACAAAACCGATTCAGATGCTGCGGATATTAATGCTTTAATGAACAATGGCGCGCGTATGGCGGGTCGAGAAGGCGTAGAGAATAAAGATATTGCTGGGCGCTTGGCTTGGCAGTTGAATGATCAACAAGTCTTGATGTTTGATGCAAGTGTTGGCCGCCAAGGCAACCGTTTTGCAGGCGACAGTCAAAACAGTGTATTTGATCCAGCCGATCCAAACAAAGCACCAATTTTATCGGCTTTAATCGGTGAAGAAACCAATACCATTTATCGTGATAGTTTTGCATTAACTCATGAAGGTACTTGGGGTTGGGGTGACAGTAAACTCATAGCGCAATATGACAAAACCAAAAATAAGCGCTTACCTGAAGGTACAGGCGGTAGTACAGAGGGTCAGATTAATAATCTCGAGAATAAACAAACGTCACATCTAGAAACCATTCGCTTTAATGCAGAAGCCAATCTGCCGTTCCAATGGTATGTCCCACAAGTATTAACTTTAGGCGCTGAGTGGGTCGAAGATGACTTTACCGATACGGTTAATACACAAGCTGGCGCAGGCGGTTTTGGTGATGCGCTGACTTCAGGTGACCGTTCACAAATGGATTCACGGATTGCGTCGGCCTATATTGAAAATAATATGAATTTGGGCGAAAGCACCGATGTTGTTTTGGCACTGCGTTATGATAATCATAGTAAATCGGGAGATAGCTGGAGTCCAAGTCTCAATATTACGCAAAAACTTGGTGACTATTGGACACTAAAAGGTGGTGTAGCTAAGGCGTATAAAGCACCTAATATGTACCAAAATGCGGAAGGTTATCTGTTAAGCACTCGCGGTAATGGCTGTCCGATTGGGCTGAGCCAATGTCTATTACAAGGTAATGGCGATCTCAAACCTGAAACTTCAGTGAATAAAGAATTAGGTGTACAGTTTGAAAAAGACATCGTAAATGCAAGCTTTGCATGGTTCCGTAATGATTATAAAAATAAGATCGTTGCAGGGGATACACGTCTAGAAGAACTAGAAGTAAATGGAACAACATATAATGTACTGCGTTGGATGAATACGCCTGAAGCCTTGGTAGAAGGTGTTGAAGGAAGTATTTCTTTGGATTGGGGTGATATCACGTGGACCAATAACGTCACCTATATGATCAACTCTGAAGATAAACGTACAGGCAACCCGCTTTCAGTGATTCCGAATTACACACTAAACTCTATTTTGAACTACAACATCACGGATCGATTAGACAGTAACTTTGTCTATACCCAATATGGACGTCAAAAACCACGTCAATATGCAGAAACCAGTCTTGAAAGCAAAGATGGCTTGGCGATGGATAGCGTGAAAAGTTATGGCATTGCAGGCATTAACTTTGGTTATAAATTTAATGCGGCTTTAAGTGCTCGTATCGGTGTGAATAACCTATTTGATGAGCAAAAACTGCGTGATAAAACGGTCAACCAAACATATAACGAGCCGGGTCGAGCTTATTATGCAAGTTTGAAATACCAGTTCTAAGTATGTCCAAAAAAAAGCCGCTTAACGCGGCTTTTTTTATGTTGGGATATTTAAAATTTTCAGTGCTTCACTTGAGTAGTAGAATTGTTCTAAATAGAGACGTGAACGCTCACGCAAATAACCCGACTCAATCATTTGTTGAACGATTGGATTGAGTAAGTTTTGAAGTTCATGCTGAATTAACGCTTCATCAATATTTAAATCACGTAGCAATAAATCAAAAGGGCGTTCTGCATTACGCACGTACCAAGCGTATACGCCATCATGCACTTGCTGTTTCATATACTCGGACTGTCGCATAAAGTCCCAAATTTCATGACCCATGGCAACCGTTTGCGGCAAGTCCTGAACTTCAACATAGTTCTTTAATACCGAAACTGGCAGCGCTTTAATTTTATGCCACAAATTGGCTTGAAAATGGTACAGCTTATGATCATCAAAGTGCTGATTTAACACGGTTTCACTCATTTGACTGAGTTTTAAAATATTCTTTTGCAAGTATTTGCTGACCGCATTATCTAAATTGGTATCTGTGACATTTTCCAGTACCGATTTCCCCATTTTCATAAATCGTGAAACACCGGGTACCGATTTTGCAATCACCGAATTATCTAAATAATCTTGTATCGCATGTTGAATCAATTGACTGATCATGGCTGAAAATGCAGGATTGTTGACCATGGTATGAATTAAACGCTGACGATGTCCTTGTTTACTGGCCACATACTGTGCAATTTTATCGATGGTCAACACAGGAATGATTTCGGCAATCGTGGTGCTGTCATTTGCAGGATGAATCAGTGCAAATTTGATATGTTCAGCAATTTGCTCAATTAGAAATTGACTTGTAGGGGTATTTAAAATTTGTTTCTGCAACAAGGCATTGATTTGATCAAAACTCCAAATTTGCTGCAAAGATTGTTTACGAAACCATTGATAAAAATGGGTGAATTCAGTGGCTACGGTATCATTGTGTGAAAAGCTCTGATCTAAAAAGTTCAGTTGAGCGTCAATCAACTGCTCAATCATCGGGTTTTTCTGCATACTTTCCCTGAAGCCCCAGTGATGGGTATCTAAAAATGGCGAATGCTCAGTTTAACTGAATCAGTTTATCTACCAAAGGGTTTTTAAACTTTTGACTTTTCGCAAGGAAAGGCAAGTAATGGTCTGCAACTTGTTGTTCAGCTTCTAAGATTGGCATATGACCGACGTTATTTAAAATCACAGGGGTTTCTGCACGTTTCAGTAAAGACTTGAGTTCCCCAGCCACTTCAACATTAAAGATTTTATCTTGTTTGCCCCAAAGGATCAGGGTTGGTGCTTCCACCGTTCGTGTTAATCGGGCAAAAGTTTCAGGGGTGTAGATTCGATTGAGCGTGACGACTTGATCGATCATTTTACTGGTGAAGGGCGCACGCGCAATTAAGATATTTTCCTGCGCTTCTTTGAGCTGTGTTGGAACATTGGGCGGATTTTGCATGAGTTTATGCATAACATCATCTAAATCCCCCGGTTTTGAAACGATTAAATTTTTAAGTTTATACGGGTCGCGGGTGTAACTGGTATTGGCCTGTTTATAAATGCCCGCGCTGTTGAGTAAAAATAAACTTTGGGTATCAAAAGGATATTGAGAGGCATATACCGTGGCAATGGAACCACCCAATGAGTGACCTGCAACATTCAGTTTATCTTCAATATCTATTTTAAGGACAAACTGGCGTAGTTGTTCCGTGACATTCGGCACTGAGACATCAAAATCGACAGGGACATGGGTATCGCCATTGGCCGGAAGGTCGGGGATGATCACGTGATAGTTCGGTGTTAAATAATGCGCAACACGATTCCAATTATCACGTGTGCCGCCTAAACCATGAATCAGCAAAATGGTAGGTTTAGAGCGTTGACCGCCTTCGCTATAACTCCAATTCACATTGCCGACTTGAACGCTATGTGTAACTAAACCAGCCGCTTTACGTTCTTGGCTCAAATAGTTTTGCACGATAGAGGGTACAGCCAGGTTTTTGCTGATGGGAGACGGATTTGCAGCCAAAGCATGGTTGGCAGTAAACGTCATACAGCAAATTGTTGCTAGCTTGAAAAAGCCAAAAACGCGTGAATGATGTCCTTTCATTGACGTTTACCCCAGTTAAATCGAATCGATATATTTTTTAGATCATTTATATGACTATTATCAGAATGGGCTGAAATAGTAAAAGCGTATATTTATGAAATATATTGTAAATTAAAAATGACCTTTGTCATCCATTGCTTTTTTGATGTGGTTAAACTTGCGGTTTAATAATGTGAACCATTACAGAAAAAATAATTTTTTTTGATGAATGTGGAGTAGCATTTTCTATCAAGTTGCATCGTCGTAGAAAAAATTCACAGCAATTGTTTTTGCAAGTGACAATCGATTCGACTGGGATTAAAATATTGCAACTTCGGATAAGGGTAATTAGAACATGCTAGCAGCAGCAGAAGCTTTAGATCGTTTAAAGAAAGGGAATCAACGTTTTGTAAACGGTGAAACGAATCACCCGAAGCTTTTGACGCATCAACAACGTGCTGAAATGGCCGAAAGCCAAGAACCTTTTGCGATTATTTTAGGGTGTTCAGACTCACGTGTTCCTGCTGAAATGGTATTTGACCAAGGCTTAGGCGATTTATTCGTGATTCGTGTTGCAGGTAATATTGTGGCACCGTCTCAAGTCGGTAGCGTGGAATTTGCAGCAGAAAGCTTTGGATGTCCTGTGGTCATTGTATTGGGTCATACACACTGTGGCGCGATTCATTCTACAATTGAAGCTTTAACTAATCCTGCGACACCACCATCAGCAAACTTGATGTCGATTGTGAACCGCGTTCGTCCATCTGTAGAAATACTCATGCAAACTGAATTGAAAGATGACCTTGAAAAACTTTCAATGCATGCAGTACGTTCAAACGTTTTTGCATCAGTGAATCAACTGCGTCATGGTTCAGCAGTCCTCGAAAACTTAATTGCGCAAGGCAAATTAAAAGTGGTGGGCGCTGAGTATTCACTCGAAACAGGTGAAGTAAGCTTCTACGATTTCTAAGCAAATTACAGTAAAGACAAGATATTAAAAAAGGCGCTCAAATGAAGCGCCTTTTTTATGAACCGATTTTCACCAACTAAATTTATAAACTTGCTTTGATCAATGGATAAGCATTGTTCAGCAAAATTGTTTGCGCTTTGGCATTCGGGTGGATCTGATCTTGTTGCATTAAGTTTTTATGTCCCGCAACCCCTTGCATAAAGAAAGGCAATAATTTGACTTTGTACTGTTGGCTCAACACTTGATAGTTATTTTCAAAAGCTTGGCTATATGCCTTGCCATAATTCGGTGGAATTTTCATTCCAAATAAAATGACTTTCGATTTGGCCTGTTGGCTTTTTTGAATCAGCTGCGCTAAATTTTTTTGAATTTGTGCAGGGGGCTGTCCGCGTAAACCATCATTACCACCTAACTCAATCACCACAAGGTCTGGACGATGAGTTTGCAACAGTTTAGGCAGTCGTGCCAAAGCACCACTGGTGGTTTCACCGCTGACACTTGCATTGACCACTTTATGTTGTTTCGGATACTGTTGGTCTAGACGTTTTTGTAATAAGTGGACCCAACCTTGCTGCACTGAAACACCATAACCTGCACTTAAGCTATCGCCCAAAATCATAATGGTTTTGGCAGAGAGCAGCATCGGGCAGAACATCAGTGCAATAGCCAGCAAGTAACTCAATAGACGATTATTTTGAATGCGATTTTGCATATAGGGAAGATATGACCCAACTTACGACAGATGTTGACATCATGCCACAGGCGATTATTTCTGCACAGCAATTGACACAAAAGATACAACTTCCACAAAAACAGTTATCGATCTTTGAACAACTCGATCTTGAAATCTTTGCAGGGGAACAAGTTGCGATCACTGGTCGTTCTGGTTCAGGTAAATCCACCTTGTTGGGGATTTTGGCGACCTTAGATCAAGCCAGTTCTGGACTGTTACGGGTCTGTGGTCAAGACATTCATCTATTAAATGAAGAACAGCGTGCTCAAGTTCGTTTGGCCCATATTGGTTTTGTCTTTCAGTCTTTCCAGTTGTTGCCACATTTAACGGCATTGGAAAATGTCATGCTGCCGCTACGGCTACAAGCAAATTTTCAGGTCAAAGCCGCCGAAGAAAAAGCATTAAAACTGTTAGCAAAGGTTGGATTAGAACGTCAAGCGCAACAAGCTCCCAAAGTTTTATCGGGTGGTGAGCAGCAACGGGTTGCGATTGCCCGTGCTTTGGTGAGTGAACCCGATCTGATCTTTGCAGATGAACCGACAGGTAATTTAGATAGTGCAACGGCACAGGAAATTGAACAACTGTTATTTCAGTTAAATCGTGAAATGGGAACCACTTTGGTATTAGTGACGCATGATGCCGATTTGGCCCGTCAATGTCAGCGCCATTTTGAATTGGTCAATGGTCAATTAATTGAGCATCGGACAGGAGATGCTACATGAATCTTTTGGCATTGTTTCGACCACTCTTACAGCTGAGTTTTAAAACCACGGGTGTGTATTTATTATTGATCACACTGACCTTGGCGATCAGTGCCACCACGGCTTTAAAGTTTAGTAATGTACAAATTCAAAATGCTGTAGCGCTACAAGCTGCTGAAATGTTGGCAGCAGATTTGGTGCTGACAGCCAATGAACCAATTCCACAAGAGTGGCAACAACAAGCCAAAACACAGCAATTAAAACAATCCAATGTCACGCTATTTAGCAGCATGGCGCATACTGATCAGCAATTTGTCATGGTCAATGTCAAAGCCGTTGATGCTGCATTTCCATTAAGAGGTGAACTCGAAACAGAACCGAAACTAAACCGTTCCATACAAGCAGGTGAGGTCTGGTTAAGTCCTCGTGCCATGGATTTATTGGGTGTAAAGGTTGGAGATCAGATCAATATTGCCGATGCTGCTTTTCAAGTCAGTGCCAAAATCATTCATGATACCAATCAAGAGCTTGGCTTCAGTGGTTTTTCACCGACGGTTATGATTGCGCAGTCTGAGGTGGCGAGAACCAATGCCATCCAAGTCGGGAGTCGGATTGAATATCGCCTGTTAATGGCTGGAGATGCACAAAATACCCAGCGCTTTGAAAAACTGTATAAGCAAAAATTTGGTGATCAAAGCGAAAACCGTACTGCTAAATCAGATCATGCGCAGGTTCAGGATGCAGCTCAAAGCAGTTTAAAAATGAGAAATGCCAGTGAAGGCAATACCCGCTTGATGAAGCCGATTGCCAACCTAGAAACGTTTTTACAACTTGCGAATATTTTAACCATTCTACTTTGTGGTATCGCCATCGCATTAACCAGTCAGCGCTATGTCCAACAAAATCAGGATGCCATTGCACTGATGCGCTGTATTGGGTCGACCAAACAGCAAATATTAAGTGCTTATTTGGCTTTACTGTTGGTTGTACTCGGGCTTTCAATCCTGTTTGGAAGTTTGATTGGTCTGGGATTTGGGTTTGGCTTATTGCAACTGATGCTACAGCTGATTCCAAATTTACAATTAGAGTTTTCAGCCCTGTCTATGCTGCTTGGCCCGCTTCCAATTGCAATATTCACCAGTGCGATTGTGCTATTAGGATTTGTTCTTCCAAGTCTTTGGCAATTATTAGGGACACCGCCAGCACGGGTGATACGACAACAAGAGCGTTCTGTACGTTCCATACTTTGGATGCTCAGTTTCGGCACACTCAGTTTGGTGGTGTTTTGTGGGGTATTAACTGAAAATTTACAACTCACCCTGTGGCTGATTTGCGCCATCATCTTCCTGTGTGTTGGCCTATATATGATGGTCTGGCTCAGTTTAAAGGCTTTGAAAAGTTGGGGGACGAAAATCTCAGCGTATATACGCACACCGTATCAAACGGCATTTCAAATTACCGCATTAGCATTGGGTCTAAGTCTGATTACGGTTTTAGCGGTATTACGTACAGATTTGCTGGAACGTTGGCAACAACAATTACCACAAGGGACACCTAACCAATTTGTCTATGGATTACCGCCATTTGAGTTGCAGGATTTTAATCAACAACTCAAGCAGCATGGCTGGCAAGGGACGCCGATGTACCCGAATATTCGTGGACGATTAGTTGCCAAAAATGATCTCCCTTTTTCGGATGCCTTAATTAAAAGCAATAATTCATTACGCCGTGAATTGAATCTTACGCAGGCTGCAACTTTTCCGAAAGATAATCAAATCATCGCGGGCAGTCAGCAGTTTCAACAGGTTAATGAAGTATCGGTAGAGGTGAAAACCGCACAAGAGCTGGGTATTCAAATTGGAGATCGACTGAGTTTTAGCCTTCCTGAAGGGATTTTACAAGCCAAGGTGATCAACCTTCGTAGTGTGGAGTGGGAAAGCTTTAGTCCAAACTTTTTCTTTATTTTTTCTCCCCAAACCATGGATGAAAATGCCGGTAGTTACTTGGGGAGCTTCTATGTTCCACCGCAAGATAAAAATCAGTTAATTGGTCTAATTCAGCAGTTTTCGAATACCGTGTTTATTGATGTCAGTCTAATTTTGGATGAGATCAAACGCATCGTCAGTGTATTGGTTCAGATTATTACCATCTTGGCGCTGTTGGTCAGTATTTCAGGCATTTTAGTTTTGGTCGCATGTTTGAACTTATTTATGGATGAACGCAAAAAAGAAGTGGCATTACTGCGGTCCTTCGGCAGTTCCAAGCAAAAGTTAAAGTCGATGCTCAGTTTGGAAGTTGGTTTGATGGGGCTAATTTCGGGTGTTGTGGCATGTATTTTTGCTGAAGTGATCAGTGCGATTGTCAGTTATAAAATGGAACTGACCATCCAGCTACATGCAGAGATTTGGTTGATCCTCCCACTGGTCATGACCTTAGTCTGTACATTGATCGGACGTTATCGCTTAAGTTATCTTTGCGACATCCCACCCTTAGAAAGCTTACGTGAACTAAATAGTTAAGGGGGGAGATGGTTAACAGCCGAGCAAGTTAAGAGTGGAGCAGGAACCCAGTGCGCAGTCCAGGTTTAGACATGATTTGATGTGTTTTCAACATATCTGTGTTGATAGCCACAGGGTTCATTCCACTGTTTAACGTGCTGCGAGAGATTGCTTCATCAGCAGGATAAAGTGTTCCCAAAGCGGTAAAATCGGTTGGATTAATTGTTGGCAATGCAGATAAAACAGGTAGCATCCGACAGCTGCGGTGATTAGACCGATCATTTGAATGATTAGGGATTGATGTAATTTTTGTCCCACATACCAAATGAAAGCCAAGGCAGCGCCCATCAACATGCCGCCAATATGCGCGGCATTGTTAATCCCACTAATCATAAAGCCCATCGCGAGGTTAATCCCCATCACCATCAATAAGGTTTTTTTATCCAGATAAAATTGCTGTTGAGGTAACATGGGGAGCAGCGAAATAATCGTCAGCGCTGCACCCAGTCCCATCACTGCACCCGATGCGCCTGCACCAATACTCGGAAAAAGTTGCTGATTGGCTGCACCTTCGGCCAATAATGCATAGCTATCTTGAATGGTTAAATAACCACTCAATAAACTTCCCATGAGTCCGGCTAAAACATACAGGCCGAGGAAGTAGAAACGACCTAACATTTGCTCGGCAACACTGCCAAAAATATACAAAGCCCACATATTCAACATCAGGTGAATCAGGCCAAAATGAAAAAACATACTGCTGAATAAGCGGATGGGTTCCTCTAAAAAGGTTAAAGGTGCATAATCAGCACCCCAACGCAAAGCATCCAGTGTGTCGGGTTGGCTAACGTTCATTCCATGCAACACTTGCCAGCCAAAGAGTCCAACATTGATGGTAATTAAGAGTGCCGTGATCCACCACAGTTGGATTTGCAGCTTACGGGTTGATACAGCAGGAGGGCTGAGTTCAGACATGCTATTCTTGTACTGTGTCAAAATATTTAAAAATAAGCTTAACATGAAAAAACAGAATTTCTGGAGTAACACACTGACATGAAAGCCTTTATTGTTCGTACATTGTTAATTCTTGTCAGTCTTGTGCTTTTGGTACAGCTTTGGATCTTTGGTAGTCTGGTGTGGTGGCGTACACATCCTGTGGAATCGACGATGATGATGCGTTTAGATTATTGGTCTGAGCCATCAAAACCGATTAAACACGAATGGCGTGATTACGACCAAATCAGTGATTATGTCAAACATGCTGTTGTTGCCGCGGAAGATGGCAAGTTTTTACAACACAAAGGTTTTGATTGGGAAGGCATGCAAAATGCTTTAGAACGCAATAAAGATAAAGGCAAAGTGGTTGCAGGTGGATCTACCATTTCTCAGCAATTGGCAAAAAACTTATTTTTATATAATAAGCGTTCATTTATCCGAAAAGGGCAGGAAGCTGTTGCAACATGGATGATGGAACGCATGTGGACGAAGCAACGCATTTTAGAGGTATATCTCAACTCGGTTGAGTTTGGGGACAACATTTACGGCGTAGAAGCTGCAACACAGCACTATTTTGGTAAAAGTTCACGGAGTTTGAGTCGAGAACAAGCGGCATTTATTGCGGCTATTTTACCCAATCCAAAATATTATGATGAAAATCGAAATGATAGAAAGCTAAATTATCGTAAGCGCATGATCCAAAAATATATGCGTTATAGCCATATCCCAGATTAAGAACGATCTAAACATTCGTCAAATGGCATGGCAGCGATTTGAATTACAACAAAAAGCTCATCTTTATGGGCTTTTTTTATGAAATTGTCATAAATTTGAAGCATACTAAACTGAGTACAGCACACATTTTTTATATGGGTTTGAGATGAATACCGCAGCTGAAGTCGCGCAAGTACCTACTGAATATACTTATAATGATCGTTATATCAATCGAGAGTTATCGATTCTCGACTTTCATCTGCGTGTGCTCGAACAAGCGGTTGACCCCATTCATCCATTATTAGAGCGGATGAATTTCTTACTGATCTTTTCACGTAACTTAGACGAATTTTTTGAAATTCGTGTTGCGGGAATGATGGAACAGCTAGACTTAGGTAATGAAAGCCGCAGTCCAGATGGCTTAACACCAAAACAAGTATTAGATGAAATTTCTACGACAGCGCATGCGGCAATTGAGCGCCAGTATCGTATTTTAAATCAAGAAATTTTACCCAAACTGCGTGAAGAAGATATTTGCTTCTTGCGTCGTGGTGAGTTAACCCCTGCACAGTCGGCATGGGTAAAAAAATATTTCCAAGAACAAGTTGCTCCAGTCTTAACGCCAATTAGCTTAGATCCCGCACATCCATTCCCTCGCTTGGTGAATAAGTCGCTGAACTTTATTGTGACTCTAGAAGGGAAGGATGCGTTTGGTCGTCAGATTGACTTAGCCGTTGTACCTGCACCACGTTCGTTGCCACGTGTCGTTCGGCTTCCTGATGAATTAACCGGTGGCAAAGAGCATCATGTGATGCTATCGGCAATTATTCATGAACATGTCTCTGACTTGTTCCCCGGCATGACGGCGACGGGTTGCTACCAATTCCGCGTGACGCGTAATGCCGATTTGGCTTTGAATGAAGATGTTGAAGATTTGGCTAAAGCCCTGAAAGGTGAGTTGAATTCACGTCGTTTTGGTCGTGCTGTTCGCTTGGAAGTGACAGAAAATTGTCCGCAGCATATTTATGAATATTTGCTTGATGAGTTTGATTTAGAAGAAGAGCAACTCTATAAAGTAGATGGGCCAGTTAACCTTGCACGTTTACTGTCAAACTTTAAACGTCCACATTTACGTTATGACGCACATATTCCGGTTATTCCGAAAGTACTCAAGAAGTCTGAAAACATCTTTAGTGCGATGCAAAAGCAAGATATTTTGCTGCACCATCCCTTTGAATCATTCGCACCGGTAATTAATTTACTGCGCGAAGCTGCACGTGATCCGCAAGTTTTGGCCATTAAACAAACGCTTTATCGAAGTGGTGCAGACTCTGAAATTGTGCAAGTTTTAGCAGAAGCTGCACGTAATGGCAAAGAAGTCACCGCAGTAATTGAGCTTCGTGCACGATTTGATGAAGAATCAAATATTGCTGTAGCCAATGTATTACAAGAAGCGGGTGCAGTGGTGGTGTATGGCATCGTGGGCTATAAGACCCATGCCAAAATGATTTTGGTGGTACGCCGTGAAAATAATAAATTGGTGCGTTATGTACATTTAGGTACGGGTAACTATCACGCGGGCAATGCGCGTATCTACACCGATTATGGTCTGTTAACTACCGATAAAGAACTCTGTGAGGATGTACATCGTATTTTCCAAGAGCTGACTGGTATGGGAAAAATGGCGAAGTTGAAAAAACTGCTGCATGCGCCATTTACCTTACATGCTCAACTGATTAATTATATTGATAATGAAATTGCTAATGCTAAAGCAGGTAAGCCTGCGCAAATCATTGTCAAGGTTAATGCATTAACTGAAGTTCAGTTGATCAATAAACTGTATGAAGCGTCACAAGCGGGTGTACAGATTGATTTAATTATTCGTTCTATTTGTTGTTTGCGTCCGGGTTTACCGGGGCTGTCTGAAAATATTCGCGTACGTTCTATTGTTGGCCGTTTCTTAGAACATACCCGAGTATATTATTTCAGTAATAATGGCGATGCTCGGATTTACTGTTCAAGTGCAGACTGGATGGATCGTAATTTATTTAACCGTGTGGAAGCTTGTTTCCCAATTGAGGATCCCGCCTTGAAAAAGCGTATTTATCAATTAGGTTTAGTGAATTATCTAAAAGATAATCAGCAAGCTTGGTTGCTCCAAAGTGATGGTCGTTGGATTCGTACCCATGTTCAAGAGGGAGAGGAGGCACATAATTCACAGCATGTGCTTTTAGATGCATTTAAATAGATGTGGGTTATAAATAAAGGGAGCAGATGCTCCCTTTGGTATTTTTTAAGTATAGATTTATTTTTGAATACTTTATCTCAGCTAAATTTAGCTGTAGCTACAAATTTTTCTATAGATATTTTTGACAAAACCATCAATTTGATACGTTGAAAGTTTTAATTCATTGACCATCTGCTCTTGAGTCGCACTATGGCTGACCATATCCAAAATTTGATATTCAGCTGGATTTAGACTGAGTTGTTTCGGCGCTGCATTTTGCGGACTAAAAGTTTCACTCAATAAAAATTTAGCAAAAGTTGGGTGCAGGGCAGCACCACCTCTTAAAATGGTTTTCAGCTGGTTATAAGTGTCTTCAATTGGTTGTTGAATCAACATATAGGCAGTTGCACCTAACTGAATCGCATGTAAAGTTAAATCGGCAGACTGTTCATTGACTAAAATAATGAGATTGCTCGAAGGATAGATTTTCTTAATTTTATGTATGAATGAGATATCAGACTGTTGCGTGACCACTAAAAAGATTAAATTTGGCAATTGATTGAAAATTTGTTGTTCTGCATCTGCTAAATTTTCTGAAAATGTAATGAGGTCTTCAGGATAACCGAGGTCTCCTAAGATGTTAAACAGCACTGTTTTTGAAGTCATTGATTGATGATCAATGATCAAAACGGGTACTGGTAATAAAAATTCACTCATCATACATTTCGCTCATTTATTATTTTTAATCAAATTGCATTTCCATAATGTGCATGGAAGTGAATTAGAAAAATATACCTAGAAGTAGTGATTTATACATCAAAGTATAATTAAGTTATTGTGATATAATATAATTTAATTAATGTATGGTTTTTTGTGTTTTTCATTATGTTGAATGCAAAGATTTATAGTTTTTTCGTTTTTATTTTTAGAATATTGATTAAATAATCATCAGATTTCGATTCGAATTGAAAATAATAAATGAAATGTGAAAGCAGTATTTTGACAACTAATAAATTGAACTGTTTCTGATGTGAGTTAATATTCACCTATTGCTTAGTTATTTTAAACATGAATATTAGTGACTATTTAAAATAATGTGATTTATTTCTCATGTATGGTTATTTTATAGCACAAAACATAATTATGAAAAAAGCCCTTTGAAAATGAATCAGACGTACTTTATCTAAAATACCTGAAACTAGTGATTTTAACGAAAGTTATATTTTACTAAGATGTATTAATCTTCTTACTTATCTGGCTAGTGTGAAGATATTATCGAGGCGATGAATTGAGATATACATCAAGTCATATATTACCTTATCAGGCTACCTATTTGGGTTAGCCTTTTCTTTTTTCTAGATACTATATTTTTATTTTCAATTTTAAATTCATCTCAATATTATTATTTCTGGATTATTCATTTCTGCAAAATAAAAAAGAGAGCACAGGGCTCTCTTTAATATTCATGGATTGAATTAGTGCAGATTACTGGTGATTTTCTGCAAGATTTGAAGCAATACATCAAATTCACTTTGAAGCGGCGTACTTTTACGCGTTACCAATGCTAATGTGCGTGTAGGACTAGCTTCTATTTCTTTCACAGCCAAATCTTCATTGGCTTTGATCATATTGGTATGAACTGCAATTTCAGGCAATAAGGTAAAGCCTAAATCTGCGGAAACCATTTCAACCAAAGTTGGCAATGAGCTTGCTTTTAAACGATGGTCATTTTTACGCTCACCAATTGGGCAAGCACTCAAAGCATGATCACGTAAGCAATGGCCTTCTTCAAGCAACATTAAACGAGATAAATCTAAGTCGTCTAACGATTTTGCTTGAGCTGCATTTTGGTCAGCTTTGTTGTACACCAAGAACAATTTTTCTTTGTTTACTTCTGCAACTTTCAAGCTACGTGTATCGAAAGGAAGAGCAAGTAATACGATATCTAGATTACCGTGCTCGAGTTTCTCAACAATTTTTTCACTTTGTGCTTCGTGTAAATGCAACTGAATTTTTGGTAATTGCTTATGCACTTCTTCTAATAATGGCGCAAGTAAGAATGGCGCAATAGTAGGAATGACCCCTAGATGTAAATCACCCGTTAGAGGTTCGCTCATTTCACGACTTAAACGCATTAGGTCTTGCGCATCTGCCAATAGAACTCGGGCTCGTCCGACAACTTGTTCGCCAAGAGGAGTTAAACGCACGTTTTGACGGTCGCGTTCTACCAATACGCCACCTAGTAAACGCTCAAGTTCCATGATCCCGCCAGACAAAGTAGACTGGGTGACAAAAGAACGACGCGCAGCTTCAGTAAAGTGTAGCGTTTCTGACAGTGTTACTAGATATGACAGCTGTCTTAAGGATGGTAATGCAGCCATAGTGTCCTAATTTATGATTTAAAGTGATCAGCAAACAAACCGCTAAGATATGGAATAAAATGCGGTGGGATATCATGCCCCATTCCATCAATTAATTCAAATTTAGCACCTGAAATAGCCTTTGCAACGGCCTTACCATGGCTTGGCGGCAGCAAACGGTCACGAGCTCCATGAACCACAATGGTTTTATGCTGAATTTGTTTATCCAACTGCAGCAGGGAACCTGTACATAATATTGCTAAAAACTGTTGAAGTACACCCGCTGGGTAATAACTCCGCTTATAGAGTTTACGTGCAGTTTGTATCGCTTCAAGCTGATTAATATAGCCTGGAGAGCCTATAATATTAAAAACTTTCAGACTATGGTTAATAATGCCATCTTCATCGTTAGATTCAGGTTTTTCAATTAGACTAAATAATTGCTTTGGAAATGGCGGTGGAAGTAAGGGTTGGATGTTACTGGTAAAAAGTAAGCTTAAGTTGTGGACTTTGTCGGGATAGCGTGCCGCCACGATTTGAGCGATCATGCCGCCCATCGAAGCACCTAAAATATGGACTTTATCCAGTCCCATACGATCAATTAACAGTGCAACATCGTCTGCCATATCGTATAGATCATAGGGCGCGCCTTGATTCTCTAGACCTAAGGCAAAACGTCCCATCAATTTAAAGGTGTTGAGACGTGGACCTGGGTTACGAATTTTACTGGATAGACCTATATCACGATTATCAAAGCGAATAACTCGGTAACCTTGATCTATTAGGGACTTACAAAAGAAATCGGGCCAATACAACATTTGTGCGCCGAGTCCCATAATCAGTAAGATTGCAGGATCTTCAGGATGACCACCCACCTCGACATGAAGTTCAATGCCATTGCCTAACTCTACGCGAGTTTCATGCATAAAAGAGGCATAAGGTGAAATATTAAACTGAAGGGCACTATTCATTGTTATTTTCCTTTAAAAAGGACGTCTATTATTATCAGGACGTCCTTGTATTTAAACCTTAAACTGAAGCGGGAATCAAGTCCGGAACCTGCTTAGTCAAAGTTAAGCGTTGCTTCCCAGCAGTTGCACCGAGCAGTACAAATCCACGTAATACGCCATCTTGATCAATCGCACGGGCAATCATGCCATCTTCAAGCTCTTCTGTTTCCCATTGGGTTTCTACATCAATTGGCGCAGGAAGGACAGTTAAAGGTGCAGCAGGTGTTTTAACAGCTACAGGCATGGCTGGATAATGCACAGCGGTATGTTCACCATTGAGGGTTTTTGCCAAAGCACGTGCTTGTTGCATGATCGGCATCACGTATGGCAGAAGGGTACCATTAACTTCAGCACAGTCACCGACAGCATAGATATCTGCCAAGTTGGTTTCTAAGCCTTTATTGGTTAATACACCACGACTGGTGTGAATGCCGGCTTGTTTTGCTAAGTTAATCTCAGGCTGTAGACCAATCGCAGACAACACAACATCTGCCACTAAGCTTTGACCATTGGCAAGGCTCACTTGATAGTCACCATTTTCAATACGTGACACTTTGTCGACTGTCGTACCTAAAACGAATTTAATACCCGTTTCTTCTAAATTGCTTTGGAATTTAGCTGCAACATGAGACGGCAGTAGGCGACCCAAAGGTTGCGGAGCTAAATCGACCACCGATACTTTCGCCCCAGTATTTTGGAGGTCGTTGGCAAATTCACAGCCAATCAAGCCTGCCCCTAAAATCACCACACGTTTATCTTCACGTGCTGCAAGCTGTTTACGGAAAGCTTTGTAGTGATCCAAATTGTTGACGACATGAATGTCTTCACTGCCATCACCCGAAATAGCTAAGCGAATTGGATTTGCGCCGACTGCTAAAACGAGTTTTGAATATAGTTGTGTTTGAGTTCCATTTTGGCTTTCAATAGTAAGCTCATGTTTTGCTGCATCAATGGATTTAACCCAACTCTTATTGATGATTTGCATATTGAGTTGAGCCGACATTTTTTCGGCATCCCCTAGAGGGATTTGCTCAGGAGTTTTATTACCAACGAGCGCATTGGATAATGTCGGTTTAGCGTAGTTAATGGCATCATCCGCACAGATCATAATAAGTTCTAGTTCAGTATTTAACTTTCGAAATTCACGTGCAACGGCATATCCCGCCATACCAGAACCAATAATGACAATAGGGTGCATACTCAACTCCAAACACATTTCATATTTTTTAAAGACAAAAAAAAGACCATAACGATGATGGCCTTAGATTCTATTTATTAGATTTCAACCATTTCAAAATCTACTTTTGAGACGCCACAGTCTGGGCAAGTCCAATCATCTGGGATATCTTCCCATTTCGTTCCTGCCACGATACCGTCTTGTGGCCAGCCTTCTGCTTCGTCATAAATCCATCCACAAACGATGCACTGATACTTTTTCATTCCATTCTCCAAAAACTGACACAAAATTAAGTCAGTAAATACTTCATAACTGTATAAGTTTATACCTTAAGGTTAATTAGCCTTATACAGTAGACTCTTATGTTAAATTTTTACGCAGTTCTAACGATAAAGTAAAGTGGCTAAGAGTTTAATGAGTGAAATTAAAAGCAGAATGGCAGTGAGGGACAATAAATATCATCAAAACCCCAGATCTTGGAAAAATTGTCTGACAATATTTATGCCTATTGAAAGCTATATTGGAATTCATTTCCGTGAATTGGGTTCTAAATACCGCTTTTTCTATATTCATAGACTAAAGTCTTGCAGAAAAAAACTCTAAAATCTTTTATTTTATGATTAGGAAAATATATATTTGATATTTTTTAAATAAATACAATATTAATAATCAGTAACTTATGTAAATTTGCTGTATCTTAAATATGCATTTTAGTCGGGGGTTAGCTGTTCTTTTCTCTCAAATCGCGTTAAAATTCACACATTCCTTCCTTAATTTATTTTCTCCTATTATGAGTAATTCTACTGCTGCGGCATTGTGGTCTAACATTCGTACTGTCCAAGATTTTCCAAAACCAGGAATTTGCTTCTTTGACCTTACGCCGTTATTTATGAATAACATCGAATCGTTAACTGATGCCCTAATTGCAAGTATTCCAGCTGAGCAATTGGCAGAAGTAGATAGCTTTATTGCAGTTGAAGCGCGTGGTTTTGTTTTGGCAAGCTTACTTGCTCAGCGTACAGGCAAAGGTTTGGTGTTGGTACGTAAAGCCGGAAAATTACCACCACCTGTTGTTGGTGTTGGTTATAGCCTTGAATACGGTTTAGATCGTCTTGAAATGTCAGCTGAAATCGAATCACAAAAAGTAATTATTGTGGATGACGTATTGGCGACGGGCGGTACGCTTCGTGCAGTGAAACAATTGGCTGAAAAATGTAAACACCAAGTTTTAGGCGCAAGCATTTTCTTAGATTTGCCTGACTTGCATAAAGATTTAGGACTAAATATTTGGTCTGTTTTAGATGATAAAACACGTCCTGAAGCAGATGCTGCCTAAGCGTCAGTTTTAAAATGTAAAAAGCCTTGTCTATGACAGGGCTTTTTTATGTCTGATAAAAAAGACGTTGCTACTTATGATTAATCTTATGATTTATTTTTTTAAATAGTTTAATTCGAGATGTTGGATTAAATCATTAATATTTTCAGGGCATTGTAGACGATGGTGTCCGCCATCCATCACTTGAACTTGCATATAGTCTTCGAGTTGTTGTTCTGCTTCATACATATCTAAGATTTCATCGCCACGTTCGATATATGCAATTTGTGGAATATCGTGATCCAAATCCATTTCATTAATTGCAGGGTAGTCGTCGCGAAAGTCTGGATGCAGACTCGGGTTGGCAACTACACACGGAATACGATGAAACAGCGACATTTTTAATGCCCAATATGCCCCGAGACTATGCCCGACGATGATATCGGGCTTAATGGTTTCAATACTCTCGTGGTAAAAGTCCGCAACAGTTTGAAAATTTAAGTTGCGATAGTCCACTTCAATGCAGAATTTTTGTTTTGCATTGATGGCATGGAACTTCGTAGATTCACGGGAAGAATCCAATCCATGTAAAAACAGAATTTTCGATAAGCAGGAAGTCATTGTTTTTCTACACACTGTTTTCAAACATTTTTGGATGTGTTGAATATTTTATTTTTCAACAATTTTATGACTTCATTGTAGAGAGAATTGTCAAAAAGAGAATTTAGCTTTTGGTCTAATTTATAGGCATTTAAAAGACTTTAGTCTTAAAGAAAATAGATTAAAAGGTTGAATTAAGTTATTGATATATATTTTAATGTATTGATAATTATAAGTAATTTTAAAGCTTTTAGTTATCATCTGATATCATTAAAATGTAGGTTTTCGAGCTTGAGTATTTAATTTTTATCTACTGCACATCTGTAAGGTATGTTCTATGTCTACCTGAAGGTATAACGATTAAAAACATCTTACTTCGATAAATTTCTACTTATTAAAAAAATGCGCGCATTGCTTACTGCTCAATTCAAAGGAAATCTGCTATGCTATGCAACTTCCGTTTTTTAACTATTTGAGACAGAGATGACGCAACATAACGCTCAATCGACTTCTGAACAAGCCATTTCCGAAAACGATTTAATTGCACAGCGTCATGCCAAGTTAGAGCACATCAAAGAGCACGCCAAGGAAACAGGTGTTAGCCCGTGGCCTAACACATTTAAGCGTGAACACTATGCACAAGATTTACAAGACCAATTCGCTGAAAAATCAAAAGAAGAAATTGAAGCAGGCGAAAAGGTTTATGTAAAAGTTGCTGGTCGTGTGATGTTGAACCGCGGTTCATTCATCGTAATCCAAGATATGACTGGTCGTATCCAGCTTTATGTACCACGTAAAGAGTTGGATGCTGACGTTCTTGCGACCATTAAAGCACTCGATTTGGGCGATATTATTGCTATCGAAGGTTATATTGGTCGTTCTGGTAAAGGTGACCTGTATGTTCATATTGAACATTTTGAGCTTTTAACCAAATCACTTCGTCCTCTTCCAGACAAATTCCATGGTTTGACTGATACTGAAGTTAAATACCGTAAGCGTTATTTAGACCTCATCATGAACGAAGAAACACGTAAAACTTTTGAAATTCGTGCAAAAGTGGTGTCAGGTATTCGTGCATATTTAACCAATGAACGCTTCATGGAAGTTGAAACTCCAATGATGCATGTGATTCCAGGTGGTGCATCTGCACGTCCATTTGAAACACATCATAATGCATTGGATATGCCGCTATTCTTACGTATTGCACCTGAGCTTTATTTAAAGCGTTTGGTTGTTGGTGGTTTTGAACGTGTATTCGAAATTAACCGTAACTTCCGTAACGAAGGTGTTTCTACACGTCATAACCCTGAATTCACTATGATTGAATTCTATCAAGCTTATGCAGATTATAAAGACTTGATGGAACTCACTGAAAAAATGCTTGAGAAACTGGCAATCGACATTTTAGGTTCTACAGATGTTCCTTATGGCGAAGAAGTGTATAGCTTCAAAGGTCCATACAAAAAAATCTCGATGTTTGATGCGATTCTTGAACACAACCCAAGCTTTACTGCTGAAAATGTCGCTGACCGTGAATTCCTTGCAAACTTTGTTCGTGAAGAACTTAAAGAACAAGTAAAACCTGGTTTTGGTTTAGGCAAACTTCAAACGATTGTATTTGAAGAAACTGTTGAAACTCAATTACGTCAACCGACTTTCATTACTGAATATCCTGCGGAAACTTCTCCATTGGCTCGTCGTAACGATGACAACCCGCATATCACAGACCGTTTTGAATTCTTCATTGGTGGTCGTGAACTTGCAAATGGTTTCTCAGAGTTAAATGACCCAATTGACCAAGCAGAACGCTTCCAAGCACAAGTTGCTGAAAAAGATGCAGGCGATGATGAAGCAATGCATTACGATGCAGACTTCATTGAAGCGCTTGAATACGGCTTACCGCCTACAGCGGGTGAGGGTATTGGTATTGACCGTTTGGTGATGTTATTTGCCAATGCTGCAAGTATTCGTGAAGTGATCTTGTTCCCACATATGCGTCATAAAAACTAATCATAAAAACTAATTAAGTTTTGAAATGAAAAACCCGCTTAATGCGGGTTTTTTATTTTGTGCTTTTATTGAGCATTTTAATCGAAATGATAAAAAATTAGGGTAGATACAGTTTCGCCCTTGAATAAATGAGTTGAAAAATCTAAGGTGGGCTGTGAATTAAACTTGAGAAAAAGAGCATGTATTTAAGAAAGTCACTCTATGCTGCTGTACTGTTTGGATTATCAGTTCCTGTTTTTGCTCAGGGGATTGTATTAAATAATGAAGAATTACGCGCAGATTTAAATTGGTTAAATCAGCAAGGCGTCATTCAAATTAGCACCTCAACATGGCCGATGAGTGGTGATGAAATACAGCGCGCTTTATCTGCTGCAAAAGCGACGACATCTGTACAGCAAAAAGTATTACAAAACATTCAAAATAAATTGACTGCTGAAAATACACTATTAAAAGCCGAATTATTTGCTGAGTCAGATAAAAATAATTTACCGTAAAATTTTGGTGATCATCAAAAAGCGCAGTATCAAGGTGCACTTGAACTGAACGTTGGTGGTGAAAATTGGGATGGTCGTTTACGTGTAAATGCTGAAGATAAACAACAAATTAATAATGATCAAGATGTAAATGTAGAAGGCACATACATTGCCGGGAAGCTTTGGAACCAATGGTTAATTGCAGGTCAGATTCCGACTTATTGGGGGCCTGGTCATGACGGTAGTTTAATCCGTGGTGATGCGAGTCGCCCTGTGTATGGTTTTACTGCACAGCGTGCAGAACAGAATGCTTTTGAAACACCGTGGTTATCTTGGATCGGCCCTTGGCAGTATCAAGCTTTTGCTGGTCGATTAGATGACTATGCTGCGGTTCCAGATACGAATTTAATTGGTTTTAGACTTACAGCACAGCCATTACCATATCTTGAGTTAGGGGCTTCACGTACTTTCCAAATTGATGGGGAAGGGCAACCAGGAAGTGCTAAGGCGTATTGGAATGCATTCATTGGCAAAGATAATGAATGTACAGATACGGGTTGCGCGGGTGAAGGAAATCCCTCAAATCAATTGGCTGGTTTTGATGCGCGTTTGAATTTACAACCATTATTGCAAGTTCCAGCCAGTCTGTATGGCCAATATATTGGTGAAGATGAAGCAGGTGGTTTGCCTGCAAAAAGCATGTATCTTGCTGGGGTTGATTATTCTTCAAGTGTGAAAAATATGCCTTATCAACTCTATACTGAATGGGTCGATACTCGAACCAATGGTGATGCTAAAGGCATTTCTTATAACCACCACATATATACAGATGGCTACTATCAACATGGCTATCCACTAGGTCATGCCTTAGGTGGTGATGCTCAAATGGTTTCAGTGGGTGGAAATATACGTATTGATCAACTAAACCGTCTAAATGGTCGTGTACTGTTTGCAAAAGTTTCTGAAACAGAGCGTGCTGCTTTGAATAACGCAGCATTTCCTGAAAAAGATGAATTGAAAGCTCTAGACTTAACTTGGACACATTATTTACGTCCAGATATGCCTTTAAAAATTAACGGTTGGGTAAGTGACTCAGATTTAAATGGTAATGATGGTGGAGTGTCAATTGGAATTGAACTACCATTAGATAACCGTTTATTTCATTACTAACTGATGTTACGCGCGTAAAAGTAATTACGCATTTTTAAAATGATTTTTTTAAGTCTATTCGACGGAGTCTTGCATCTAGGGTTTGAATAAAGGGATTAGCCTTCGGCTGGAGGTACTTTTGTTTCGGCAAAAGTACCCAAAACCATTGTCATCCGCAAAACTCGTTTACTAGCGTCAAATTACTCAAAGTATCGCAAAAACTTTTTTGATTAGAAGTAGTCCTGCCTCGAACAGTTGCGGATGACGTTACTGCGTATCGTTCTTTTATTTGAAGAAAATTGCGCTTCTGATGTTACTGCGTAACATCAGTTACTAATTTATATTCATTTTTAAAATGATGTATTCATTGAAAAGTCCGCTTATAGTGGACTTTTGGATATTGGTAGTTGCCAATTTTCAGACAAAAAAATACGCAATGATTGGGGTGTTCATTGCGTATAACAACGAATCTGTTTCCACAGGTTCGGTAAAGGAGAAATGTTATGAATTTAGGTATTCCTAAAACATAAATAGATAATAGAGTGAACGGTCAGTCATTTCATTGGTGTTCACGTTAAGTGATGTTATCTAACGTTAAAACTAAGGAGATTTTGTGAATACTTTCACAAAAAGTGCCTATAAAAAAGCCTTTCACATTGGAAAGGCTTAATTTTATGGAATTTTTTAAATTTAGAAGTGGAATACACCCAGTCCAGATTTAATCTCATCCAACGTTTGTTGGGTAATATCACGGCATTTATCGGTACCGGTTTTTAAAATATCCATGATGTAGTCAGGATCTTTTTGCAATTCTAAACGGCGTTCACGGATCGGGCCGATGAGCTCTTTTAGCACACCTTCAAGACGCTTTTTCACCGTACCATCGCCTAGGCCACCACGACGATAGTGTTCTTTCAGTTCCGCAACAGCATCTTTATCTGGGTCGAATGCATCAAGGTAAGTAAATACCACGTTACCTTCCACTTGACCTGGATCTTCAATACGTAAATGATTTGGATCGGTATACATTGCGTTTACGGCTTTTTTGATATCTTTATCAGTCGCGTCAAGCACAATGGTATTGCCCAAAGATTTAGACATTTTTGCTTTACCATCAAAACCTGGTAAGCGGCCTACATTAGAGAGTAAAGCTTTACATTCAGGAAGTACGTCACGACCAATTTGACGGTTTAAACGACGAACAATTTCGTTGGTTTGTTCAATCATTGGAATTTGGTCTTCGCCCACTGGAACGACAGATGCTTTAAACGCTGTAATATCGGCAGCTTGAGCCACTGGATAGCATAAGAAACCTGCAGGAATATCACGCTCAAATCCACGCATTTGAATCTCAGATTTGATGGTGGGATTACGCTCTAAGCGAGAAACCGTCACAAAGTTCAAATACAACATGGTCAATTCATTCAATGCTGGTAAGCATGATTGAACGCAAATCGTGGTTTTGGTTGGGTCAATTCCTACAGCAAGATAATCGGTTGCGACTTCAATAATATTGCGACGAACTTTTTCGAAGTTATCGGCATTATCAGTTAAGGCTTGAGCATCAGCTAAAAGGAGATGTTGATGATGCGAATCTTGTAAACCTACACGTGAACGTAAAGAACCTACAAAATGACCTAAATGTAATTGTCCAGTCGGACGGTCGCCAGTCAAAATCACTGGACGATTATCTTGAGTACTCATTATCTGTTCCAAAGTGGTAGTCAAAGCTACGGCTGATTTTCAAAGAATGTCCCCATTGTACGGCATTCTATTTTTGATTGTTACTGACACAGCACAATTGACTGAAAAATGGGTGAATATTTTGTTAATTATTAAAAAACTAAATACAATTTTAGCGTTAAATAGAATTAGAATATTAAAAAATGCCTAAAGGATAAAAATAATGGCGAGTAGCTTATTAATCTTACTTGATGATATTGCAACTGTGTTGGATGACGTTGCTGTGATGAGTAAGATGGCAGCCAAAAAAACAGCGGGTGTCCTTGGAGATGATTTAGCACTGAATGCACAACAAGTCAGTGGTGTCCGTTCCGATCGTGAACTTCCTGTCGTTTGGTCTGTCGCCAAAGGATCTTTTGTTAATAAATTAATTTTGGTTCCGGCTGCTTTATTGATCAGTGTGGTTGCACCTTGGCTGATTACACCGCTTTTGATGATTGGTGGTTTGTTTTTGTGCTATGAGGGTGTGGAAAAAGTCCTGCATAGTTTGCATCATAAAAAAGCCAAAACAGAAGAAGTTGCTCGTGAAGAGATGACCCATATTGAAACGGATTTGGTGACTTTTGAAAAAGAAAAAGTCAAAGGTGCCATCCGGACCGATTTTATTTTATCTGCTGAAATTGTGGTGATTTCATTGGGTACGGTTGCAACTGCGGCATTTGGGACTAAGGTTATGGTGCTTTCGGTGATTGCAATTATAATGACCGTTGGTGTTTATGGTTTTGTCGCGATGATTGTCAAAATTGATGACTTAGGGCTTTATCTTACTCAACAAGCATCACAATTTAAAAAGACCGTTGGACAAGGTTTGTTAGCATTTGCACCTAAGTTGATGAAGACATTGACCATTGTCGGTACGATTGCCATGTTTTTAGTGGGTGGTGGCATCATTACCCATGGTATGCCTTTGCTACACCATTTTATTGAAGGCTCTGTAGATTATGCAGAACATATTCCTACAGTTGGCAGTATTGTGGGTGCATTAACACCGACTTTAATCAATTTAGTGACAGGTTTTATTGCAGGTTTAATCGTGCTGTGCGTCGTATCTTTAGTTCAAAAAGTATGGCCAAAGTCGCAAAAGGATTAATCTGTAAACGCACGGATATCAACTATTTTATATAAGGAAGATCACTATGCGCTGGAAAGGTCGAAGAGTTAGTTCAAACGTAGAAGACCGTCGCGGTGGTGGCGGTGCAAAAGCGGGTGGTATTAGTATTCTCGGTTTAGTTGTGGCATTTGTTGCGTGGAAGTTTTTTGGTGTAGACCCGCAGCAAGCTTATCAGGCGACCAAACAAGTGACATCACAGGGGCAAATGGCTGAAGTCAAAGGTCTGGATAATCCAACACCGGAACAACAAGAAGCGATGGATTTTGTTGGCACTGTTTTGGCCGATACGGAAGATACGTGGAATAAAGTCTTTCAAGAACAGTTAAATGCTCAGTATAAAGCGCCTAAATTGGTTATGTTTAATGGTGTGGTCAATTCAGGTTGTGGTACAGCACAAGCGGCAATGGGGCCGTTTTATTGCCCAGCAGATCAGAAGGTCTATATTGATACTGCATTCTTTAAAGATATGCGTACGCAAATGGGCATCACGGGTGAACAAAATCAAACAGAATTGAGTCGCCAAGATCAGGCGGGAGACTTTGCGCAAGCCTATGTCGTTGCCCATGAAGTTGGACATCATATCCAAACGATTTTAGGCATTTCTGAGCAAGTTCAGCAGGCCCGTGCACAAGCGTCTAAAGCTGAAGGTAATCGTTATTCGGTCATGCAAGAACTACAAGCAGACTGTTTTGCGGGTATTTGGGCCCATCATAATCAACAGCGTACCCAATTTTTAGAGCAGGGTGATGTAGAAGAAGCGATGGATGCAGCGCATAAGATTGGTGATGACTATTTACAGAAAAGTGCAACAGGGCAAGTGGTACCTGACAGCTTCACGCATGGCACCAGTGAGCAGCGTATGAAATGGTTCCAGACAGGCTTAAAATCAGGCAATATCAACAGCTGTGATACCTTTAATCAAGCCATTTAAAGTAAAAAAAGAGGATGCAAAACATCCTCTTTTTTCATTGAAAAATAGATTGAAGCTTATTTGTTGAGAAAGGATTTGAAGTTTCGAACAATACGATAGCTGACATACAATGCGGCAAATGCAAATAAAGCCACGCCAAAAACAGTATATTTAAGGCCTGAAATATCGTTTTGATAGAACTGTTTTAATTGGGCATCGCTATAGCGTAATTGTTGTTTTTGTCCAGTGCGGCTATTGGTGAAACTCACATTTTGGATATATTGAAATTGTCCAATTTTTAGTAAATCGAGGTGTTGAATTTGTCGAGTGTGTTGCTGATTAAATTCATCGAGACAAATATCTTGTGCATAGTTTTCACAATTCAGTTTGGCAAGATAACCATTATTCGCCAGCATGATAAAAATCGCACGATCGGGTGATTCATTATTGGAGACCAAAACCAATTGTTCTTTGGGCGTTGAATCCAGTGAGATGGTTTTTGCCTGACTAAAATAGTGCTCAGCACGTAAAATTTCCTGTGTCTTGCTATAGCAAGTGAGGATCAGGGCCGCCGTAATGATAAAGATCACAGCAGCGAAAAAGAGTCGAAAAACAGTTTTAATAGTCTGATGCATAGGAGAAATCATGTAGATGATGAAAATGCATAAAATCTATGCAGGCTCGCTATGTTAAATGATCTTGATAAAAGATGTGAAAAAAACTGAATTGATACACGGAATTTAGATAAAATTCGTTAGAATATTTTATTTTCAAATACTAAATAATTTAGTATTTATTTTCAAAATACCTATATCTCACTCTGTAGGCGACACAGCACCAAAATTGGGAACAAAATGGGAAATTATTTTTTTCTACAGGTTTTTACCGTTATTTTTGCACTTTCGATTGCAACCACGATTTTTAATAAACGTATCTTGGGCTTTCCACAAGCCATAGGTGTTCCCATTGTTTCTGCAATTTTTGTCTTTATTTTGCAATGGGGTGCAAGCCTGCTCAATGGCAATCAATTTGTGACGATTAATTTGCACAATATCGAAGAGGCCGTTCGCCATATCGACTTTTATGACTTTTTAATTAATGGCGTGATTTGTTTTATTTTGACCTCTTCTGCCTTGAAATTTAAAGTTTCAGATTTACGTTTGCATTGGAAACCAATCAGTATTTTGGCCAGTATAGCCTTGGTGCTTTGTGCGGTGTTCTTTGGTGTTGCTCTGTATGGTTATCAGTTCTTAATTGGTCATCATGTTGATTTATTGGTGTTGTTGTTATTAGGTGCTGCTTTAGGTGCGACTGACCCGATTGGGGTTAAAGGTGTACTAAGTTCGGTGCGTGCGCCACATCATTTGATGGTGAAATTAGAAGGCGAATCGCTCTTTAATGATGCCATGTGTATTGCTGTGTTTATGACTTTACTCAATGTTTTGCAAGGTGAACATTTTACCGTCATTGGTACGCTTGAAACACTGTTATATGAAATTGTTGTTGCAGTCATTATTGGTTGGGCATTTGGTTTAGGGATTTTACGTTTACTCCGCGGTAAACATGAAATGGAGTCCTTGATTTTAACCACAGCATTATTGGCAAGTGGTTCATATCTAGTCGCTTTATTCGCACATGCATCTGCACCAATTGCATGTGTTATTGGTGGTCTGATCGTTGGGAATAAATGGAAAGAAATCCTCCAAGACCGAGAAATCAGGGAAGTGAACCATTTCTGGCATACCGTGGAAGGAATCATCAATTCCTTCTTATTTACCCTGATCGGTCTCGAGTTATTTATCTTAGATTTAAGTATCAGCTTAATTTTAGGCGGTATGGTGGCGTTTATCATTTTGCATGCATCGCGCTTTGCAGCAAACTATTTATCTTTTGCATTCTTCCCAAGTTTCCGCAAAAAAAGTTACAACGGTAGCCTTGCCATCTTATCGTGGGGTGGGGTTCGTGGCGGTATTTCATTGGCCTTAATCCTTGCTGTTGCCAATATTCCTGAACTCAGTGAATACAGCAGTATTTTGATTGGATATACATTTATTGCAGTCTTAATGTCGGGCCTCGTGTGTGGCCTAGGTTTACCCGCTGTGATGAATGCTTTTTATTACAACCCGAATGAAGAAACCAAAGGTTTCAAAGGTTGGTATCAAAGAATGTGCCATAAAATGAATAAAAAGGGTTTCCAATATATCGTGGGCGAAGATATACATGGTAATGAAACCATCACGGTATATAACCCAGAAGCATTAATAGATACCAAAGCGGATGATGGTGTTGCTGCTGTACATAATCCAGAGAAAGTGCAAGAAGTTCGTCGATTAGAAAATCCCGAAAACTTCTAAATTGCTTTGTTCGATTTAAAAAAAGGAAATGCTTGAGCATTTCCTTTTTTTATTTCTAGCTGTGTTCCATCATGAAACAGCAAAATGTGGGAAATTATGACTGGTCATTCAGCAGGAGATAAAAACATATTGATATTGCGATTAGCTATCAAAAAAGTTCTGATGGACTACATCTACTTGTTGACTCTATAGGTTTGAAGTTATTAGCTGAAGGTGAATCGAAACCTAATAAACATCAGTCTGAAGGTCGACGACAATGGCGTAAACTTCGTATTGGTATAGATGCTGAAAACATTGCAAACATGGACAATTCAGCTCATGACAACAATGTCAGCAGTTCATAAGTACTAGAAAACTTACTTGCATAAATTTCACCTAGTGAGCCAATGAATTCTAGCTATACCGATGGCGCATATGACACAAAATGCTGTAGGCATATCATTTCAGATTTATAAGCACTCTAGTCATTCCTCAAAGAAAAAATGCGAAACCATGAAAAGACAAAAAACTGTGGCTTTGGGAAGAAATGAATTCTTAAAGACAGTCCGACGTGTAAGGTGTGCCGTCATGAAGCTTTTAGTCACATCATGATAAAGTTTATTTGAAGTTCTGCTTTAAATGACGCTGTCTTTTTGCATAAGAAATACGATATCTCGCCATGTTTTTAATTGCATAAATGCGCTCTCTACCAAGGGGCGATATTTATACAAATGGTTGTCATAGCCCAAATGTGTCGATAAAGTTGAATTACTCACTTTGAAAAATACCGATGTGACTTTACAAGATCTAATCGATCACAACCAATTACTGTACTAATCTGTCAAAATTAAGTATTAATCAAAGAGAACCTTCGGGTTCTCTTTTTTATGCGGCTCAAAGGAGATCAGATGAAGCAGAGTGATGAATTGGCAACGCAAATTTTGTCGGTCATTCAATTGATACCGCAGGCGAAGATTGCCACTTACGGACAAATTGCCAAATTAGCGGGTTTACCGAAACATGCACGACTGGTTGGCTATGTACTAAAGCATCTAGATACAACATCAACGATCCCATGGCATCGGGTGGTGAATGCTCAGGGAAAAATCAGCACGCAGCGTTGCAATGAAAAAGGTGAAAATATCCAGCAATTGAAATTGGCAGCTGAAAATGTCTTTGTGGTGAATGGACGCATCTCATTGAAACAATATCAATGGT
Source organism: Acinetobacter sp. YH01010 (assembly GCF_013420775.1). Taxonomy (NCBI): domain Bacteria; kingdom Pseudomonadati; phylum Pseudomonadota; class Gammaproteobacteria; order Moraxellales; family Moraxellaceae; genus Acinetobacter; species Acinetobacter sp. YH01010. The sequence continues at coordinate 34,353 of NZ_VOYF01000003.1, read as the reverse complement.
TACCCTAAAAAATCCTTGCCTTAAACATAGAATTATAATTTTATAATTGATGAAGTAGTCAATAAAAAGCCCTCTAGGATCAGAAGGCTTTTTATTTCACGCTATAAATCTAATGGCTTATTTGCGTACAACCAAAACAGGAATGTCTGAAGCACCTAGTACGCTTTGAGCTACGCTGCCCAAGAAGAATTTTTTGATCCCTGTACGGCCATGTGAACCAATAATAATCAAGTCCGCATGTGTTTCTTCTGCAGCTTTAACCAGTTCAGTATGCACCACTTGACCTTCAAGTAAGCGAGTTTCAACAGTGACACCTTCAGTTGAAAATTTCGCTTTTGCTTCTTCAAGTGTATTTAAAATCGATGCACGAGCACGTTCAATTAAATCATTGGTTTGCGCTGCTGAAATATACTCTGCAGCAATATATGGATCGAGCGTCAGTACTTGAACCACAGTAATTTTACTGCCAAAAGTTTTTGCAAACTCGACAGCTTTAGCCACCGCAGCATAAGAAGTTTCTGAACCGTCCACTGGAACTAAAATATTATTTAAAGCCATCTTATTTCTCCTTATCTGATCAATTGAATTTGGATGGAAAAACCTGAAAAAAAGCGCTATTACATTGATCATAGTTTCATCATACGCTTTTTTATTTTGGAATAAAACCAAGTAAATTCATAAGGATATTGTGAATTTTGTAATAAAAATATTGCAAAAATATGGACTTGTCTTCACCATGCTTAGCGATAGCAAAAATGCTCAATAATGTAAGCAGCTATGTCTAGATTGTAAGACAATTTGGTGCTGAAAAATTGAGCCTAGATAATTCATCCAACAGCAGACATATTTTCAATCACACCGTTTCTCTTGCTCTGTCAGGGTAATATGCAACGCTTGTTGCTCAAGCAAGCTTAATTTATGCAAAGTATCTTCAGGAAAGATCTGTTTCTGTAGGCGTTGAATCTGTTGAGCTGATAAATACTGATTGGCACAATACATTGCAGCTTCATTGGCGCGAGCAACACTGACTAATTTCTCCTGATCATTGAAGTCGAGACGAATGATAGGCTGCTGTGCTCGGCTAAGTTGAGCCATGCTGCGCTTTTGTTGCATGCTCAGTAAAGGCTGTTTATTAATCCAAGTCGCCACATCACGTCGCACACCATTATAGTCAACAAAAATAGGTGAGACGATTTGGCAGCCCGTTAAGGTCATGACGGCAAGGCTGAGGGTCAGACAGGCTTTTTTTATCGAATTGAATTGCATGATAAAACTCTAATTTTTAATCAAAAAATATAGTAAATAGGGCTAAAAATAGCATAATTTGCTTAAATAGTAACATCTTGAACTTTGCTTGTTTAAACTCTGAACAATTGCAAACAAAAATGCTTGACGATAATGTGTGAAATCTAGATAATGCCACCACAGTTTACGGCTATGTAGCTCAGTTGGTTAGAGCACCGCACTCATAATGCGGGGGTCACAAGTTCAAGTCTCGTCATAGCCACCATTTTTATAGACCAAGCTCTCAGCTTGGTCTCTTTTTTTGTGCCTAGAAAAAGTCAAATAGATTGAAATAATTACAGCACTAATAAAATGATCTGTTCACGATGTTAATGTAGAAATAAAAGAGAACTCAAATCTTTGATGTTATGAATTGATGTCCTAACTTTTGAAATACACATCTCAATTACTTTTTATATTTACTGCTGTGTTTTTTGCGCCTATAAAAAAGCCCAGTTATAGAACTGGGCTTTTTTGATTTGAATTGAGTAATTAGATACCCGGTTTCCAACCATTCACGATTGGGTAGCGTCGTTCACGGCTAAATGCACGTGAGCTAATACGTGGACCGATCGCGCCTTGGCGACGTTTGTATTCGTTTAGATCAACCAAACGGATGACTTTTTTCACGACTTCAGCATCAAAACCTTTGGCAATGATGTCATCTTGGCTCATGTCTTCTTCGATATACGCATATAAGATGGCATCCAATACTTCGTATTCAGGTAATGAGTCTTGGTCTTTCTGATCTGGACGAAGTTCCGCAGAAGGTGGACGAGTAATTACACGTTCAGGGATCACTGGTGTTTCTGAAATGCTGTTACGGTATTTTGCTAGTTCAAATACAATCGTTTTATAAACGTCTTTAAGAACTGCAAAGCCACCGACCATGTCACCGTACAATGTACAGTAACCAACAGACAATTCAGACTTGTTCCCTGTAGAAAGTACAAGATTACCGAACTTGTTCGATAAGGCCATTAGCAACGTACCACGAGAACGCGCTTGTAGGTTTTCTTCAGTCGCATCAGTCGGTGCATCGCCAAAGAAAGGGAATAAGGTTTGCATAAAGCCATTCACAATTGGATTGATTTCGGCAATACCAAAAGTTACGCCCATATTCTTGGCTTGTTCAGCAGCATCTTCAACGCTGATTTGCGCGGTATAGGTATATGGCATCATGACCGCTTGAACTTTATCGGCGCCAATCGCATCGGCAGCAATCGCTAAAGTTAATGCTGAGTCAATACCACCAGATAGACCTAAAATCACGCCAGGGAAGCCTGAACGTTGTACGTAGTCACGGGTTGCGATTACAAGGCTTTGGTAGATTTCAGCCATGGTATTTAATACAGGCGTGATTGCACCTGTTTTAAAGGCTTTTTGTTCAGCATCGTATTCTGCGATATATAGATCTTCAACAAAACTTGGTGCTTGCAACGCAACTTCACCTGAATTGTTCATCACAAAGCTTGTGCCATCAAAGACAAGGTCGTCTTGACCGCCCACTTGGTTGCAGTAAACCAGATTGATGTTCAATTGTTTGGTCAATGCAGTCATGGTTTCAATGCGATGCTGTGGTTTACCAACTTCATAAGGTGAAGCATTCAACACCAAAGCGGTTTCAACATTTAACTGAGCAAGCTGTTGAACAGTTGGTAATGCCCAAACATCTTCGCAAATCAACACACCAAACTTATGACCTAAATATTCAAAGACTAGGTGTTGATGACCTTCACTGAAATAACGTTTTTCATCAAAAACGCTATAGTTTGGAAGATTTTGTTTATTGTAAATCCCGAGAACTTGACCATTTTTCATGACAGCAGCAGAGTTATAGCGCTGACCATCTTCAGTTTGATTTACAAAACCAAAGACTAAAACGATGTCCTTAATGCTCGCTAATTGTTCAAAAGCTTGCTGTGTACGTTTATTTAAACTTGGACGTAATAATAAATCTTCAGCAGGATAACCAACTGTAGAAAGTTCCGGAAAAACAATAATATCTGCGTTCTGTTCTTTTGCAACATTGGCTTGTTGAAGCATTTTTGCTGCGTTTGATTCTAGGTTACCAATATGCGGAGAGAACTGAGCAAGTGCAATTTTAAAACTATTCATTCCAACTAAATCCTATTCCTATAGGTGAATACACTTAACACACTGATTTGTATTATTGTGATTATTCAGCGAGTGTATTTAGATACGAAAAATACTGCCGAAAGGCGAAAACAAAACACCATCATCGTATGATAATTCACTTGTTTTGATGCAAAGCAAAAAAATAAGGTGAGCCTATTTTATCTGAATTTAAGCGAGATACTAGAGGTATTCATAGCTTTTAAAAGCCTAGCTGAGCTTATGTGCCATAAAGTAAATATTAATGCTGTTTTTTTGTACTCAAAATAGCGTCAATGGTCGAGCACTAGTGTGAAATAGAATGATCAGGCGATATTCAATTTTATCTAAAAATATTCGCTACAGAGCATGGAAGCTTTATAGCTCAATTTGATGAACAAGTTCAGGATATAAAATAATATTTTTAATTCGCTTTAAATAGATGTCACGTGCAATGTCACCTTGTTGCTCAATGTTGTAGTCAAAAAATGCCTTGTGTGCTTTGAGGGTATAGCGGTATGGATTATATTTTTTAAAACTGAAGAAATACGCCATCTGCAAAATAGCACCCCGACCCAAAACATTGATCTGTTGCTGGTATTGATAAACATGGGCCATTTCATGAATAAACAGGGCACGATATCCTAAAGACGCTTTGGCATAGTCCGCTTTAAACAGTAAATTTCGTGCATGGATATACCCCTGAGGCGCCATGACCACATGCGCCGATTGCCAAGGCAAAAAAGGGTGATTCATCACTTTCACTTGCTCATATTGAATCAAATCACCAAACACACTGCGACACATGGATATTTCACCTGCCGTGAGGGATCGATATTTAAAACCTTCAAGTTTTAATAGTCGAATGAGTGTGTGAAAAAAGGGCAACATGATGAAAGGTGTCTAAATCTCTAAAGGGATGTGCAGTTTAACTATAACCTGAAAAAAAGATATCGCACTGTTGCGCTGTATTTAAAAAGCGATATTTTTGCATCTGCTACAGCGAAAAATCGGTTAGGGCGTTACAATTTAGTTTTCGGTCAAACAGATAGTCAGATGCAAGCACGGATCAATACTTTAATTTCTGAAATCAGCAAAAATATGTATGAACGTGAGCAGATTATTGCTTTGAGTTTGTTGGCTGGTGTTGCGGGTATGAATACCTTTTTATATGGTTTGCCCGGCACTGCAAAAAGTTTGATTTCACGTCGAATCGCCTCTGCTTTTGAGGTCCATGACTATTTTGAATATTTGATGAATCGTTTCAGTACGCCTGAAGAAATTTTTGGACCGGTATCGATCAAAGCCTTAAAAGAAGATCAATACATTCGTAAAACAGAACATTATTTACCACGGGCAGATTTTGCATTTTTAGATGAAATTTGGAAAGCCAGCCCTGCGATTTTAAATACTTTACTGACCTTGGTGAATGAGCGGAGTTTTAAAAATGGTGACATTGTCCAAAAAGTTCCATTGAATGTTTTGGTCAGTGCATCGAATGAAATTCCCGAACCAAATCAAGGTCTAGATGCCTTGTATGATCGTTTTATTTTGCGCTTAGAAGTGCCGCCGATTGCTGTTGCAGAAAACTTTCATGCACTATTACAGGCCAAGCCGAGTCAAGTCAGTGTTGAAGTCGATGCGACCTTAAAAATAAAAAAAGCGGAGTTGCAAGATTGGCGGGAACAGATTTATCAGGTGGAATTACCCGAATCGATTTTAAATCTGTTTGATCAACTTAAAACTCGACTCAATCATAACTTTGAAGATCACGTGGTCTATGTCTCTGACCGTCGTTGGCAACGTGTGGCTTATTTAGTCAAAGCCTGTGCATTTTTAAATGATCGTCCATCGGTGATTTTGAGTGATTTATTAATTTTAAAACATTGCTTATGGAATCAGCCTGAAGACATTGCCTTTGTTTCACAGCAGATAGATGACGTATTGGCTGAAAATGGCTTAAATTATGGGTTGCAGTTCGAACAGCATGTGGCAGAGAAGGATGCACTTGAACAGCGGGTGCTCAATCATTTTTATTATACCGATGATGTCTATGAGAGTTATTTAATTCATGGCACTGATTACTTGCGTGCAGTGACCAATCTAGATCGACACTATAAAGATAAAGTGTTGTATCTCGAACTGGATAAAATGGATACGAAAAAGGACTTCTTTGCCTTAGATGATACCGGTGAAGAAGTGCGTGGCATCGTATGTAATTTTAATGGTTCAAGAGTGTGTACGTTAAAAGGTGGATATTACGGCTTAGAGGAAGTGGTGACGCCGTATATAAAACATACCAAAGGCAGTCCACGCAGTGCACTTTCAGCACAAAGCCAATATGAGCTGTTACACGAGGTTCAACAGCTCAAAGCACTGTTTCAAACAGAATTGGATCTGTTGACGGAACGCTTTAACAGTCAAAAACATCAGTTTAAATCGGTCTTTGTCACTGAACAGGATATTCAACATTTAATTCAATCTATTGAGCAGCAATTGGCAAGATATCAATTGCAGTTGCAAGATTGTGAGCGTCTGGAACAGTTATGTCGCAATTAAAACCGACACGACATCAAACTCAATCGGCACTCGATGAATTAAGTTCACAACTTTATGATGAATTAAAACAATCCAGTTTAAAACATTGGTTGGATGATCATAAAGTTGCAAAAAAGCTCGATCAAAAAATTCAGGAATGGGCCTTTCAGGCAAAGTCGAGTTTAGATCAGCAGCATCCCTATGCAGTGGCGCAGCAGCAATTGGAACATTGGCTTGCGTTAAAGCATTGGGAACAGGGCGATTTTGTTCAATTCCACACTGAATATGCCGCCTTTATGCAAACCTTGGGGATTCCAGAATTTACTGAAATGTGGCAACAGAGCCAACAGTCGTTGCAGACCGAGCAGCAGCGTCAATTACACATTGAGCTATTCAAAGGCAAATGGCAACGTAAATTGACCGAAGCTATTGCGCATTGGGAGTTTGAGCAACTCCGTTTACAACGCGATGCCTTTTTAGATGAAATCAAAGATTTTCTTGCAGCATTGTCGAAAATGGTCAAGCACCATGACAGTGTCGGGTTTGAAACTGGGATTTTTCTAGACTATTCCAAAGGGCAATTAACTGCGCAAGACTTACAAAACTTTGAGCAATGGGCCAATTATCTCGAGCAAGATCGGGCGCTTAAACGTCTATGCCAAATGATCGGAAGCGCACAGCCGAATATGCCACGTAAGCGGATTTCTGCTCAGTTAGAACAAGAACCGCAGCAGCTTATTCACACCCCGATGGCGCAAGAGGAAATTACTGGAATTAAATTGGCACAAGAACTCAGTATGGCTTTACCTAGCGAGTTGGCGCTATTAGCCGATCCAGACTTGCAGGTTTTATTTGATTTGAAATATTTAGAATCTAACCTGATGAGTTTTAATCGACAAGATCAGCAACAGGGACGAGTGATCGAAGACCCACGCCATACGCAGCGTCGAGTCGGACAAAAAGGCCCGATGATTGTCTGCTTAGATACCAGTGGCTCAATGAATGGACAACCTGAACTGATTTCCAAAGCAATTTGTCTATATTTATCCATTCGAGCGTTAAAAGAAAAGCGAGCGATGTATTTGGTAAATTTCTCGACCAATTTAACCGCGCTGAATTTACAACATAATAGTGCTTTGGATGATGTCATTCACTTTTTAGGGCAGTCATTTCATGGGGGGACGGATATTATCCCTGCGATGAATCATGCCGTGGACATGTTGAAACAACCGAATTTTGTACATGCTGATGTGGTGGTAATTTCAGACTTTATCATGGGGCAACTGACTGAAGAACTCATGCAAGAGATCACACATTTTAAGCAGCAGGGCAATGGATTCTATGCTGTGGCGATTGGTAATTTTAAACTGGATCATTTAGACGACAGCCTGTTTGATCATCAATGGGTCTATCAATCTGCGACCGGTGAAGTGCAAAAAATCCAATAATCATCACTCAATCAAAATACGCCATGACCTTTAATGACAAGCTTTTGAGCCATACAACACCGATGTTTTAAAGATTGTCTGACAAAGAAAATATTTGAGCGTTTTTGCAAATCGAGAGGTCGGTTTTGCTAATGGCCTAGTGATCTATCTCACTTAATTTGATCCTCAATCTATGTGTTTTTACTTCAATCGACATGAAGTCAATGAAGGGGAAACACCCAAATTGAGAGCAAAATCATGAGCGCTTTTCAACCGATAAAAAAAACTTTAGCACGCGTATTTGCAGGCCCTGTCTTTGACCCAACAAAACAGTCTGCCGTTGTTCCTATTCGTCATATGAAATTTGATTTTGAACCAGAAAAAATTGATCCAAAATTTTATATGAATGCAGAATTGGCCAGTGCCTATTTTGCATCTTTATCTATTTTCTTAACCCGTGGCGAAGATTTAGTGATTGATACTGCTCGATATCATCGCGACTTTATTCAAGATCCTGTATTAAGACAACGTGTCACGTCGTTGATTGGGCAAGAGGCTATTCATTCACGTATGCATGAAGAAATGAATGAAGCGTATCGCGCAAGAAATCTGCCTGTGCAATTTTTTAGAAAGTTAGAACACTACGTCTTTGCCTATGGTTTTGAACGTATGCCACAGCCAATGAAGTTATCCTTAATGGCAGCAATTGAGCATTTCACCGCAGTGCTTGCGGAATACATGATGAATCATGAAGAAATCTTTTTTAATTCAATAGATGAAAAGCAGCGCGCTATTTGGATGTGGCATATGTTGGAAGAGTCTGAACACAAAGACATTGCCTATGATGTTTATCAAGAATTATCAGGTAATTATGCTTTACGTATTGCTGGCTTTTTCCCTGCATTAATTACCATTTTGGGTTTGATTTCAATTGGTGCATCGATTGTCCCTTTCTACAGAAAGCCATCAAATTTGATTAGCCTAAGCTACTGGAAAGATGTTCCGCGCAGTTTCCAACTGATTTTTGGGCTAAGAGATGGTGTTTATGGCAGCAGCCTCGGGCATATTTTTGACTATCTACGACCAAGTTTTCACCCGAATGACCATGACACTTCTGCATTTCTTGAATATTACAAAAAGCGCCTGCTGAACCCTGTTGATGGTGTGTTGACACCTTATTTTGTCAAAGAATTTACACCAGCATTAAAACGATAAAAGGACAAAACCATGGGTCTATTTGGAAAAAAGAACAAGCCAAGTGAAAACGCCTATGCGGTGGTCACCGGTGCAGGCAGTGGTATTGGACGAAGCTTTGCTTTAGAGCTAGCACGTCGTGGCGGAACAGTGGTCTGTGCCGATATTCATTTAGAGGCAGCACAAGAAACGGTGGATCAAATTCAATCCATGACCTCATCAAGTGCTTATGCAGTGCAGTGTGATGTAGGTAAGGCTGAAGAAGTAAAAGCATTGTCAGAGCAAGCTGAGCAGTTGATGGGACATGCTGTGACCTTAGTGATCAACAATGCAGGCGTCGGGCTGGGTGGTAAATTTGATGAGCTGAGTTTAGACGACTGGCAGTGGTGTATGCATGTCAATTTGTGGGGTGTGGTGCATGGCTGCCATTATTTTGTACCCAAGTTGAAACAAAATAAGCAGGGTGGCGCGATTATTAATGTTGCTTCTGCTGCGGCATATACTGCTGCACCAGAAATGACAGCATATAACGTGACGAAGTCGAGTGTGTTGGCATTGTCTGAAACTTTATCGGCTGAGCTGCGATCGGCAAATATCCGTGTGAATGTGCTGTGCCCAACTTTGGTGCCGACCAATATTATGAAAAATGGTCGCTTACCTAATCGATATTCAGGCTTGGCCGATCAATTGTTAATGAATCATGCATTTACGACGAGCCATGATGTGGTCAATTTGACATTGAATAATTTAGATGCAGGGAAGTTGTATACCATTCCGCAACCTGATGCCAAATTATTTTGGTGGTTAAAGCGTTTATCCCCGCAAACCTATACCCGCTTATTGGGGGTGGGTTATCCCATATTTAACAACTATATTAAAAAGTCGGGAGTAAAAGCATGAACATGCCGACACAATTACATGACGAAGATGTAAAAGCCTTAGATCAAGAGAAAACTCAAACTAAAAAGCCAACTGCTAATACTATTGCACGTCGTCCTGCATCGTCTTCTGCCAAAGCTAAAAAAGCAGCACAAGACCAATTAGAGTCAGAGCCTAGCCTAGAAAAACCAAGCGTAGAAAATCAAGTGCGTGTCTACGATACCATTGTGATTGGTGCAGGGATATCAGGTTTAGCTGCAGCTCATCAAATGAATGAACGAGGTTATACCGATTATGTGGTTTTGGAAAAAGCCAATCGCGTGGGAGGTACATGGCGCGACAACACCTATCCAGGTTGTGGATGTGATGTTCCTTCGGCGTTGTATTCTTTTTCATTTGCGCCGAGTCATAAATGGAGTCATTTATTTGCCAAGCAACCTGAGATTTTGAACTATTTAGAAGATGTTGCGGAGCAGCATGCGCTGTATCGCAACATTCAGTTCAACTGTGAATTAATTGCAGCGGAATGGAATGAGCAATTAAAGCAATGGCAATTAGAGACGAGCAAAGGTAAGTATGCGGCGAGAACGGTAATTTTTTCCACTGGGCCGATTACTGAACCTCAAATTCCAAAAATTAAAGGTATTGAAAGCTTTGAAGGTGAAATGTTCCATTCTGCGCGATGGAACCATGCCTATGACTTAAAAGATAAACGTATTGCGGTGATTGGTACGGGGGCATCTGCGATTCAGTTTATTCCTCAGATTCAACCTATTGCCAAAAATGTGGTGGTGTTTCAACGTACCGCACCATGGGTATTGCCAAAAGCAGATTTGCCACTGAATGACCGTGCGAAAGGCATCATTACCCGCTTTCCAACTGTACAAGAAACTTGGCGCAAAAGTGTGGCCGGTATATTAAATGGTATTAATTTAGGGCTGCGTAATCCTTCACTACTAGAGCCTGTGAATTATTTGGGTCGTCAGTTGTTGAAAACACAAATTCAAGATGCTGAATTACGTGAAAAAGTTACACCAAACTTTTCTATTGGTTGTAAGCGTCTTTTATTTGCCAATAACTATTATCCTGCTTTGCAGCAAGCCAATGTCGAACTTGTACCACATGGTTTAGTTGAAATAGAAGGTAATACTGTTATTGCTGCAAATGGTGAACGTCATGAAGTCGATGTCATTATTTGGGGCACAGGTTTTGAAGTTTCTCATCCGCCGATTGGGCAGCGTGTAAAAAATGCCAAAGGGGAGTTATTGTCAGAACTTTGGAAAAACAGTTCTCCTGAAGCGTTTTTGGGTACCAGTATCGCGCAAGTACCTAATGCCTTCTTGGTGCTTGGGCCAAATGTATTGGCCTATCACAATGCAAAAGTACAGACGCATTTACAGACTACGGTCTTTAATAGTGGCGGTTGTAAGAGTTATTACTTAGATGCCAATGGGCGCAATTTTGCAGCTTGGCCGTGGTCACTGAAACAGTTAAAGCAGCGTCTTAAACAGGTGGACTTGACAGACTATGAGACGGTTGCTTAGAAAATATTGTTTATTAAAAGTTGCCTAACTCAATAAGCCAAAATAAAGCATCATCAATATTTAAGCCTTTTGTTTACAGCCTAATTTCTACGTGAAATTAGGCTTTTTTATGACGCTATCTGATGAAACAGTGTGAGATTTTCTAGAAAATGGCGATTTAAAATACACTCAGCAATAAACACCATACTTTATAGCTTGTGAGACATCGTTTTATCTAATGATTGAGCAGGAAAATTCAGTCAGATGGGTCTGTTTTAAAGTGCAAAATAAATCTAGCCGCATAAAAAAACCGCCCTAAAGGGGCGGTTTTTAGATTCGCACAATTCTTTCGAATTAACGACCTTGGATATCGCGTTGAGTTTCGCCAGTGTAAAGCTGACGAGGACGACCGATTTTGTAAGGTGCGCTGTGCATTTCTAACCAGTGGCTGATCCAACCAACAGTACGTGCAAGAGCGAAGATAACAGTAAACATTTCTGTTGGGATACCAATCGCTTTAAGGATGATACCTGAGTAGAAGTCTACGTTAGGGTATAGGTTACGTTTGATGAAGTATTCGTCAGAAAGCGCAATACGTTCAAGTTCCATAGCCAAAGCAAGTTGTGGATCGTTGATACCAAGTGCAGTTAACACTTCGTCACAAGTCTCTTTCATTACTTTCGCACGTGGATCGAAGTTTTTGTAAACTCGGTGACCGAAGCCCATAAGTTTAACTTCTTTAGTTTTCACTTTTTCCATGAACGGAGCAACGTTTTCTACAGTGCCGATTTCATCAAGCATCTTAAGAACAGCTTCGTTCGCGCCGCCGTGAGCAGGTCCCCATAGAGCCGCGATACCCGCAGCGATACATGCGTATGGGTTAGCGCCAGTAGAACCAGCAAGACGTACTGTAGAAGTAGACGCGTTTTGTTCGTGGTCAGCATGAAGCGTGAAAATACGGTCCATTGCTTTAGCAAGAATAGGGTCAACTTTGTAATCACGGTCTGCAGGAGTAGCAAACATCATGTACAAGAAGTTTTCTGCGTAGCTTAAATCGTTACGTGGGTAAACGAATGGTTGGCCTACTGTGTATTTGTAAGTCCAAGCAGCTAAAGTAGGAACTTTAGCGATTAAGCGAATAGCAGTGATTTCGCGGTGATCAATGTTTTCAACATCGAAACCGTTGTGATAGAACGCAGAAAGCGCACCAACAACACCACACATGATCGCCATAGGGTGAGCGTCACGACGGAAACCATTGAAGAAACGGCCAACTTGATCGTGAACCATAGTGTGGTTACGAACTTTAGCATCGAATTCTTGTTTTTGTTCAGCAGTAGGAAGCTCGCCGTTCAAAAGAAGGTAGCAAGTTTCTAAGTAGTCTGCTTTAGTAGCAAGCTGGTCGATTGGGTAGCCACGGTGTAGAAGAACACCTTTACCGCCGTCAATGAAAGTGATTTTAGATTCACAAGCAGCCGTTGAGACAAAACCAGGATCAAAAGTAAAGTGACCTGCGGCCAACACATCTTTAACGTCAATTACATCTGGGCCTAGAGTGCCACTGTAAATTGGTAAGTCAATTTCTTTGCCATCAAGCTGTAAAACGGCTTTTTTGCCAGTTGCTTCAGACATTCAATAGATCTCCTGTCCTGGTGAATGTTTTATCTGACTCAGTACTAATCTTTTAATGCGAGAATCAGACAGATCAAAAATTTGCTCTAAGATTAGAGGGAACTGAAATTTTGTCAATTATACTTATGGATATAAATTGAGGATCATTCCTTGAAATGAAGCACAATTCATACGCTTAAAAAATGAGTAAAATCACAGTGCCGACGCAGTATAATAAGTCAATTTGCAGGGGAGGTGCAGATTAAAAAAAGCCTATTGCCTTAATTGTAAGCAATTTTTAATTCTTAAAAACTCTGAAACAAATATGAATTACAAGACCGCTATTTCATTAAATTATTATAATTTTCGTAACTTACACACATTTGTGGCTCTAAATTGCTTTTTTCTTATTCATAATTAAAACGACTTAATCGTACTTAAAAAAAAGTTCGTTTGGTTAAAAAATAGTTAATTAAACGCCTTTAAAAGATCAATAAATGAACATTTTTGTCATTGGAAAGGTAAAAAATGGAGTTTTATTAAACAGATTTGCTGTTGTTGAGATTTTTATGCACAGACTAAGTACTTATTTCGTTTCATGATCTTTCAGTTTTATCATTTGAGAAAATGATGCATATTTATTTTTATGATTATGGCTTGGCGAATGTGCTGGAAGATTTTAAAATGTAGTGGGAAAAGAAAGATTTAGATTTGTTCATCTTTAGTCTAAAAGTTTAAATCGCCATATACACACAAAAACAATAAGTGAGATTTACATTTAACTGATTAAAACCAACAACATAGTATGATTTTCTTAGATAAATAAGGTATTTGTTTTTAGAAAAGTTATTGTTAATGATTCTTATTTAAGGATATTTTGCAAAATTCCTAATTGTCTTCGTTTGTGTTTTGAAAGTTCACGTTTTATAATTCCCTGTCGTTTATAAGATCAGACAGCTGCAGAGTTTATTATATTGTAATGTCTGACTATGCTAGCTTTCCTACGAATTAATTCCAACAAACTCCGGATGGAGTTTTTACTTACAGGATGCCCGCTGTGAAAAGCAACAGACCTGTCAATTTGTCCATGGGTCAAGTTTTAGACGTAAACTTAAAATCCCCTGTGGCTATTGCATCAATTTTACACCGTCTATCAGGTGTTATCGTATTTTTACTCGTACCGGTCCTTCTTTGGATTTTAGACAAATCTTTATCTTCACCTGAAGGTTTTGCGCAAGTTCAAGCTGTGTTTGATAGCTTTATTGTGCGTTTTGTCGTATGGGTATTTGTAGCCGGCTTAATTTATCACCTTATTGGTGGTATCAAGCATCTATTTGCAGATCTTGGCGTTGCTGAAGAACTTCAAAGTGGTCGTATCGCAGCTACTATTTCATTGATCTTGTCTGCAATCGGTATTGTTGCAGCATTTGTATGGATTGTTCTCTAATGAAAAGTGCTACAGGTTTAACAGGATCAGGTTCTCGCGATTGGTTTATCCAGCGTGTAAGTGCCGTTGTATTGGCTGTTTATACTATTGTTGTACTGGGCTGGATCCTTTGCAATAGCGGATTCACTTTTGAGCAATGGTATGGCTTTATGATGACAACACCAATGAAGATTTTATCTTTATTGTCTGTCTTATCTCTTGTTGCGCATGCTTGGATTGGTATGTGGCAAGTATTCACTGACTATGTGACTACTCGTCAAATGGGTCCTTCAGCAAACGGTCTGCGTTTAGTGCTGACTTCTGCAGTGATTGTTGCAGTATTTGCATACGCGATCTGGGCGATCCAGATTTTTTGGGCAAATTGATAGGAAAATATCATGGGCGCTATAACCCCTAAAGAAGATTACACAAATATTCCACACCTAACTTTCGATGCAGTCATCGTTGGTGGTGGTGGTTCAGGTATGCGTGCTTCTTACCAACTTGCTCAAGCTGGTTTGAAAGTTGCTGTACTGACTAAAGTATTCCCAACTCGTTCACACACTGTTGCAGCGCAGGGTGGTATTGGTGCATCTCTTGGTAACATGCAAGAAGATAACTGGCACTACCACTTCTACGATACAGTTAAAGGTTCTGACTGGTTAGGTGACCAAGACGCAATTGAGTTTATGACTCGTGAAGCGCCTCAAGTTGTATATGAGCTTGAACACCTAGGTATGCCATTCGACCGTAATGCTGACGGTACAATTTACCAACGTCCGTTTGGTGGTCATGCTGCGAACTATGGTGAAAAACCAGTTCCACGTGCATGTGCTGCTGCCGACCGTACAGGTCATGCTCTTCTTCATACGCTTTATCAAAGCAACGTGAAAATGGGTACTCAATTCTTCGTAGAATGGATCGCACTTGATTTGATCCGTAACGAAGCAGGCGATGTACTTGGTGTGACAGCAATTGACCAAGAAACGGGTAAAATTGCAGTATTCCAAGGTAAAGCTACATTGTTTGCTACTGGTGGTGCTGGTCGAGTTTACCGTGCATCTACTAACGCTTATATCAACACTGGTGACGGTCTTGGTATGGCAGCTCGTGCTGGTATTCCATTACAAGATATGGAATTCTGGCAATTCCACCCAACAGGTGTTGCGGGCGCAGGCGTATTGTTGACAGAAGGTTGTCGTGGTGAAGGTGCGATCCTTCGTAACGATGCTGGTGAGCCGTTCATGGAACGTTATGCTCCGACACTTAAAGACTTGGCACCTCGTGACTTCGTATCACGCTCTATGGACCAAGAAATTAAAGAAGGTCGTGGCTGTGGTCCTAAGAAAGACTACATCTTGCTTGATATGACGCATCTTGGTGCTGAAACAATCATGAAACGTCTTCCATCTGTATTCGAGATTGGTAAGAAATTCGCGAACGTTGACATCACTAAAGAGCCAATTCCTGTAGTACCTACAATCCATTACCAAATGGGTGGTATTCCTACAAACATTCATGGTCAAGTGGTTGTTCCTGTTTCTCGTGAAACTGAAGCTTTGGTTGCGAACTACAACAAAGAAACTGATGTGTACTCACACAACGCGGGCGACCGTGATTTCACTAAACCAGTGAAAGGTTTTTATGCAATCGGTGAATGTTCATGTGTATCTGTACATGGTGCAAACCGTCTAGGTACAAACTCATTGCTTGACTTGGTTGTATTTGGTAAAGCTGCTGGTGAACATATTGTTGACTACGTAACTAAACACCATGGTGATGAATACGCTCCATTACCTACAACTGTTCTTGAAAACACTTTGAATCGTGTTCGTCATCTTGATGAATCTACTTCTGGTGAAAATGCTCAAGAAGTTGCTGATGCAATCCGTGACATCGTTCAAGACCATGCTGGTGTATTCCGTACATCTGCACTTCTTGAAGAAGGTGTGAAACAGATTCTTGCGATCGAACCACGTGTACGCAACATTCACTTGAAAGACAAATCTAAAGTATTTAACACAGCACGTGTTGAAGCTCTAGAAGTTGAAAACTTGTATGAAGTTGCAAAAGCGACATTAATTTCTGCAGCTGCACGTAAAGAATGTCGTGGTGCGCATACAGTGGTAGATTTCGAATTACCACCTGATCATGCTGACTACCCATACGGCCGTCGTGATGATGAGTGGATGAAACACACTTTATGGTTCTCTGTAGATAACCGTCTTGAGTACAAACCAGTACGTTACAAGCCTTTATCTGTAGATGCTATTCCACCTAAACCACGTACATTCTAATTGGGAGAAGTAAGATGAGTAGAGGTACTCGTACATTTAATATCTACCGCTACGATCCTGATAAGGATGCAGCTCCGTACATGCAAACTTTTAAACTAGAGTTGACTGACAAGCACCGTATGTTGCTTGATGCGCTTCTAGCATTAAAAGTACAAGACGAATCATTAACATTCCGTCGTTCATGTCGTGAAGGTATTTGTGGTTCTGATGGTGTAAACATCAATGGTAAAAATGGTTTAGCGTGTCTTTGGAACCTAAACGACTTACCAGAAGTGATTACAATTCGTCCACTTCCAGGTCTTCCAGTTATTAAAGACTTGGTTGTAGATATGAATCAGTTCTACGATCAGTACAACAAAATCCATCCGTTCCTAATCAACAATCAGCCTGCGCCTCCTAAAGAGCGTTTGCAGTCTCCTGAAGAGCGTGAACATTTAGATGGTTTGTACGAATGTATTCTTTGTGCATGTTGTTCAACTTCATGTCCATCATTCTGGTGGAACCCAGACAAGTTCTTGGGTCCTTCAGCATTGTTGAACGCATATCGCTTCATCATTGACTCTCGTGATACAGCAACTCAAGAGCGTTTGGCTCGTCTTGACGACCCATTCTCATTGTTCCGTTGTAAAGGTATCATGAACTGTGTATCTGTATGTCCTAAGGGTCTTAACCCAACTAAAGCAATCGGTCACATCCGTAATATGCTTTTAGATCTTGGTTAATAGATTTAGCAGTAAAAAAAAGCGCACCATTGGGTGCGCTTTTTTTGTCATATATAAAAATGATGATAGTGAAAGTTATTCGCTGTCATTGCAGAGTGCTATAAATGGATTTCATAGAAACGTAGTGAATTAAAAGTATAAAGTGATAGATAAATGGTTATTTATTGATGAAACGCTCGTTCAAGTCTGTCAAAAGGATTAGAAGATGTTATTATGTAACGTAGTAAAAAGAGAGAGGATAGGAATGTCAGCTCTCTTTTGTTTTTGTATATGAGATGAGGGAAAAATCGAACGTAGACTTTTGTCTTAATTGAAAGATCATTTTATATGTAGCACCATATCATAGATGAAAATACAAACAGTGTATTTCGCTAATTTATGAGAGGTATGTGTCAAAAAAATCAATTGAAAATGCTCGAACGTGTTAGCATTTAAAGCATCACTATATGTAAAAAATGACTTTGAATTAGGTACATTTTTTCTACAATTTAAGCGCTGTAGACGGTATATAAATGTTAATAAAGTCGCTTTAGAAAAGATAATGGTGCAAATTTTATTTTTTCTAAGACGATTTGCAAAAATTGCCCGATTTATGTCGGGTATTTCTCAATGAGTAATGATGCCGCTGAGGGCGTTATTGTTCATTAATCACATTGGGTAATCCTAATGTAGTGATAACGCCTCAAGGCTTAAGCCTAATGGGGACTAATGTCATATTACCAATTTGACATTACTAATCATGGGTTCGCTTAAAAAGCATCCTGAAATGTTTTGCAATAGGAAATGGGTCCACACATGCAAGAAGTTGCTGACGCACTGCGTCTTGACACTGAACTTAGCGCTGACAGTGCAGCGTATATTGAAGAACTTTATGAGCAGTATCTAACGGCTCCAGACTCAGTAGAGGCTGATTGGCGTGAATACTTCGATAAATTCCCGAAAGGTGATCAACCACACAGCAATGTACGTGAGCAATTCCTATTATTAGGCCGTAATTCAAGCCGTGTTCAGCCAGTAGTGCAAAGTGCAGTAAGTTCTGAACATGAACGCCGTCAAATCGGTGTATTACAGTTGATCGCTGCATACCGTAACCGTGGTCATCAAAACGCAAAATTAGATCCACTTGGTCTTGCAAAACGTGAAATCGTGCCTGATTTAGATCTTGCTGCGCACGGTCTAACTCAGTCTGACTTAGATACTGTATTTAATACAGGTAACCTTGCAATCGGTAAGTCTGAAGCAACACTTGGTGAAATGGTTCAAGCAATGGAAGCAACTTATACTGCTTCGATTGGTGTTGAATACATGCACATTGTTGATACAAAAGAAAAACGTTGGATTCAACAACGCCTTGAAGGTACTCGTGGTCAATTTGGCTACACTGCAGACCAGAAAAAACATATCCTTGAACGTCTAACTGCAGCTGAAGGCCTAGAAAAATACCTTGGTAACAAATTCGTTGGTGCGAAACGTTTCGGTGTTGAAGGTGGTGAATCTTTCATTCCTATGGTGAATGAACTTATTCAACGTGCGGGTTCGGTAGGTTGTAAAGAAGTGGTTATCGGTATGCCTCACCGTGGCCGTTTAAACCTTCTTGTAAACATCATGGGTAAAAACCCAGCTGATCTATTTGGTGAGTTCGAAGGCAAATCTCTGCATAAAAAAGGCTCTGGTGACGTTAAATACCACCAAGGTTTCTCTTCAAACGTCATGACTCCGGGTGGCGAAGTTCACTTGGCATTAGCGTTTAACCCATCACACTTAGAAATCGTTGGACCTGTAGTAGAAGGTTCTGTACGCGCACGTCAAGTACGTCGTAAAGATATCGGTGGTGATGATGTATTACCAATCATCGTTCACGGTGATGCTGCATTTGCAGGTCAAGGTGTAAACCAAGAAACCTTCCAAATGTCACAAACTCGCGGTTATACCGTGGGTGGTACAGTTCATATCGTCGTGAACAACCAAGTTGGTTTCACAACGTCTGACCCACGTGATGCGCGTTCTACAGAATACTGTACTGACATCGCGAAAATGATCCAAGCACCGATCTTCCATGTGAACGGTGATGATCCTGAATCTGTATTATTTGTTTCTCAATTGGCACACGATTTCCGTCATACATTCCGTAAAGACGTTGTAATCGATATGTTCTGCTACCGTCGTCGTGGTCATAACGAAGCCGACGAGCCAGCTGCAACTCAGCCAATGATGTATCAAATCATCAATAAAAAAGCGACTACACGTACGCTTTATGCTGACAAGCTTGTACAAGAAGGTGTTCTTGATCGTGCTTCTGCTGATGCAATGGTTGAACAGTATCGTTCTGACCTTGAAGCAGGTAAACACGTTGCAAATGCGTTGGTACTTGAGCCAAATACAAAAATGTTTGTGGACTGGAAACCTTACCTAGGCCACGAATACACAGACAAATGGGATACCACTTTCCCAATCGAACGTCTAAAAGAGCTTGGTGCGAAAATGCGCGAGCTTCCAGAAGGCTTCGTGATGCAACGTCAGGTTGCTAAAGTGATTGATGACCGTCTGAAAATGCAGACTGGTGAAATGCCATTGAACTGGGGTGCTGCTGAAACATTAGCTTACGCGTCTCTTCTAGATGAAGGTTTCCTTGTTCGTTTAACAGGTGAAGACGTTGGTCGTGGTACATTCTCACACCGTCATGCAAAACTTCATAACCAAGTAGATGGTTCAACTTACATTCCATTATGTAACTTGAAAGAAAACCAACCACGTACAGCTATTTATGACTCATTATTGTCAGAAATGGCGGTTCTTGCATTCGAATACGGTTATGCAACGACTCTTCCGAAGAGCCTTGTCATTTGGGAAGCGCAATTTGGTGACTTCGCAAACTGTGCACAGGTTGTAATCGATCAGTTCATCGCGTCTGGCGAAACTAAGTGGGAACGTGTATGCGGTCTGACTATGCTTCTTCCACATGGCTTTGAAGGTCAAGGTCCTGAGCATTCATCAGCTCGTTTAGAGCGTTTCTTACAGCTATGTGCTGAAGAAAACATGCAAGTGATCACACCGACTACACCAGCGCAGATTTACCATGCGATGCGTCGTCAAGCACTTCGTCCAATCCGTAAACCAATGATCGTGACTTCACCGAAGTCTCTTCTTCGTCACAAACTTGCAACGTCTACATTAGAAGAACTTGCAAATGGTTCATTCCAAACTGTGATCGATGAAATCGACAATATCAACAAGTCAGACGTAACTCGTCTAGTGCTTTGTGGTGGTAAGGTTTACTACGACTTACTTGAAAAACGTCGTGAAAAAGAATTGAACAACACAGCAATCGTTCGTATTGAACAATTGTATCCGTATCCAGAAGCACGTCTTGCTGAAGTTCTGGCACAATATCCAAACGTTAAAGAATTGGTTTGGGCTCAAGAAGAACCGAAGAACCAAGGTGCATGGTTATTCATTGCTCCGCGTCTTTATGACGACGTGATGAAAGCGGGCAAACAAGTTCGTATTAGTTATGCAGGTCGTGAAGCTTCTGCTGCACCGGCTTGTGGTTCACCATATTTGCACGCAAAACAACAAGCTCAGCTCATAAATGATGCTTTAGCTATCGTAGCTGAATAACAGGAGATTCTTAATAATGGCAACCGAAATTAAAGCACCGGTATTCCCAGAGTCAGTTGCTGACGGTACAGTTGCAACTTGGCATAAACAACCAGGTGAAGCAGTATCACGTGACGAAGTGATTTGTGATATTGAAACAGATAAAGTTGTTTTAGAAGTTGTAGCTCCTGCTGACGGTACGATTTCTGCAATCGTTAAAAACGAAGGCGATACAGTTTTATCGAACGAAGTGATTGCGACTTTTGAAGAAGGTGCTGCTTCTGGCGCTGCTCAAACTCAAGCTGTTCAATCAGAAGAGAAAGTAGAACAAGCTGCTGCGCAAACTCAAGCGGGCGCTGCTCCTGTTGTTGAACGTGCTCAACCTGTTGCTGATCAAGCTCCTGCAGTGCGTAAAGCATTGACTGAGTCTGGCATTGCTGCTGCTGACGTTGCTGGCACTGGCCGTGGCGGTCGCATCACTAAAGAAGATGTTGCAAACCATCAAGCTAAACCAGCTGCTCCTGCTGCTGCGCCATTAAGCGTTGCTGTTGGTGAACGTATCGAAAAACGTGTTCCTATGACTCGTCTTCGTAAGCGTGTTGCTGAACGTCTACTTGCTGCAACTCAAGAAACTGCAATGTTGACTACGTTCAACGAAGTAAACATGAAACCAATCATGGAAATGCGTGCGCAATACAAAGATGCTTTTGAAAAGCGTCATGGTGCACGTCTTGGCTTCATGTCATTCTTCGTTAAAGCGGCAACTGAAGCACTTAAACGCTACCCAGCTGTAAACGCTTCGATTGATGGTAATGACATCGTTTATCACGGTTTCTACGACATCGGTGTTGCTGTATCAAGCGACCGTGGTCTAGTAGTTCCAGTTCTTCGTGATACTGACCGCATGAACTATGCTGAAGTTGAAAATGGTATCCGTGCATACGCTGGTAAAGCGCGTGATGGTAAATTGGGTATTGAAGATATGACTGGCGGTACATTCACTATTACTAATGGTGGTACTTTCGGTTCTTTGCTTTCTACACCTATCTTAAATACGCCACAAACTGCGATTTTGGGTATGCATAAAATCCAAGAACGTCCTATGGCTGTAAATGGTCAAGTTGAAATCTTGCCAATGATGTACTTAGCGCTTTCTTATGACCACCGTCTAATCGATGGTAAAGAAGCAGTAGGCTTCCTTGTAACAATCAAAGAATTGTTAGAAGAACCAGCTAAGCTAATCCTTGATCTTTAATACTTCAGAATAATGCAATGGGCTTAGAGCGATCCTCTAAGCCCATTTTTGGAGATACACATGTCTCAATTTGATTTAGTTGTTATTGGTGGCGGTCCTGGTGGTTATGAGGCTGCTATCCGCGCTGCTCAATTAGGCTTTAAAGTAGCTTGTATTGAAAAACGTATTCATAAAGGTAAACCATCTTTAGGTGGTACTTGCTTAAACGTGGGTTGTATCCCATCTAAAGCATTACTTGATTCATCTCACCGCTATGAAGATACCGTTCATCACTTAGATGACCACGGTATTACAACTGGTGAAGTGAAATTTGATCTTGCAAAACTGCTTGATCGTAAAGACAAAATTGTTAACCAATTGACGATGGGTATTGATGGCCTACTTAAAGGCAATGGTATCGAATGGTTAAAAGGTACAGGTAAATTACTTGCAGGTAAGAAAGTTGAGTTTGTATCTCACGAAGGTGAAACTCAAATTTTAGAACCTAAATATGTAATCCTTGCATCGGGTTCTGTACCGGTAAATATTCCTGTTGCTCCTGTAGACCAAGACATTATTGTTGACTCTACTGGTGCGCTTGAGTTCCCAGAAGTGCCTAAACGTCTTGGCGTAATTGGCGCGGGTGTCATTGGTCTAGAGCTTGGTTCTGTTTGGCGTCGTCTAGGTGCTGAAGTTGTTGTATTTGAAGCAATGGATGCATTCTTACCAATGGCTGATAAAGCTTTGGCAAAAGACTACCAAAAAGTATTGACTAAACAAGGTCTTGATATCCGTGTTGGCGCTAAAGTTGCTGGTACAGAAGTAAATGGCCGTGAAGTTACTGTTAAGTATACGCAAGGTGGCGAAGACAAAACTCAAACTTTCGATAAATTGATCGTTTGTGTTGGCCGTAAAGCATATGCAGAAGGTTTATTGGCTGAAGATTCAGGCATTAAACTCACTGAACGCGGTCTAGTTGAAGTAAACGATTGGTGTGCAACTTCGGTTGAAGGCGTATACGCAATTGGTGACTTGGTACGTGGTCCAATGCTTGCACATAAAGCAATGGAAGAAGGCGTAATGGCTGTTGAACGTATGCACGGTCACGCTGCTCAAGTGAACTACGACACAATCATCTCTGTAATCTACACACACCCAGAAGCGGCGTGGGTTGGTTTAACAGAAGAGCAAGCGAAAGAAAAAGGCCATGAAGTGAAGACTGGTCAATTTGGCTTTGCTGCGAATGGTCGTGCAATGGCTGCTGGTGAAAACGCAGGCTTTGTTAAGTTTGTTGCTGATGCAAAAACGGATCGTCTACTTGGTATGCATGTCATTGGACCTGCAGCGTCTGATATCGTACACCAAGGTATGATTGCACTTGAGTTTGTATCAAGTGTTGAAGACCTTCAGTTAATGACTTTCGGTCACCCGACATTCTCTGAAGTCGTTCACGAAGCTGCGCTTGCAGTCGATGGACGTGCGATTCACGCGATTCAACGTAAACGTAAATAAGATGTAAAAAGAGCGGCTTAGGCCGCTCTTTTTTGTTTCTGATGGTTGTTTTAATTTGAATAATCATCTAAAAATAAAGATAAGAAATATTTTAAGATTTAAAAAAGGTTAAAGCTGCTTTGACGGATGTCTGGGCTTTAATGGGTCATAACAAAGCGAAAAAAGAGTAAAAGGTTGTTCAATGAATCTACACGAATATCAAGCTAAAGCGTTATTAAAAAAATATGGTATGCCAGTCCAAGAAGGCGTATTTGTAACAACCGCAGAAGAAGCAGTCAAAGCTTTTGAGCAACTGGGTGGTAAGTTTGCAGTTTTAAAAGCCCAAGTCCATGCAGGTGGTCGTGGTAAAGCGGGCGGCGTGAAAGTGGTAAAATCTGCGCAAGAAGCCACTGATTATGTGAACCAAATGGTCGGTTCACGCTTAGTTACTTATCAAACAGATGCATTAGGTCAGCCAGTCAGTGGTATTTTGGTGTCTGAAGATGTCTATCCTGTAGAGCGTGAATTGTACCTAGGAGCTGTAGTTGACCGTTCTAGCCGTCGTGTGACCTTTATGGCATCGACTGAAGGCGGTGTTGAAATTGAGAAAGTTGCAGAAGAAACCCCTGAAAAAATTATTAAAGTTGAAGTAGATCCTCTAGTTGGATTGTTACCATTCCAAGCACGTGAAGTGGCGTTTGCTTTAAACCTAAAAGATGGTCAAGTGAATCAATTTGTCAAAATCATGTCTGCGGCTTATCAAGCATTTATTGAAAATGATTTTGCTTTATTTGAAATTAACCCGTTATCCGTACGTGAAAATGGCGAGATTTTATGTGTGGATGCAAAAATTGGTATTGACTCAAATGCTTTATATCGCTTACCAGAAATCGCAGCACTACGCGATAAAACGCAAGAAAATGAGCGTGAGCTGAAAGCATCAGAATTTGATCTGAATTATGTTGCCTTAAAAGGCAATATTGGCTGTATGGTCAATGGTGCTGGCCTAGCGATGGCAACCATGGACATCATTAAACTCTATGGTGGTCAACCTGCAAACTTCCTAGATGTAGGCGGTGGCGCGACCAAAGAACGCGTAATTGAAGCCTTTAAAATCATTTTGGCGGATAGTTCTGTGCAAGGTGTATTAATTAATATTTTTGGTGGGATTGTACGTTGTGACATGATTGCTGAAGCAATTATTGCAGCGGTTCAAGAAGTAAATGTGACTGTACCTGTGGTTGTTCGTCTAGAAGGGAACAATGCAGAGTTGGGTGCAAAATTACTTGATGAATCAGGTTTGAAATTGATTTCTGCAAATGGCTTGGCTGATGCTGCAGAAAAAATTGTTGCTGCGGTAAAAGGCTAAGGGAGTAGAGATCATGAGCGTATTAGTAAATAAAGACACAAAAGTATTGGTACAAGGCTTTACTGGTAAAAATGGCACATTCCATTCAGAACAATCGATTGCTTATGGCACTAAAGTTGTTGGTGGTGTAACACCGGGCAAAGGCGGCACACAACATTTGAATCTGCCCGTATTCAATACCATGAAAGAAGCTGTACGTGAAACGGGTGCAACGGCAACTTCGATTTATGTACCGGCACCATTTGTCCTAGATTCAATTATTGAATCGATTGATTCAGGTGTTGAGCTGATTGTGGTGATCACTGAAGGTGTGCCGACACTCGATATGCTAAAAGCTAAACGTTACCTAGAAACCTATGGCAATAACGCACGCTTAATTGGGCCAAACTGTCCAGGGATTATTACCCCAGGTGAATGTAAGATCGGTATTATGCCGGGGCATATTCATCAACCAGGTAAAATCGGCATTATCTCGCGTTCAGGGACGTTAACCTATGAAGCTGTAGCGCAAACCACCAAGCTGGGACTAGGTCAGTCTACCTGTATTGGGATCGGTGGTGACCCTATTCCGGGTATGAACCAAATTGATTGCTTAAAGCTGTTCCAAGACGACCCGCAAACTGAAGCGATCATCATGATTGGTGAGATTGGTGGTACAGCAGAAGAAGAAGCAGCTGAATATATCCAGTCGAATGTTACAAAGCCTGTTGTTGGTTATATCGCGGGTGTAACTGCACCTAAAGGTAAACGTATGGGGCATGCAGGGGCAATCATTTCGGGCGGTAAAGGCACAGCTGAAGAGAAATTCGCTGCCTTTGAAAAAGCGGGTATGGCTTATACCCGTAGTCCTGCTGAATTAGGTTCGACCATGTACGAAGTGCTGAAAGGAAAAGGTTTGGTTTAATCGCCATACTTAAACATCAAAAGAGAATCTTCGGATTCTCTTTTTTTTTTTTACGCAAAAAAAAAGCGTATTTCAGCCGCTATGCAAAAGCCATAAGGGCATGGCTATGTGTTCTGCTTTGGGGTGCAGTGACGCTGCATAAACGGATGGAATATTGGTTGTTCAATAACTATGAAATGTAAAGAACACATAATAATCCGAATATGTGATGATTGCGGGGATGGTCATAGGTTTATGATTTTTAAAAATAATTTCGTATAGCGTGCAGTATATTGATTTTAGGGAAAATAACTAATTTAATTGAGATTTTTAATGGATCTTTATCATCAAAGAGCTTTTTTACTTGGATGAAGCCTAATATTTTCAATAGAAATTATTTTATTTGTAATTTTCTCAAGCCTTATACAAAGGATGGTAGATCAGGAATATGAGAAGGGGGAGCTTTAAAATTGGTGAAATTTGCTATCTCAGTGATGAAATTTTTTTAAGAAAATCTACATGAGCATATACATCTATAGTCAGCTATTATTTTTTAGTTGATGGTTTGAAGTGCAAAAACCTTGTTAGGCCCTATTTTTAATTTAATAAGCAATTTCCAAGTTTTATAAAAACAATAGATAGAACAAAATGTTATCGAGCTGAATATATAGAAGTAAATATCTTATTCTGTAAGATGAGAAGGATATATCAATTAATTGATTTTAAATATTTTGTTTCATAATTTTATGCTGTTTGCTCTATAGCTTCTAAATGAGTATTTTTATGAAATACGCCATTTGTTCATTGATTTAACATCAGGCTGTGATGCGAAATATAAATGTCAGAAACCATTAAAAGCGCTCTGATAAGACAGAAAATGTTGTTCATTTCTTTGGGAGATTGTATGCCCATAAGTACAAGTATCTAAGCCATAAAAAAAGCAGTGCGGACACTGCTTTTTTAATTCATTTAGAATGTGTTGCTCAAGCAATCACTTCTGAATAAAGAGATTTGATGGAGCCCTATCTCAATCAAAAACTTAGTTTTTGCTGGTTTTTAAGCTCTGAGTTAAACCGTTAATATCGCCACCTTGGATACCCAGCTCACTCATCAAGCTATCAATCAGTGGGGCCTGGCTGCGGTAGCGTAGGGCACTATTCACCACTTGGTCTGACAAGGCAACATTACCGCTGCCTTCGTGGTGAGCATCACCTTGGCAAGAACCTGCATGACCACCATTTAGGCCATTCACTTGCAAAATCTTAATGTCATCAATGTTTTCCATTGGTTTCACACTTTCGCGAATGATTTCAGGTAAGTATTTCAGCATCGCTAAACGAATTTGCATTTCAACCTGTTCAGATGACAATACGTTGTTTGCTTCGTTCACTGCACGTGTACCTTCAGCATCAACTTGGTATTGTTTTTCCATCGCCTGAGCCAAGAGAACTTTTGCGTCAGCTTCACCTTTGGCTTTTAAGCGAACTTTTTCAGCTTCGGCTTCAGCTGCAATACGAATCGCTTCTGCATCATCTGCTGCTGCTTGTTTACCTGCTTCTGCCGCGACAGTAATGGCAATCGCATCTTTCTCCGCTTTTTCTTTCGCAGAGACCAATTCAACAGCTTTTTGACGTTCAGCTTGTTGGATTTGACGAACGGTAATGACTTCTTCTTCGGCTTTTACCGCTTGAGCACGGGCTTGATCGGCATGCGCTTTAGCTTCAGATTCAGCACGAGATTTTTCTGCAATAGCAATGGCACGGTCTTGCTCAGCCAACTCAATGGTTTTCTTTTGTTCCACTTGGGCTTGCTGAATAATTTGTGACTTTTGAATATTTTGATTTTCAACGTCACGTGCAGCAGTAATACGCTTTAAGTCAACTTCACGTTCAGCAGCAATACGCGCTTCTTCGGCTTCACGTTTTTTCGAAGCTTCTTGTGATGCAATTTCTGCAAGCTGTTCTGCACGACGAACTGAAATTTCACGTTCTTGTTGCAGTTTTGCATATTCTTCTTCACGCAAAATTTGTAGACGTGCTTGTTCTGCTTCTAAGTTCTTGGTCTTGATTGCAAGATCTGCATCTTGCTCAATCGCATTACGTTTACGACGACGGTCTTCAATGGTTTCTGTCAGTTTAGTTAAACCTTCAGCATCGAACGCATTTTGTGGGTTGAAGTATTTAAAGCCTGTTTGGTCTAAGCCAGTTAATGAAACGGTTTCAAGTTCCAAACCGTTTTTATGTAAATCTTCAGACACCACTTGCTGAACTTTTTGAACGAAGTCGACACGTTTTTCATGCAATTCTTCCATCGCCATTTCTGCGGCAACTGCACGTAGAGAGTCAACGAATTTACCTTCGACCAAATTTTTAAGCTCATTTGGTGACATGGTCTTTTGACCTAACGTTTGTGCTGCTGTAGCAATCGAATCTGCGGTTGGTTTCACACGGACATAGAACTCCGCCATCACATCGACACGCATACGGTCACGTGTAATCAGCGCTTGGTCATCTGCACGGCGAACTTCAAGACGTAGGGTGTTCATATTGACAGGGATAATTTCATGCAGCACCGGAAGCACAATAGCACCGCCACCTAAAATCACTTTTTCACCGCCGAAGCCTGTACGCACAAATGAAATTTCTTTACTTGAGCGACGATAAAGTCGAGCAATAATAAAACCAATAAAAATAAGTGCGGCAAAAATTATCCCGACTGAAACAAGGATACCGCTTGGAATAATGTCTAACATGGACGTTTATCTCTTTTGTTGTAGTTCAAGTTAACCCTCTAAAGTGCTAACGAGTTTGATTTAAAAATCAGTATTTTGTTGACTCATCATCACTTCGAGATTTGCAGAAGGAATGACGCGTAAAATGTATTTATATGGTGTTAGAAGAACTGACCGAGTATCAATTCATTCAAAATTTAGAGCATGGTGGCTTGGAAGCCTACATTTGTTTTTTGGGTTAAAACCACTGATTGACCTTGGCTGAAAATTTCATTTTGTTCAGGTTCAACCAAAATATAATGGGTCAATCCGTGTTGATCTTTGACTTTGGCTTGAGCAGGAGACTGTGGTCGTGCATCACCCAAAATGATCGTGGCCGTTCTACCGATCAATTCATCACTATAAATGGCGGTTGTTTCATCTTGCGGTAAAATACGGGCAATGAGCATTGCGCTAAAACGTACGAAGGGCATGCACAGAAAAATACAGGCTGGTGCAATAATCCATGCACTGAACATCATACTGGTCATTTGGTTAACGATGGCTTGAATAGCAAAGCCCAACAAACTATAGACACATAAGAAAATGATGAGCCATACAAACAGTGGAATACGACCCAAATACAACCAATCGAGCACACGTGTCACGATACCTGCATCGGCATCTACACCTAGCTCTGCATTATGACCAACATCCTCAGGTAGGAATTGATCTAAGAAGCCTTGAGAACCACCCCCTAAAATTGTTAACACAATCTCAAAAAGTCCAAACAAGAACATTAAGCAGAGACTGATGCTAAACACGATATTAGACGGGTGAGTAAACAATTCCCACATTATATTTATCTCTATATTTATGCTTATAAAAAATCAAAAAAAATAATTCTGGCCGAATTTTTTTCAGTAAATAAAATAACATTATCTGTCGAAATTGTGTAAAAAAATTACAGATCAGATTAACAAAAAGTCGGCTTTTATGTGAGCTATTACTAAGTTTTTCTTTAAAAATAGTTGATCAATTAAATCAGGATTATCTAAATCTAAAATGAATAGCACTTCTACTTTACCCATTTAAGATTTAAGTCATTGTGATCAATCAAATTTTCAGTCTAATTGCAGATATATAAGTGGTCGTGCTCAAGGGAGAGAAATGGCCTGTTAAACGGCACAGAAAACAATGTTAGGAAATGTAAATTTATAAGCGTCACAGCAGTGCTGAGGGCTTTGCCGTGACTTTCGATGTCATATGAAGATTTGAACTGACGTTCAATAGAGCGCTTTTTAGGTGGCTTTAACCCTTTTTATAACAATGAAGTTTGAATGCGTACTTTCATATCTAAAGCTGCTTGAACAATAAAGGTTTTCATCCACTTCACTTGTTCGCCCATCGGATTGGTTTTAATCGCAGTGTCTAAAAAGCCCATGCTTTCAAGTTGAAACAATTGTTTTTCGATCTCTTCTTCTAACTGGGTGCTATTGGCTGCGAGCGGGAAATGGATTAAGTGAAATGCTTTGGGAAAATTATAAAAAGCATAGAGCAGATTAAATGCACGTTGATCGGCCTTTAAATTGCCAGCGCCAATTTCGTAGCCGCGATCTTGGTTACTGTGAGTCACCCCAATCAAAAACTCGAGTTTATTGTCCAAAAGTCGTAGGCCGAACTGAAGGCCAATTTGGTCAGCACTCAGCTCATGTTGTATAAAGTTATTCAGCGGGCTGCCGTCATCATTTAGGGCTTCTTGGAGCACGAGGATGTGTGAAGAATGCTGATAAATATAGCCAGCAAGACCTGCGGCTTCAATCAGCGACTTTAAGGTTTCAAGCGTATAGTGACTATATGGCATATCAATAACTATTGGAGAGTGATATAGCTACTTTAGGTACTTTGAGCGAGTTTGAATACCGATTGTTTAGAGGATTTAGCGATTAGTTAATTGATAAAAAATTGCGTAAAATTACGGATCTCGGACTAGAATAATAATGAAATTGATAAGTCTATCGTATTAAATTAATTAAAATTGATAAGCAGTATCAGACAATTTGTATATGACGAATAAGAATATCAATATCACAAAACAAGCAATCGTTATGAAAGCTTAATCACTATAATGTATATATATCTTTAAAAGTGTAATAAGTACACATATTCTAAGCTGGTGTTGTCCATGTCATTAAATGAGGAAAGACTTACTCATCTTAAACAGCTTGAAGCTGAGAGTATTCATATCATCCGTGAAGTTGCTGCTGAGTTCGAAAACCCAGTCATGCTGTATTCAATCGGTAAAGATTCAGCGGTCATGCTGCATCTTGCTTTAAAAGCATTCTATCCTGCCAAACTTCCATTCCCACTACTGCATGTAGACACGGGTTGGAAATTTAAAGACATGATTACTTTCCGTGACAACATGGCAAAAGAGCATGGCTTTGATTTAATCGTGCATCAAAACAAAGAAGGTAAAGACGCAGGCGTGAATCCGTTTGATTACGGTAGCTCAAAATATACTGATATCATGAAAACTCAAGGCTTAAAACAAGCGCTTGATAAATATCAGTTTGATGCGGCTTTCGGCGGTGCGCGTCGTGACGAAGAGAAATCTCGTGCCAAAGAACGTGTTTACTCATTCCGTGATACTAAACACCGTTGGGACCCTAAAAACCAACGTCCTGAACTTTGGAATCTTTACAACGGTAAAGTGAACAAAGGCGAAAGTATTCGTGTGTTCCCATTGTCTAACTGGACTGAGTTGGATATTTGGCAATACATCTACCTTGAAAATATTAAATTGGTTCCTTTGTACTTGGCTGCTGAACGTCCAGTGGTTGAGCGTAACGGTACACTGATCATGGTTGATGATGAGCGTATGCGTTTGAACGAAGGTGAAGTGCCACAAATGAAATCGGTGCGTTTCCGTACTTTAGGTTGTTACCCACTTACAGGTGCGGTTGAATCAACTGCAACAACTTTACCGGAAATTATCCAAGAGATGCTTTTAGCCACCACATCTGAACGTCAAGGTCGTATGATCGACCATGACGAAGCAGGTTCGATGGAAAAGAAAAAGCAGGAAGGTTACTTCTAAAAAATCTCTCCCCTTGCGCAGCAGTGCTGCTCATCTTTGAAAAAGAGAGGAGAAAGTCCCCCTTTTATAAAGGGGGAACAGGGGGATTAAAAGAAACCGATTTCAAAAGAATATGTGGAGCTTTGAGCAATGTCTCATCAATCAGATTTAATTAGCCAAGACATCTTGGCGTATTTAAAACAACACGAAAATAAAGACCTTCTACGTTTCCTCACTTGCGGTAACGTGGATGACGGTAAATCGACTTTAATTGGTCGTTTACTTTACGATTCAAAATTGATTTATGAAGATCAATTGCAAGCCGTGACTCGTGACTCTAAAAAAGTCGGTACTACGGGTGATGCGCCTGACTTGGCTTTACTTGTCGATGGTCTGCAAGCGGAACGTGAGCAGGGTATTACCATTGACGTGGCTTACCGTTATTTCTCTACAGAAAAACGTAAGTTCATCATTGCTGACACCCCAGGGCATGAGCAGTACACACGTAACATGGCAACTGGTGCGTCGACTGCCGATTTAGCGATCATCTTGATTGATGCGCGTTATGGCGTTCAAACGCAAACTCGTCGTCACTCATTTATTGCGAGTCTTTTGGGTATTCGTAATATCGTGGTTGCAGTGAACAAAATGGACTTGGTTGAATTCTCTGAAGCGCGCTTCAATGAAATTCAAGCAGAGTACAATGAGTTCGTAAACCAATTGGGCGACCGTAAACCTGCGAACATTATCTTCACGCCTATTTCTGCGTTGAATGGTGATAACGTTGTAAACAAATCACCAAATACGCCGTGGTACCAAGGTCAGACTTTAATGGAGACTTTGGAAACTGTTGAAATTTCGCATGATACGAGCAAGCACGAATTCCGTTTCCCAGTTCAGTATGTTAACCGTCCGAACCTAGATTTCCGTGGCTTCTGCGGTACGATTGCACTTGGTGAAGTGAAAGTTGGCGATATCATTACTGCATTACCATCTGGTAAGTCGTCTACGGTTAAAGAAATTGTAACTTTTGACGGTAACTTAGACCATGCTGTTGCAGGTCAAGCGGTGACTTTAACACTGAATGATGAAATTGATATTTCACGCGGTAACGTGTTGGTAAAAGCGGGCGAACAGCCGTTAATTTCACGTTCTGCACGTGCCTCTGTGGTATGGATGACAGATGCGCCTTTAGTAGTTGGCAAACTGTATAATGTGAAGTTTGGTACACAAACTATTCCTGCGAAAGTAGCTAAAATTAACTACCGTACCAATGTAAACACATTGGAAAAAACGGAAGTTGAACAGCTTGAACTGAATGCGATTGCAGATGTAACGATTGAGTTTGATGCGCCAGTGGTATTTGACCGTTACCAAGACAGCCGTTACACAGGTTCATTCATCTTTATTGACCGTTTAAGCAACGTGACCGTTGGTGCGGGTATGGTTGAGTCTGCGGTTGAATGGACTGCACACAACGAGCCTGTAACTGCTGAAGCGCGTGCTGCACGTTTAGGTCAAAAACCTGCTGCGGTAACTGTGACTGCTAAAGCCCTTGAAAATGCGCAAGCAATTGAAAGCTTGTTGATTCAGCAAGGTGTGGTTGCGATTGCGAAAGCAGGTTTAACTGTAGAGCAAGTTGCGCTGGTTCGTGAGACTGGTGTAGTTGTGATTACGGATACAGCTGAAGGTACTGATGTGACTTATACAGTGGAGTCTGCTGAAGAAGTTGCTGAGAAAATTGTTGAGTTGGTTCGTCTGTAATAGATTAAATTGATTTAAAAAAGACCCGCTTAATGCGGGTCTTTTTGTTGAAAAATAAAAATATAAAATGAATAATGTATAAAAATTGTGCATTGGTAATTTTATGTTTAAAAGTTTACGGTTAAAGAATTTTAGAAATTTTGAAGAAATTAATATAGAACTAAAAGATAAAAATATTATTTTGGGTTTGAATGATGTTGGTAAAAGTAATTTATTACATGCCTTAAGATGGGTTTTTGATAAGAAATTGAGACTAGAAGATATTCATTCAACAGATTTTCACAATAAAAATGATAAAGAACCAATTGAAATTGTTATAGGATTGGATATTTCTCAGGATGAGAAGGAGGATGTACAAAAACTAAAAGCCAAAGCACATGATGCTGTAACAAAGGAAGACTCTAAAAATTTTTATATTAAGTTGAAAATTGAAAAAAGAAAAGAAGAGGGTATTTTAAAAGAGTTTTATTGGGGAGATGATTTAAATGGTTTAAAAGAAATAAAAACGAAAGGGATAAATTATTTAATTTTAGATGATGTTTTTAGTGTTATATATATTCCATCACATGTTGAAACTATAAAAGTATTTAATGAAATCAAAAAGGAGATTTTGAAGGATATTGTTTCAACAGAAGATGACTTAAAAATAGGTAGTGAAATTAAAGAAAATTTTGAGAAAGTAAATGAAAATATCCAAAAGTTATCGTCGGTTGTGAAAATTGAGGATGAAATAAATGATAACTTACAGTTATTTGATGAAACTTATAAAGTAAAAATTACTTCACAGTCTGTAGTTGACGACTTATATAAACAACTTAAAATTTATACTATAGAAAATGACTATGATTATTTATACCCTGCATCTGGAGATGGTAGGCAGAAAAAAATAATGTATGCAATGCTGCATTATTTTTTAGGAAAAGAAATTAAATCAAAAATTCCTTTGCTGATTTTAGAAGAGCCTGAGAATCACTTATTTTTAACTTCACAAATAGACTTATCACAAACATTGTTTGAAGATTCTAATATAAAATATATTTTTTGCTCTAGTCATTCACCTGAACTTTTATATCATATAGGTATTAGATTTCTTTCATAAGTCATTTTTCACTCAGCTCCAAGTTATAAATTCCAGCAATTAGATTGAATCTTAATGCTAGTCTTTTGCCTCGATTGCGATATCGCTCAGCAAGAATTTTGAAGGTTTTCA